>NZ_JBDTJZ010000075.1:0-9736 GCF_039935595.1 Mucilaginibacter sp. | reverse complement strand
GACCCATTTGCGTAAACTTTTAATATGCTATCCTTAACTACATTTTTTTTAAGGTAGGCCGGAAAACCGGGCATTTTGGTAATAGCACTAAATTGACTCAATGTTACCTCAGCGGGCCATCTTTTAGCATCATTAAACTGAATATCTCTTTTATAATTAACAATTTTATCAGGAAAACAAAGCCATTGTGCCAGGTCAACCAGATGTACGCCTACATCCTGCAGGCCCTCACCTTCCTGGTTAACATCAAAAAACCAGGCCGGGCGTGTAAGCACACTGCCCGATACATATTTGTAAAAATAATGTATGCTTTCCATTTCAACAGCGGGGTTTGCAGGCGTGCCTTTTTTTAATGTACCAAATACTTGGGGTAGCATGGCAAATTCGCGCTGCAGGGTGTTGGTTATTTCATAACGCTCGGTCATAATATCATATAAAACCAGCTTCTTTTTAGCGGCATCGACAAAAGCGGCTTTAAGCATTTCAAAATGGGCCTTATCAATGGCCATTGGCTTATCGCCCAACACATTAAACCCGGCATCAATTGACCGTTTGATGTATTCGGTTTTTTTTTGATTGTTGCCGGCCATAACTACCACATTACCTTTCTTTTCGGCTATCATTTTATCAAAAAAATCATTACCCAGATAAACTTCCTCTTTCCAGCGTGTGGGGTCGTCCTTACGCTCATTATAGGCATTAATTTTATCCAGGTGCTGTTGTACATCATCGCCTTTTGGCGCATAAACATGTACAGTAGCATCAATGTCAGGAAGCATGGTTTTTTGCACCAGCGCGGCATGAAAATGGCCGGGATCTAAAGTTATCAGCTTTACTGCATCCCTTTTTGTTTGTCCAATTACAGATCCTGTTAAAATTGACGCGCATATAACCGCACTGCCAAATACATTGATTTTCATAAATTTATGTTAAACCTGTGTCTATTAAGAATTAGGCTATTATAGATTAGCAGTAAAGGTAAAATTAGAAACTATTATCTGCAACAGGCATTTCTATTGAGCAGGTTGGCTTTTGTTTTGAATATAGCCGGCTATCATGGCAGCTTCCTCATGGGTTAAGTTGCCCATTCCTGTATATTCCCATTGTTTCATATTATCATCAAATACGATATTGCCCAAGTCAGTACCGTCTTCCTGTAAAGCAAAAACACCTTTTGCGTAAAATCCACTGCCCGGGGTAGCGTGTTTATGGGTAGTAATGGTTATTGAACGTTTGCCATCCCCGGTATTCAGGGTATAATTAAGTTCATTTTTCATGCTATCACTACAATAATAAACCTGGTTTGTTTAATTTTTTTGTAGTGATAGCTTTATCCCCAATTCATTAACTGCATTACACGCTTAAATTCATCCTGCATGGGCGCATCTATAATAATGTTTTGCGCTGTTACCGGATGCCTGAAATTTAACTGCGAAGCGTGCAGCAGCATGGTACTCATCTCCCACCTTTCCGTGAATAATTTATTCTGTTTATTACAGCCATGTGTCCTATCACCAATTATGGGATGAAAAATGTGACTCATGTGTTTACGTATTTGGTGCATACGCCCGGTTTGCGGTACTACCTCCACCAGCGAATACCTTGATGTTTGATGACTGCCGAAAGGCACCGGCAGCTCGGCGAGTTGTAAGGTAGTATAGGCGGTAAACGCATCCTGCAACGTGCCGTTCTCTTTTCTCAGCGGGTAATCAATTTCCCCGCTATCCGGAGTATAACCACGAACAATGGTCAGGTACTTTTTCCCAACTTCATTATCCATAAATTGCCGTTGCATGGCAATTTCTACATCTTTAGTAAAAGCAAAAAGCAATACGCCGCCAGTTTTTCGGTCAATACGATGAACAGGGTTTACTTTCACCCCTATCTGATCCCGCAGAAGTTGCAAAGCATATTCCGCTGCATCAGCGGCAATAGCAGACCTGTGTACCAGCAACCCATGCGGTTTATTTATGGCGATAAGGTGATCATCGCGAAAAAGGATTTCAAGCATCTATGATCCGGCCAGCATCCCTTTAATATCAGCCGGCGAATAGTTAATTGATTTTAATGTTTTATCATCCGGCGTACGGTACACCAAAAACAAACCGTCAACCTCTTTATAATACGATTCAGAGCCCTTGCTGCGGTAATGCTCAATAGTCGCGTTAGCTTCTTCAACAGTTTTGCAGGCTTTGCTCATGTTTGAGCGGTGTACCTCATCAAACAGGTCCTTAAACTTCTCGCCCAAACCAAATTCCAGTATAGCGCCCGATAGTACATATTGAATATCGCATAATGCATCCGCTATCTCTATCATATCATTATCATCAACAGCTTGTTGCAATTCCTTAAGTTCCTCGGCTAAAAGTGCAATACGCAGTTCGCAGCGCTCCCTGCTTGGGATTGTTGGCGCGGGTAGTATAGGGTGTTTAAAAGTGGTATGAAATTCGGCTACCTGATTAAGCGAGTTGGTGTCTTTGATCATGATCTATAAGGGTTACTATTTATACCGCTAAGTTATAAAATAGCAGAGGCTTGTCAAGTATGGTTGATAACTTGGTTTCTGCGATTATCACGCCTATTATAAATATCAATCAGAAAAGCAAGGTCTATAAATGATCCGCTTTCCTGGTCGCACTAATTTCGCCGTTGCGTTCCATGTAAACCTTATCTATTTTGGTGATATCTTCGGTTAGTGCCGCTTTTCGAATGCCAGGCATTATATCTTCCCGACTCACTAGCGCGCGCACTAAATTTTTTTCAATAAACTGTCCGTTTTCAAAAAGCAATATTTTTTCGCCTTGTATTATTCGACTAAACCGAGGGCTTTTTACAACTTGCCAGGCGAAGAAGCGATGAAGCGATACGATAACAAAACAAGCCACAATAACCGACACAAAATCTGAAGCACCTACAATAGCACGACTTAGCACCGCCCCAAGCGATATGGTGATAATATTATCTAACGGCATGTGTAACCCAAATGAGCGTCTGCCAGATATTCTTATCAATATCAATGCTATAACAAAAACCACAACCCCCCGGCTACTCATTTGCAGTGCGTTTAGATCTCGCCCTTGGCCAAATATTTCGTTAAACATATCCATGTTATTTTTAGTTAAGTGATCATTGGTAACAATTACGTATTATTATTTAACAGTTATTTCGGCCTCTCCCCTAATATCCCTTGATGATGACCCGACAAGCAATTTATACTTTCCCGGTTCAACTACCCATTTTTTATCTGCTTCATCGTAGTAAGCCAGGTCATTTATATTAAGGTTTAAGGTAACAGTAATTTCTTTACCTGCAGGTACGGCTACTTTTTTAAATGCTTTTAGTTCCTTATCCGCACGTTCAACTTTTGATACTTGTTTGGTTACATATAACTGCACTACCTCTTTACCGGTAAATTTGCCTGTGTTTTTAAGCTTTAGGGTGGCTATAACCTTGTCACCCGGCTTATAAATGGCTTTGTTGGCATGCAACGCAGCATATTTAAAATTAGTGTAGGATAAGCCGTAACCAAAAGGATACATCGGTTCTATTTTTTTAGTATCAAACCAGCGATAGCCTACCAGTATGCCTTCTTTATATTCAGCTTTATGGTTCTCGCCGGGATAAGTTTTTAGCGCATGTGCAGGCGAGTCATCCAACTTAACCGGAAAAGTAAACGGCATTTTTCCAGATGGATTTATTTTCCCGGTTAGCACATCAGCTAAAGCATTACCATTTTCAGACCCATTGTACCATGACCATACAATAGTGTTATTATTTTGCTTGATCTTACCCAAATCATACGGCGCACCGCCTACCACCACTACAATTGTGTTGGGGTTAGCTGCTGTTACGGCATCAACCAGTTCCTGCTCGCCAAATGGCAATTCAAGTGTTTTACGGTCGGCACTTTCAGTTTCATACTCGCGGTTACCTCCAATAAAAACGATGGCTGCATCGCTGCTTTTAGCTGCGTCAACGGCTTGTTGTATCAAACCGGCATTGGGTTTATTCGCTGCTTCCTTGCGGGCAGCAGGATAATTATTTTTATAATCTGCCTTATAGCCTTGAGCAAATTTCAGATCGATCTTATTGCCTATGTGATTTTTTAAACCTTGCAATGCGGTAACCTCATACTTTGCTTTAACACCTGCACCAAATCCACCTAAATGGAAAGTTTGCGTCGCGTTATCGCCTATTATGGCAATGCTTTTATATTTAGAGGTATTTAAGGGCAGCATATTAGCGCTGTTTTTAAGCAATACAATAGCCTCGGATGCTACATCATAAACTGTTTTACTATGCTCGGGCGTGTTGAGTTTCCCTGCCGGCGGATTAGCACTTAGCGAAGTATGGTACATTACCCAAAGTATGCGGCTCACCTTATCATCAATGGTGCTTTCGGTAACTTTACCCGCCTTTACAGCCGCCAATAACGGGTCGGCAAAATAATTGGTATTGTATGGCTGGCGCGATCCCATCTCGATATCCAAACCATAATTGGCAGCATTAATAGTATTATGCGTACCGCCCCAGTCGGACATAACCAACCCTTTAAACTTCCACTCGCCTTTAAGGATGGTGTTGAGCATATAATTGTTTTCTGACATGTACTCGCCGCGTACTTTATTATAGGCAGACATCAGTACCCAGGCATTCCCTTCTTCCACCGCGGCTTTAAAGGCAGGCAGATATATTTCGCGTAAGGCACGTTCGCTTAAATCAACACTCACGCCGTTGCGGTCAACCTCTTGATTGTTTACTGCGTAGTGTTTTATACACGCTGCCACGTTTTGGCTTTGTATTCCTTTTACGGTGGCTACGGCTAACTGCGCGTTCAAAAATGGGTCTTCCGAATAATATTCATAGGTACGGCCATTTAACGGCGTACGGGTAATATTAAAGGCCGGTGCAAGCATAATGTCCTTTTTTCGTGCACGTGCCTCCTCGCCCATGGCTATGCCGAAACGGTTGGCCAATGCTGGATTCCAGGTAGCGGCCAGCGCCGATCCATTAGGAAAAAAAGTTGCCGAATCGGTGGTTAATCCTGCCGATGCCCAGTTGGGTTTTACATCCTCACGTACGCCCAGCGGACCATCGTCACTGTTAAGGTCGGGTATACCCAACCGCGCCACACCTGCCGATGTAAATATGCCGTTGGCATGCAGCATACCTATTTTTTCTTCCAGCGTCATTTGCGCCAATTTCTCTTTTATTTTTCCTGAGATTTGGGCCTCGGTAAAACTTTGGGCAAACAAGCTTGCAGCACTAAATACCACAGCAGTAGCCAATATTAGCTTTTTAACAGTTAGGTTCATTATAATTGGGTTATTCAGTTGCAAAATAATTAATTGCAGGCACAAATACTATATTTGATTATATACCGCCATGTTAATGTTCAATACCGGCTTTTCATCCAACGTATTTTCCCAATATTTTACTAATGAATTGATTGGGCCGGAACAACTTACAGATAATGAAAAACTATTAACTACAAATTTTTCGCCCAAGCGATTAAAAGATTTCAGTACCGGGCGTTATTGTGCGCGCAGGGCATTGGCTACTATAGGATATAAGCCCTCAGCTATCCTCATAGGGCAAAATAATGAACCACTTTGGCCCCATGGTGCTGTTGGTTCTATAAGCCATTCAGGCCAGTTTACCGGGGCAGTTGTTGGTTTAGGTTCGCATTTTAAATGCATCGGAATTGATATTGAAACTACCGGTAAAATAAACGCTGACATGTGGGATATGCTATATACCCCAGCAGAACAAGACTTTTTAAACTCTTATACCGGCGAAGAACTGGCTTTTTATACTACCCTGCTGTTTAGTTTTAAAGAGAGCTTTTATAAAATGCAGTACCCGCTTACCCATACTTTTTTAGAGTTTACCGATGTAGAAGTAAATTTGCAAGACGATGGATTTAAGCTGATAGTTATTAAGGAGATTGATGAAAAAAATAGCTTACCACAACATTTTCCTATGTATTACCTGCAAGAAAAAAATCAGGTAATAACGCTCTGTTATTTAGCAAATAACCATTAAAGGTCAATAACTCTTCTTTTTATATAATCAATATATTAGCGTATTGATTTTTTAAAAACATTATTACGTAGATACGTTTATATATAAGTTTGGTAACCTTATTATTGGCAGGCTATGTATTGTTGAACATTTGGTTTATATATACGGCAAGCACCGGGGCCTAAGTTGATGGTAATACCTCGGCACTTTTTGGCGTCAAAATTCCACCTTCAAAACTAACGGCTTCCCGGTCTTTTACAAAAAATACGATTTTTTATAATCTTCTGTGCCACGCGGGTCGGGTGTTTGCAAATGACCATCATCATACCCTGCGCTGACCAACATCATATTTTTAGTGAATAGTTTACCTGAGATTTGTTTTAATAATACGACGATCTTTTTATTTAATTATTAAAATATGAAAACAAACGGTAAACTGCAAAAAGACGTAATTGATAAACGTTATAATTCGTTATTAACATTGAGGGACATGCAACAATTACCATTAGCTATTATACTGGTAATCCTCTTAATCGGCACAACTTTACGGGCATCTGCACAAATTATGTTACCTGAGGTAAGTATTGTTGCGTCGACCTATAAATACCTAAACGCCGCCGATAATAAGGAAATGGCGCAGCCGGTAAGGATGTTGGAGTTCAATGCGGCTACCTACGATATAAAAAAGTCAGAATTTTATAATGAGGATTATGAGGGCTACTACGTTTCGTTTTATATACCCGACGGTGAGATCCTGGCAGAATATAATAAAAACGGCAAGCTACTGCGCACGGTGGAGAAATTTAAGAACACCACATTACCTGCTGAAGTGAAGAACACCGTGAGCCAGGTTTTCCCGGGCTGGCATATCTCAGAGGATGTTTACAAAGTTTATTACTATGATCAAAAGGGTAAGGCAGACAAAATTTTTAAACTTCAGTTAGAAGATGGTAGTAAGCGAATAAAAGTAAAACTCAATGAAAACGGGGTATTTCTTTAGCCATATCACACAAAAAAATTAAGGCATCCATACCAATGGGCTAAAAATAGAAACCCCCGCAGCTTAGCTTTTAAGCCTGCGGGGGTTTTCTAATAAAGATTATTAAAGTAGTATGTTTACTGCAGTGGTATCACATCTGAATATAACGCATCAGTTATTCCAGTAGTTTTAACAGCTACACTAGCCCAGATATGACCACCCGGACCTTGAGCTACCAGTGCTGACTTTTCGGCAGTGGTAAGGGTACTCAAATCTAATTTAACAGTAACAGCGCCACCAGAACCAGCAGCAGCAGGAACTATTATACCCCCGGCATTTGTACCAGCATTAAAGGTACGTATAGCACTAAAAGCAGCAGCATCAGCAAAATTAGTTGGACTAACAGCTATCTGTACGTATTGTAAGGTTCTTGCCGCATTTGTAGAAACTTTAGCAACGTTAAACGTAGCTGTAAAAACGTTACCAACAAACGTGGTTGTCAGGTTAGTCATCCACCAATATGGTACCACCTGGATATCAAATTGTGTATCCCCTTTAATGGTAAGCGGCATGCCGGTAAAGTCCTCAAATGGCATTTTAGACGTTAGTGTTCTTACCGTGTAGGTACCATCAAACATTTTACCGGTAAAGCTACCATCATGCTTGGCATAAACTTGTATCTCTCCAACACTATATCTTTGCTGAGCCCCCGTTATTTGGGTTAAAGCCAAGGCATGACCCGTTCCATTTGCAGAGTTAATATCAGGTGAGGTTTGCAATAATCCAACAGGTTGGCCGTTGTAAAGGAAATGTCCTGTTAATGTTGATGTGGGGTATGACAGATTATCTTTACCGCACGATTGCACAAGCACACTTGCTGCAGCCAGCAACATTATTAAAAGTGTTATTTTATTTATCTTTTTCATAATATACTTTTTATGATCTATTTATTGACCTGGATTTTTTTCCCAGTTTGGATTGTTAGTTAACCAGGAAGTACTCATATCTGAATAATATTCTGATCTCGTAAATAAAAACGGAATAAATCTCCTTCTGTAAGCGATTTTCCTATCAAATATATATTTACCGTTATTACCGCCAGGGTTGCCCGGAATATTTACAACGTAAGCATATAATTGCGTTGCAAATGCCGTACCGTGTGAGTTAGCTGCACCGTCCCAATATTGATCTGACCGTCTCCATCTGTTCATATCCCAAAGGCGGTGATCTTCAAATGCAAATTCAACGCGACATTCATTTACTACCTCATCAAATGTTAAACTACCAGCAGGAATATCTCCAAGTAAAGCGCGTCTTCTTAAAACGTTAATAAAAGTGGCACCATCTTGCCCTATAGCAGGACTTAATAAAGCGGCTTCACCACATATCGTATACGCTTCTGCCAAACGGAAACGTACCACCCACATATCGCTATAGTTTGGTCCCAGGCCTGAACCTGTTTTTTCGTCAAGCCATTTGCGGGGGATAAAACCTGTTTTGTTTATAGTGGTACTGCTATTCTCAGCCGGTCCGTTTATACTGGTAATTGAAGGAGTAGTTGTCCCTTTTGCCGGAGGGCTAACAACACTAACCTTAGGACTACCATCTGTATTATAATTACCGGTCCACTCACCCGCCCGTAAATCTATCGGGACACCTTTGAATAAAGCATTTGGCCATATAACTGTTGCCCATAAACGGATATCCTTTTGCATAAATGGATTATTAGTTGGATCTGACAAGTCATACATAATCATTGTACCACCAACATCATTGGCACCGGTTCTGGTTTTTATACCCTGAGCTCCTACTCCAACTGCTGCTCTATTCTCAAACGCTTCAACCAGGTTAGCTGTTGCACCCAATGCATTACCTGTAGATCCATCTGCTACGGTTAAAGGGCCTACAAGGTTAGTCCATTGGGTATTTATGCCGGGGATATTACGGTCCGCTGTCCATATTACTTCGGTATTACCGGCTTTTATATTAATCGCATTGCTAAATGCTTGTTGTGCTCCAGTAACATCAGTAGGGCCGCTACCTTTCATTAATGAGTAAACATTAGCATCAATAACTTCTTTAGCAGCGGTGTAAGCCGCCAGGTAAAAAGTATCAGCTTTAGCTGCAGGGATACCATGAGTAACAGTGCCAAATTTATCCGTTTTGTTTAGAAGCGGGTCGCCAGGAGTATTCCATTTAGCAATTGAAGCCGCGGTTAAGGCAGCACGCGCTTTAAGCATTTTACATGCCCATTTATTAGCCAAAGCACCGTTAACATTTTGAGCAGCAGGAATAGTTCCGTTAGCGCTGCCAGGGTTAGTCAACTTTGTAGCAGCAAGGTCGCACTGAGTCAGGATGTATCGATAACAGTCAATTTCTGAGTTGCGTGGCAATTGAAGTGGTACTACATCATCGCTGCCCACGTATGAAAATACCTTATCACCTACAATAGTCATACCACCCAAAGTTTTTACCATGTGGAAAAAGGTCCAGGCACGTAAAAATAAAGCTTGTCCTTCAAAGTTGGCATTTTCAACCGGAGTCATCGCTTTTTGTGAAGCAGCAGAC
The DNA here is from genome assembly GCF_039935595.1 of Mucilaginibacter sp. Taxonomy (GTDB): domain Bacteria; phylum Bacteroidota; class Bacteroidia; order Sphingobacteriales; family Sphingobacteriaceae; genus Mucilaginibacter. Next base: position 165 of record NZ_JBDTJZ010000075.1, on the reverse strand, counting down.
CGTATGCCTGCTAAAAATATGTTTATCCTGCGTATCAGGCCATAATCAAAGGCAGTGTACCTGGTTTTGTTGAAGGTAACAGCAGAGGTACCCTGCGCGCCCTGGTTATTGATCCCCTCATCAGGATCCTGTTGAAAACTATTCCAATCATTGTTACTTGCGCCC
>NZ_JBDTJZ010000074.1:0-6250 GCF_039935595.1 Mucilaginibacter sp. | reverse complement strand
TGCTTCTCTTGCTGGTCTGGCCTGCCTTTGCGGTTGCTCCTGCTGACGTGGGGCGTCCTGTTGCGGCTTTTGCTGAGGCTGTTGTTGCTGACGTTGCGCGTCTTGTTGCTGCTTTTGCTGTTGCTGTTGTTGCTGCTGACGTTGTTGCATCAATTGTTGGCGTTGTGCGTTCTGTTGCTGCTGCGCTTGTTGCTGTTGGCGTTGCGCTTCTTGCTGTTGAGCCTGTTGCTGCTGCTGACGTTGTTGCATCAATTGTTGGCGTTGCGCTTCTTGCTGTTTAAGTTGAGCATTTTGTTGTTGCTGTGCTTGTTGTTGGCGTTGCACATCCTGCTGCCGCTGCATCGTTTGTTGGCGTTGCACATCCTGGGCCTGTTGCTGTTGGGCCGCCTGTTGCTGGGCAGCTGCATCATTTTGTGCCGGGCGGTTAAACTGCGCACCATTGGGGCGACCTTGCCCGTTATCACGTCTATTACCTGGTTGCGCCGGGTTACCTTGTGCCGGTGCTACAGGTTGTGCATTATTATTTGGCGGGGCAATGTTAGGCCTATCTTCTGGTCTGCCACGGAAACCCCTATTGCCCGGTTGGCCGGGCTGGTTATTATTTGGCACACTACCGGGCTGAATATTGTTTTGACCCTGGCCATTTTGTTGATTACGATTGCCTGGTTGCCCGGCGCGATTATCCGGTTGGTTATTATTGGGCACATTACCCGGTTGAGGGTTATTTTGGCCAGGCCGGTTTTGTTGTCCGCGGTTACCCGGTTGCCCTGCCCGGCTATCAGGTTGATTGTTGTTGGGCGCATTGCCCGGCTGAACATTATTTTGACCCGGACGGTTTTGTTGTCCGCGGTTGCCTGGTTGCCCAACCCTGTTATCTGGCTGATTATTATTTGGTCTGTTATTATTCACACGCACAACATTATTGTTGGGTGCATCACTATGTGCAACTCCGGCTAATTTTGCCGCATTATCATGATTATTAGCTGCTGTAACTCCCGTTCCACGACGGGCGATACGTTGGTCGGGGTTTTGTTGTTTATAGGCATTACCATCAACCACACGTTCAGGGCGGGCATCAGGCGCACGCCTTACAGTAGGGCGGTATATATTAACTGTATTATTATTAATATTTATAACTCCCGGTCTGTTAGCATTGTTAATGCGGTATATTTCAGGTCTGCGGCGCGTTACACGCTCAATATCTTGTACACGTGGTCCTGCTATGTAACGGTTGCCACCATTTGAATAGTAATTATTAATTACAGTTGCATTGCGTATTATATTAGCAACCCTTGTATGTGGTACATAATAGTTATATATGTAAGGACTGGTAATATAGGCCTGAGGAGCAAATGTCCAATAATCGTTTGGAATATAGCCGCCGCCTATAGATATGCTGATACCAATACCCGGCGATAGTGGCGCCCAGCCATAATAGCCGCCGCCCTGGCGCCAGCTAACCCATGCCGGGGCCCATTCATAGCCCGGTATCCATTCCCAGCCATAAAAATCATCAAAGCGCCAGCGTCCGTAATGGAAGGTGGCCCATCCCCAGGGATAATCTGATACCCAGGTGTTACCATATTCGGTTAATACCCAATGCCCCTGTGTGGCATAGGGCCTAAAATCTCCATCAACATCGGGCACCCAAACATCACCGTACTGAGGGTCATTAACCCAGGTACCATAGGGGGCCAGATTGTCATAAAAATCCTGATCGGATATATATTCACTCTGCGCGGTACTTTTAGCGGGGGCTGCCATGATCAGCATAAGGGCTAACAAGCCTACACCCCACATTTTATTTAGAAACTTCATAATATTTATAATTGAGTAATATTTGTATTTATTATATGGACAATACAAACTATAAAACGTTTAGCGGGTTAATTGTTTTATTATAATTGTTTACCGGCGTAAATAGCTATAATGTGTTTATAAATTATTCTATCTTTAGTTTTTTTAACTGATTTTAATCCCATAAAATAATGAGTACAGTAAATATTCCACGACTTGACTTAAACAATTATATAAATGGCGATGCCGCGGCACGCAAAAAGTTTTCGGAAGATATTGGTAAAGCCTTTAACGAAACCGGCTTTGTTACCATAACTAATCATGGTTTATCAAAACAATTAATTGATGATCTGTATGCGCAGGTAAAGACCCTTTTTGCATTACCCGACAGCGTTAAGCAGAAATATGAAATAGCCGAACTGGCCGGCCAGCGCGGTTATACCGGAAAGGGCAAGGAAACTGCCAAAGGTTTTAAAACGCCCGATCTGAAAGAATTTTGGCAAATAGGCCAAACCGTAACCGATGGCAATGTAATTAAGGAAGATTATCCCGACAACCTGATGGTTGATGAATTACCGGCATTTAATAAAGTAACCCTTGAGGTTTACAAAAAACTGGAAGATGCGGGTAAATATTTACTTCGGGCCATTGCTGTTTATTTAAACCTGCCCGAAAACTATTTTGACGATAAAGTGCATAATGGCAACTCCATACTGCGTACGCTGCACTATTTTCCTATTGAAGATCCGGATTCGGTGCCCCCTGATGCCGTAAGGGCCGGTGCACACGAAGATATTAACCTGATAACCTTATTAATTGGTGCTAGTGCTGACGGGCTTGAATTGCTAACCCGCGACAACGAATGGTTCCCGGTTAAGGCACATGGCGAGGATCTGGTGGTTAATGTGGGCGATATGCTGCAGCGCTTAACCAACAACAAACTCAAATCAACCACGCACCGGGTGGTTAACCCTCCGCGCGAACTGATGAAAAATTCGCGCTATTCGGTACCATTCTTTTTACACCCGGTATCTAACATGGACCTAACTTCACTGCCTTCAACCATTGATGCCGATCACCCTAAAAAATATGAGGATATTACCGCAGGCGAATACCTGGATGAGCGTTTAAGAGAAATTGGATTGAAGAAGTAAGTTAGCAGTTGGTAGTTTGCAGTTGGCATGGTCTGCTGCAAACTGCCCACTCAAAACTGCAAACTAAAAGCTATCGTTTCATCTCTGCCAGTATGGCTTTTAACAATTCATCTGATTGGCGCGAACCGATGATGTAAACCAGGCCGTCACGGTCTGTTAAATAAACAGCATCATTGCCGGCAGCATAAAAACGTATAGTGCCCCGGCTATGCAGGTTATAAACCGGATTATTAAATAAGTAGCGGCTGTATAAGCCCTTTTCGGCTTTAACAATGCTATTTAGGTCTATTTTTACCAGGCGGGCTGTCCATAACCCATCTAAAAAAATACTTTTATTTTGCACACGGGTGCTAAAGTGCAGCATAAATCGAAGGATAACTGATATTACAATAATAGCTATACCCACTACCAGCAATAAGTTTCCGCTTGTTTCGCGCTCATCGGTAAAAAAATAAATGGCAAAGCAAAACAGGGCCAAAACCACCCTTATGGTAGTAGGTATAAATTCCCTGCCCAGGTATTGCTTCTCGGTAAAAACTGCTTTATCGCTCATTTATAATTTAAACAGTTCGAATATAGTTACTTTTTTGGTGTTATTTGTTACTTTATAACGATCATCAGGTCTGTACCCGCCTATCCATATAATATCTCCGTTGCCATTTACTAATATCGGTATTTCCGCTTTTTCGTGCAGTGCAATTTTTTGGTTAATAAAAAAATCACTGAGCTTTTTGCGTGTTTTCATGCCCAGCGGGTAAAAATAATCGCTTGTTTGCCATGCGCGGACGGTTAATGGATAAATCAATAAAGCGGCATCAATAGCTACCGCCATAGGGTTGTTTTTTATGATTAACGCGCTATCGTCATGCAATAGTGTTAGCCTGTAAGCACCATAATGTATAGTATGGTCGGCTTCGTTAATTAACAACGCTTGTAATGTATTTTTCTTTTTAGGGGATAGAATATATTGCGCGCGATCAAGCACCAACTTATAGCCCTCTGATTCAAATACCCTGCCCGCATGTTTATCTAAACTGCTTAATATATCACCAATTGTTGTTTCATTAAACCCGTAGGGCTGTAATAATTTATAAAGCAGCAGGCTTTGCGGTTTTAGTGCCTGTATACCCCGTACAGCTATATGCACCTCATCGCCTTTTACTATCATAATTTGCTGCCTCATGTTGGCAACAGTTAGTTCAAGCAGCTGCTCCAGCTCCCTAAAGTGTTGCAGGTTATTTTCAAACGTAGCTTCCAAATTGGGGTTAAGTGCTTTAAGATGCGGTATCACCTCGTGCCTTATTTTATTACGTGCGTATTTGGTTGAGGCATTTGAGCTATCCTCCACATAGGCGATATTGTTTTCGCTGATAACCGCCTGTATTTCATCTCTATTTAAAAACAATAAGGGCCTAACCAACATGCCATTTTGGGGCAAAATGCCATGCAGCCCAGCGATGCCGGTACCACGTGTAAGGTTTAACAATATTGTTTCGATAGTATCGTTTTGATGATGCGCCAATGCAATAGCGGTATAGCCATGTTGCTGGGCTATTTGTTCAAACCACCGGTAACGCAGGTTACGGGCGGCCATTTGTATGGATACTTTATTTTCGGCAGCGTATTGTTGTGTATCAAATTTTACCACATGAAACCCGACCTCCATTTGTTGGGCAAGTTTTTGGCAAAAGGCTTCATCGGCGGCTGATTCCGGACCACGCAGTTGAAAATTACAATGGGCAATAGCAAAGTTAAAGCCGGCAGCTTTTAACAAATGAACCATCAAAACAGAATCCATGCCACCGCTTACTGCAGCCAAAACTTTATTTTGGGGCGTAAACAAATTGTTTTGCGCTATAAAATCAGTAAAACGTTTAACAGGAAACATACATCAAAATTATAATTTAATAACCCCCAACAAAAAACTAATTTTGCCATTGTGAATAAATACACCCTCAGTATATTGTTATTATTGGTTTTTGCCCGGGTTATGGGGCAAAAAAAAACGTCAAGGGTGGATCTGATCTCTTCTACAAGTATCGAAATGTATAAGGGGCCGAAGGGCAAAAACATTGAAAAGGTTAAGAACGGGGTTTTTAAACAGGATTACTCTACACTGCGGGCAGACAGTACATTGTTTTATCCCGATCAAAATGCTTTTGATGCCTTTGGCCATGTAAATATAAACCAGGGCGACACGCTGAATATTTTTTCGGATAAGCTTAACTATAATGGCAATACCAAAATTGCCATTCTAACTAATAATGTTAAAATGGTTGACCGTTCAGCTACGTTAACCACCAATTACCTTGTTTATAATACAGCCACCCGCGTAGGCAACTATACCGGTGGGGGTAAACTGGTTGATAAAGATAACACCCTGGTAAGCAAGAATGGCTTTTATTTTTCTAACTCGCGCGATGCATATTTCAGGTACGATGTGGTTTCTACCACGCCTGATGCCATTATAAAAACCGATACCATGCGTTATAATTCGGGTACACGTATAACTTACTTTTACGGGCCTACACATATATTGGGCAAAAAAGATAATGACACGTTGTATACCGAAAATGGCACTTATAATACCGAGACCGAGCAGGCTTTTTTTGGTAAAAAAAACCTGTATAAACAGGGCACAAAATCATTAACAGGTGATAGTTTGTTTTACGATAAACTTAAAGGTTATGGCCGCGCCACCCGTAATGTTATTTTTAATGATAACGAACAAAAAATGACCATAAAGGGCGACTTGGGCGAATATTTTAAAGAAGGTGAGAGGGCTGTTATAACTCAACACCCATACCTGATATTTGTTACTGAAGAAAAGGATACTACCGGGACCCAAGCGGATACATTAAAGAAAACCGGCACGCCGCCCAAGCCTAACGCCGCTACAGTTAAGCTGCTGGGGTTGGATAAGGGCAATAACAAACAAAAGCCGGATTCTGCCACGGTGAAATTGCTGGGATTAGATAAGGCTAAATCTACAGCAAAAAACAAAACAGATTCATTAACCAAAGCACCCGACAAAGTCAAGCGCGATACCCTTTATATGGGTGCCGATACGCTGGAAACCCGAATAGTTACTTTTAAGGATTTAAAAGATTTACAGCAGGAGCGGTGGCTGGCCGCTAATCGTGATACTTCAATAAAGGTGAAACCACATATTGTGTACACAACAAAAGCAAAATTTCTTTCTGTTACCCCGCCTAAAATGCCCAATGACACCAGCTATTTTCACCGCGACATTTTTGGGAAGCCAAAACTACCTGTAGCCGCCAAAAAGTCGGCTCCGA
>NZ_JBDTJZ010000073.1:0-33105 GCF_039935595.1 Mucilaginibacter sp. | reverse complement strand
AAGGCTTTTACTTGCACCGCGGTAACCTGCTTCATGAAATACCAACGCAGGATCAAGATCAAGATGGATACACGCGGCGTATGACCATGCTTGTGCGATGATTTCTGACGCTTGTTCCATATCAGATGTTTTGCCCAACATACCATTCATAGTGTGCCGCCCTGAAGGGGGCATGGTAGCCACATGGCCGGCTTCGTGCAACATATCACCAGGATATAACAATTGTTCCGTATCTATAACTATTACGCCATTTTTTATGGTAAGGCCGGGCATTACCGCGCCGGTCTCAACTGGGCCCAGCAAGTGGGCCAGGCCAATATCCTGAAAAAAGCTTAGGATTATGTCAATAGGATAATTGTGGTTTGAAGAAGATATCATGCTTTATAAAGTAAGCGAAATATTTAATTTCGGTTGCTTTCAAAGGGGTTTTAATGTTATTGCTTAGCTATCCTATACAACTTACCTGAATCAGTACCTGCATATATAGCACCGTCCTTACCAACGGCCATACAGCGCCAGCGTTCGTTTTTATCAGCCAATAAACGCTCTTCGCCTACTACTTTATTGTTTTCAATAACCAGGCGTGTAATAAACTGGCTGCTTAATCCGCCTATAAACATGTTATTTTTCCACTCGGCTATGTTGCCGGTATAAAATAGCATACAACCCGGTGAAATTACCGGATCCCAATAGTAAACAGGCTGTATGGTCCCTTCTTTTTGTTGTATACCATCATATACCTTTACACCTCTATACTCAATACCATAAGTAACATATGGCCAGCCGTAATTACCGCCTTTTTTAATCAGGTTAACCTCATCACCGCCACGGGGGCCAAATTCAGTTTCCCAAAGGTCACCGGTTGCGGGGTTAATAGCAAAGCCGTCGGGGTTACGAAAACCGTAGGCATATATTTCGGGTTTGGCATTGGCCTTGCCAATAAAAGGATTATCTGCTACCGGTTTACCTTCTTTGGTGATATGCAATATTTTGCCTGTCGTGGTATTCAGGTCCTGCGCTTTTACGCGGATTGCGTCATCCATGCGGTCGCCGCTGCTTACAAATAGGTTGCCCTGCTTATCAAATAATAAACGCGAACCAAACTGGCCGGCACCTGCATAACGCGGTGTAACTTCATATATCACCTTTACGTTTTCCAACTTGGTTTCGTCGGCGGATAGTTTGCCCTTGGCAACAGCCAGCGTAGCCCCTTCGTCACTTGGTTGGGCGTAGGTCCAATATATCATACGGTTTTGGGTAAAATTGGGATCAATATTTACATCCAATAAACCGCCCTGGTTAGCAAACTGCACAGCGGGGAAACCCGTGATAACTTTATCAATTTTACCAGCAGTTGTTACTATCTGCATATTTCCGGGTTTGCCACTGATTAGTAAACGGCCATCAGGTAAAACATGCATGCCCCAGGGGCCACTCAATCCGGTACTAATAACGGTAGCTGTATATGGCGTTTTGGTTTTAACGCTTCCAATGCGGGTTTGCCCCGCAAAAGCGGGTTTATAATCGCTATTAGGGGCCTTAGTTTCTACCGGTGCCCCGGTTTGCGCGGTACAGGCAGTAGTTATTGATAAAATAATGGCGCCTAAGGCTAAGGGCCTATAAAATCTTGAAATCATAAGATATGTTTAATATTAAGGTATACAATGTAAGTTACAATGTTACCCGCAATATGTTTAATTACAATAGGTTTTTTACACTATTATTTAGATGTTTTTTCTGTTGACTTTTTATCTGCGTCCGGCTGCAATAATTCTAATATTTTATCCAGTTTTTCTATCTCGATGCTATTTAACTTTTGTAAAAGCTCTTCAATTTCCTTTTTGGCTTCAACATTAGTTTTATAGTCCTGATCGGCGTGATGGCGGTCGCGCTCATTTTGCCGGTTCTGGGCCATCATAATGATGGGTGCCGCGTAAGCTGCCTGGGTAGAGAACAACAGGTTCAATAAAATAAAGGGGTATACATCCCAGTGATAAATAAAACCCACCACGTTGGCTATCATCCACACGGCAACTATTGCTGTTTGTATGATAATGAACCGCCAGGATCCCATATTACTGGCTACCGAGTCGGCCAGATGCTGACCAAAACTTGATTCATCCTTGTGTTTTTGATGCCATGTTTTTTCGTTTTCCATAGAGGTGTTTTTTTAAGTGTACGCTGTATAAAGATATTTGTTTTAAACACACAATCAATAACCGTTATATAATTAAAAACTACCCGTAAGGGGCGAAAACCACATTATTATTGCTAACAACGTTCATTAGATGGAAAGAAAATTGGTACAAATTGCCAAATCAATTTACGGATATAAAAAAATAATTAAAATCAGTAAATATTTATTGTTTATCAATAAATATATTATATTTGTCAATAATTATTTATTATTCATTAAAAATTAAAGCAAATGAAAAAAATCTTATCAGCTATCCTTGTAAGTTATTTGTTATGGCCTGTTACAAGTATAGCACAAACAAATTATCCGGCAGCCATTTCAAAATACATGGAAGCCCAGGCCACTATCAAGCAATTTAGCGGCAATGTTTTAGTAGCCGTTAACGGTAATGTTATTTATCAAAAAGCATTTGGGTATGCCGACCGCGAGTGGAACGTGCCTAATTCCCTATCCTCAAAATTTGAGATAGGCTCATTAACCAAACAGTTTACCGCAGCCGCTATTTTGCAATTAGCAGAGCAGCATAAACTGAATTTAAATGATAAACTGAGCGTTTATTTTCCGGGGTATCCAAAAGGGGATAGCGTAACACTGCACATGCTGCTTAACCATACATCGGGCATTGCCGATTATACCGCGTTGCCGCGGTTTAATGCAGTGCATACACTTGCGTTAACAAGAGATTCGGTTATCGTACTGTTTAAAAACCAACCGTATGCATTTTCTCCGGGTACTAAGTGGCAATACAGCAACTCCGGATACTTTCTGTTGGGCTGTATCATTGAAAAAGTAAGCAAAAAGCATTATAACGATTATATAAAAGAAAACATACTAAGCAAGGCTTCCTTAGCTAACACAGGTGTTAATCACCTTGATTCTGTTCTTTTATATCGCGCCAAAGGCTATTCGCCGGAAAAAAGTGGGATAAAAAATGCTGACTATTTTTCCATGGAAATTCCGTTTAGCGCCGGGTCGATAATTTCAACCGTGCATGACCTGTACAATTGGCAAAAAGCTTTATTAAACGGGTTGGTTATTTCTAAAGAATCGGTATTAAAAATGACCACGGCTTATTTGGGTAATTACGGTTATGGGTTAAATATTGATCAATTTAACAACCATAAGCGCATTTCGCACTCTGGTGCTATCCCGGGCTTTAGCTCGTTTTTAGGCAGTTTCCCTGACGATAAAATTTTTATAGTGATATTGTCAAATAACGAAGGCGATGTTGGGGGTATAAGCGAGGCACTCTCTTCAATACTATTCAATTTACCGTATCAAATTCCTTATATCCCAACAGAGGTAACCATAAACCCTGCCGTTTTGAAAAAATATATTGGCAAATACCAGATAGAGCAGTCATCCGGAAATACCTATTTGGCATTGGTTGAAGATAATAACAAGTTGTATTTAAAACCCGAAGGTGCCGGCGATTTAAAAATGGAATTAAAACCTGAGTCAGAAACCAAATTCTTTTTCGCGCGGGATCATGACCAGGAGATAGAATTTACGTTAGACAAAAAAGGCAATATAGCCAAAACGTATTTTATTAATAAAGGGGCAAAGATTGAAATTAAGCCAAGAAATTAAGTGCATTTTATATAAATCACCTTGTCATTTCGAAACGAAGTAAGAAATGACAAGGTGATAATTACTTACGGCATCTTCTTTTTATCATATCTCCAACCGGGAAATTTGGTAATGCCCGGAGGGTTGCCGGTAAATACTTTGCCGGCTTCGGCATCGCCTTTTAGCTGCCATTTGTACCAGTTTACGGCTATTTTGGCGAACTCGCCGCCGTGTGGCTGACTATAAGTGCCGCCGTGGCCCACATCAAAATTGGCTACAAAAACAGGTACGTGGTTAATGTTTTTAAAGTCGTCCATACCGTTGGTATAGGCTATGTCTTTGTCGCCGCCCAAAATATACAGGGTAGGGGCATGTAGTTTTAAAAGCTGATCTTTCTTTAAATTAGGCATACCGCCCATAGCGGTAGACGCGTCAATAAAAATACCGCTGTTATAAATAACCTGGGTAGTTACACGCGGGTCGGGCGCGGTCTCTAAGGTTTGCAGGCCACCGCATGACATGCCGCTCACCGCAATTTTACTCACATCAATTTTTTGATAGTATGGGCTGTTTTTATCGCTGTTTTGCGCGATGGCCCAGTTAATAGCGTCCGTCATTTGTGATGAGGTTGAGCTGCCGCGACCTTTTTCGCCTTCCTGCGGCATTGGACCGATAGCTACAATTAAAAACCCGTGCGAAGCTACCTCTGATAAAAAGTTAACATGCTCCCACGGCGAGTTGGCGCAGGCCCCGTTACCCCAGGCAATAATGGGTAATTTGTTTTTGGTGCTGAATGCGCTCAGATCCTTAGGGCGAAAAACAGTATGCGTTGGCAAGCTGCTTTCCTGTATCATTAACGCTTTATAAGGGCCGGTGCCGCCATCTTCAATAGTTCGTGATGTTGGTTTGGCCGCTGTTGCCTGCGCAAAGCTCTTAGTTAAAGCTATGGCGAAAAGGCAAAGGGTTATTAAAAATAGTTTTTTCATGTATTTTGTGTTTGGTTAGTACAATGCTTTATATATCATAAAAGTGGAGCGGTGATAACACCGACCACAGGCTAAATATTAGATTATAAAATTTATTATCAGTATACAGGTACGGGTTATAAGGTTTTATAAAGTGTGAGTTTTTGAACAACTTGACTGGTATCTTTCCCGTTTATTGCCACGACTACAATTGGAATTGAATCAGGTAATAATATGGTTTTATAATCTTTAGTGATCACGTAACTACCGCGTGTCTCGAAGCCAACTATCTTCCAATTAATATCAGACCCTACTCCATCCAGTACAAAAGGCTTAGAAGAAACGATAACCAATTGTGATTGACAACAATTGATATCTTTCTTTAAAAACACGCCCTCTTCTCTCCAAAATTGGTGTTCAGCAAATATTTCTTTTATTGGTATATTATTTATCTTATTTCCCTTTATCCTGTACCCGCAAATAAAAGTACCATGAGACTTTGATTCTTTAATAGTGCCACTCATCTGCGGGCCGGGGCTATTATTAATATTAAAATCGCATGCTGATAGCGTAAAACAAACTACCAGACCTAAAAATGTCCATTTCGCTCTCTTAATATTTACTTTTCCCACCTACCTCAACTTAATCCTAATCACCCTATGGTTATTGGTCACATAAATAGTTTTCTGGTCGGCGCTAAAGCTAACGTTCGATGCCAGGTCATCCACCAAAATTTTACCCAACAATTTACCGGTGCTGTTAAACACCCAAATGCCATCAGGGCCGGCAGCAAATACGTTGCCTTGTTTATCAATTTTTAAACCATCGGGCAGGCCGTTACCATGTTTTGTGGCTGATTGCGCACTGTAAAATACTTTGCCGTTGGTAAGCAATCCGTTTTTATCCAGATCGTACACATACCAGTTGGATTTAAGCGAATCTGAACTGGAAATGATCAACCTTTTTTCACCCGGAAAAAGGCCTATACCGTTAGGGCGACTGATAGCCGTGGTTAACAAAGTTATTTTACCGTTTGATATGCGGTAAACACCCTGGTATTTTGCTTCTTTCAAAGGGTCTAAAGTGTTTTTTTCAAGGCCATAAGGTGGATCGGTAAAATAAATATCGCCATTGCTCATAAAAGCCAAATCATTGGGGCTGTCAAACTTTTTGCCGTTGTAGCCGGTAGCTATTCTGGTATATTTTGCTGTAGGTTTATCCAACGGCGCATCCATTAGGCTCACCACCCTGTCGCCATCCTGGCATATTACCAACTGACCTTTAGTGCTTAAGCCTAATCCGTTGGAGCCTAACTCGCCCCCGCGCGGTATTTTACCCGTATAGCCAGACGGTTTTAAATAAACTTCCTTGCCTTTAGCCTCGGTCCATTTATAAATAATATTGGCTTTCACGTCCGAAAACAGGAGCATCTTTTGGCTCTCTACCCAAACCGGTCCTTCGCTCCATAAAAAGCCGGTTGCTAAAATATCCGCTTTGGCATTTTTGCTTACAAGGGCGTTAAAGGCAGGGTCTAATGGTTTTAAGGTAATTAACGGCTTGGTGTGCTGTGCATAGCCGGTGCTTAAGCCTGCAAACAATAATGCCGCAGGTAATAATTTATGCAGGTTAATCATAACAAATGGTTGGTTTAAATGGGTTTATTAAGGCTAATATAATAATAGTTGGTTACAGTCAAACGGTTATTAGCACTGTTGTAACAATTATAGCTTAATTTTTATTTATTACGACGATAAATGTTAATTTGACATTATATTAGCGGGGCAGATTGAGCAACAACGCTCGCCCCACTATCTGCATTAATTTAACCAATTATAAAATACCATACCGCTTATGCGGATAACTTTATCAAATATCACAGTATGAGAAATTACTACAGCCGTTTATTACTATCAATAGCTCTATGTTCGGGCGCGGTTACATCAACCTATGCGCAAAAAAAGGTCGATTCCGCCGCTTATTACAATCAGGTTAAAACATTTTTAAACCCCGTTTTACCTGGCGACCATCCCGATCCAACCTTGTTGAAAGTTGGTAATGATTTTTACCATTGCGGCTCAAGTTTTCATTTTACCCCCTACCTGCCTATTTACCATTCAACTGACCTAGTGCATTGGGAAGTAATAAGCCGGGTAGTAATGCCCGAAAATGCGGCGCAGGTAAGTGATAGGCCTTCGCAAGGGATATGGCAGGGCGCAATTACTTATTTTTACGGTTCATGGTGGATATATTTTTCATCAAATGGGCAATGGTTCAGTAAGGCCAATTCACCAAAAGGACCGTGGTCAAAACCGGTGAAGGTTGAAACCAATCCAGCTACAGGCTCGCTGGGTTATGATAACTCTATTTTTGTTGATGACGATGGCAAACCCTATATGGTTATTAAAAACGGCCAAAAGGTTAACCGTTTACAGGAATTGGGCAAAGATGGACAACTAACAAGTTCAGTTATCAACCTTGATTGGATAAACGCCAAACTGCAATATAGCTGGGCCGAAGGGCCTGTAATGAACAAACGCAACGGTTTTTATTACTATTATCCTGCGGGCGATGTGTCGGGCGGGCAATATGTATTAAGGGCAAGTGCTTTAACTGCCGACTCGACCAAATGGGTAAGACAGGGCAACTTTTTTAAACCTATTACTGATGCTAAAGCCAGCTTCAGGATACCTAACCACGTTGGTGCACCGGTACAATTGGCTGATGGCACCTGGTGGACGATAGCCCAAAGCTACCAAAAGGTTGGCGGCGATGATTGGTCGGGCATGGGGCGCCAAACCTCGCTGTATCAGGTTACCTGGGAAGGCGACCGCCCCTGGGGCGCGGCCCCGGTAAGCACACCGGTTGAGCGGCCAAATTTGCCGCAATCGGGTATTTTATGGCGAAGCGTTAGTTCTGACTACTTTAACAGCAGTACATTAGGTATGGCCTGGCATTTTTTAAGCCGTAAGGCAAATGCTTCCTATTCGCTTACCGCGCGTAAAGGCTGGATAAGGCTTACACCGGATAAGGAACGTACCCATGTAATGCAGAAAGAAACCGACCATTACTATACAGCAGTTACCAAAGTAGATGTTAACCCGACCGATAGCCTGACCAAAGCAGGTATTTACTTAACCAATGGCAACCAGCGCGTTTTTGTGCAGTTGTATAGTGGCATACGCCAGGGTAATAAAGAAATTGTATTTAAGTTAGATACTGCTGTTAGGCATATAGCCAATACTTTTGGCAACGTGATTTGGCTTAAAGTACAACGCAAAGCGCACGAACTAACCGCCTATTGCAGCGGCGATGGCAATAAATGGGTTATGGTAGGTAAACCAATAAGCGCAGTTAGTTTAGATAAAGTGCAGCCAAATTATAACTCGTGGGTGGGTACAAGTGTGGGACTTTTTGCAGAGGGCGCGCCTGCCGATTTTGATTTCTTTATTTGCAAGGATGGATTTACCGAATTGCCTGCCGTAGGTTATAGCAACTATTATGGTGTAACACCGCTTAAAGATAAAGACAACGCGGTTACCAATACCTCCAATTACGGGGGCTGGTTCATGATATCGGGCGTTGACCTGGGCGATGAGCATGGCGCGGCTAAAATTGAGGTACTTGCATCATCATCAAAAGTAGGGAAACTGCAAATATGGCTGGATGACCTTAAAGATGGTAAGCTGATAGCCACCGTGCCGGTTACTAAAACAACAGGTAATAACTGGAAAACATTTGCAGCCGCTTTAAAAAATGTTAAGGGCCATCATGATGTATTTGTTAAATTCCCGGCAGGGGCCAAACAGGCTATTGCTGTTAAAAACATCCGTTTTGTAAAATAAACCCATTGCTCAATAAAGATTACATACATATATGAAAACTAAAAATCGTTTTGCCGCGCTGCTATCTGCCGCGCTTATACTGCCTGCCGCTGTTATGATGATGGCGATGTCGAGCGGAGAAAGGGAAAAAAATGTTAATCCCGCCCAGTCTGAAGGGGTTTGTGATATTTATGCAAAGGGAGGTACCCCTTGCGTGGCTGCGCATAGCACTACACGTGCGTTGTATGCCGCTTATAAGGGCCCGCTTTACCAGGTTAGGCGTAATTCGGATGCTAAAACGATGGATATTGGCCTGTTGGCAAGCGGTTATGCCAACGCTGCCGCGCAGGACGCATTTTGCGCCAATAATTTATGCGTAATAACCAAAGTATATGATCAGAGCGGTAAGGGTAATGACCTGTTGGAAGCCCCTCCCGGAACCTATAAAGGCACAGCCAAAGGTATGTATGATTATTTGCCGATAGCTGATATGGCACCGGTAAGTATTAACGGACATAAAGCCTACGGCATATTTATTATGCCGGGCATGGGTTTACGCAATAATAACGCTAAAGACCTGGCCATAAATGATGAAGCTGAGGGTATTTATTATGTGGTTGACGGTAAACATTACGATAGTGGTTGCTGCTTTGACTATGGCAACGCGTCAACCAATAGCCGTGCGGTAGGTACGGGTACTATGGAGACCACCTATTTTGGTACATCAACAGCATGGGGTAGCGGTAATGGCAGCGGTCCGTGGATCATGAGTGATATGGAGGCCGGCCTGTTTTCGGGATTTAGCGCCAAGAAAAATGATGTACCCAGTATTGATTCATGGCATTTTGTATCGGCCTTTATGGATGGTGGCAGCAATAACCAATGGGATCTGCGCGGCGGTGATGCACAAAAGGGAGGTTTAACAACTTTTTATAGCGGCGTTCGCCCGGGTACGCCGGCAAGTAAAGCTTACTCGCCCATGAGCAAAAAAGGAGGCATCCTTTTAGGCAATGGCGGCGATAACGGCAACGGATCATCCGGTACATTTTATGAGGGCGTGATGACCAGCGGTTACCCAAGCACCGCTACTACAGATGCCGTACATGCTAATATAGTTGCGGCACGTTATAATGTGCAGCCGGTAAGCCTATCGCGTATAACAACGTTTACGCCAAAATCAGCACAGGATGTTACATTAACCTATACTAACACAACAGGTTCAATAGTAAAAGGAGTAAAATTAAGCATCACAGCACGCAAAGGCTGGGTGGTTTCGGCCGCATCAAAAAGCTTTGCTGCTGTTGCGCCGGGTGCAAGTGTAAGTGCTGATTTTAAAGTTACTTCGCCTGCAACAACGGATGCAGGCTATATCACCGGCAAAGCAAGCTGGGGTACCAATCAATCAGAAATAATTAGTCAAAGGGTGCGTAGCGTGCCGCCGGTAAAAATAAATGAAGTGCGTTTTTTTGCAGATGGCAGCACAACCAATCAGTTTGTTGAGTTGTACAACGCTTCGGCAAATAAGGTTGATATTTCTAACTGGACAGTTATACATACGCTGGGAGGAATATCTACCGTTAAATTAGGCACCATACCCGCAGGTACAAAAATTAACGGGCATGGGTTTTATGTATTCGGCCTTGCAGTGTCCGGGTTAATTGCCCCTGCTAATATTGGCGATATGCAAATTAACGTGCAAAGTGTAGCCGGTTTAACAGCCGGGCAAATCATTAATATTGATGGCGAAATGCATAAAATTGCAAGCGTAGGTACAGCCGCGGCACCGGTTACGTCATTATATATTCCTGTGTCTACCAGTTCGCGTTTGGTTATACCGGCGGGCTCAACAAACATCCCGGTTACCAGTACAGCAGGATTTGCAGTGGGACAAAAAATAGGTATTGATTTAGGCGGTAATTACGAAGTGGCGATGGTAACAGAGGTTGGTAAAGCCGGTACGCAATCAAACCTTTTTGCCGAAGCAAAGGCAGGTAACACGTCGATAAAAGTTACCGACAATTCAACCATGACCGTCGGCGAAACATTGACCATAAATACCGGCGCACGTAAGGAAACCGTTACGATAAAAAGCATTAAAAATGTGGTAACTGCACCGTTCAGGGGTACAGGTGAGGCCGGAGAGGTGGAGCTTACCGCCCCATTAAAACTTGACCACATGGTAGGGGTTGACGTATACGCGCAGGGTACAGGTATTAGCTTTTCTCCGGCCACAAAATTTGCGCATTTAAGTGGCGATGCAGTGCAAGCCTTGGGCACAGGTATTGTGCTTGACGAAAAAATCACCAAACATCACAATACCGGTGCGCCGGTAATTGATGCTAAAAATACGATGGCCGGTTATCAGGGCCCAAAACCAAATCAATGGTTTGGTATGCCAATGTCTGTTACGGCAGGCTCATTGGCACTTATGGACGGTAACGCGGTGGCTGATGCTATAGTTTATGGTCCGCAGCAAGGTAACTCCAGCGCAAACGGTGCTGTTACCAGTCCTGAATTGGCTACTTTAGAAGGTGTGCAGGGCCAGGGTGGTTGTATTGTGAATTTGCCGGGCTCTGCATCAGGAGCAAGGGGATTTACGCAAAACGGAACGCAGGTTAATAAAAGTTTAGGCCGTTATCCTGACGGTTATGATACCGATAGCAACTGCAACGATTTTGCCGTACAAAGCAGTGTTACATTAGCCGGTGCTGTAACAGCAGGATCAAATAATATTAAAGTTTCGGGCGTAAACGGTTTTAAAGCCGGTCAAAAAATTACTATAGGCACGGGCAATACTGCCGAGAGCGCAACCATAGCTTCGGTTGGTACAGCTGGTGGCACTATTGTAAATACTGCAACAGCCGCAGGCGCGACAACGATCCCGGTTAGCAATGTAGCAGGCTTTGAGGTTGGGCAAACCCTTATTATAGGTACCGGTATAAACCGCGAATTAGCAATTATTGCGGCCATTACGCCGGGAAGACGTGGGCCGGGTGGTAATGGTGCAGGCAGTTCTATTACTGTTAAGGCACCGCTTGTAAATACATACGGTGCAGACACGCCTGTTACAGGCACCGGCATTATGCTTGCCGTTCCGTTAGCTAAAGCTCATGATAGTGGTGCCCAGATAATCAGTGGTTTGCCTACACCAGGCGCTGCTAATCAGTACACCAAAGCGTCTATTAAATAAATTTAAAGTTAGTGGGCATGAACAAGTATTTCATCGGATTAGCACTGGCAGTTACGCTTGCATTACAGGTTAGGGCACAGGTGCAAACACCAAAGCCTCGCATTGTGGTGTTAACCGATATTGCGCCTATAAACATTGAGCCTGATGATATGGAATCAATGATAAGGCTGCTTGTTCATGCTGATCTGTTTGAAATTGAAGGGTTGGTTTCTACAACAGGGTGGAGCGATTATGGGGGCGATGAGCACCCGGAGATCATCCATACCTTAATTGATGGGTATGAAAAAGACCTGCCTAACTTAATGAAACGGTCGGGCCAAAAAGGTTTCCAGACTAATGAAAGTAAACAAAAAATAGGCTACTGGCCAAGCGCGGGGTATTTGCGCCAACGTGTGGTAATAGGCAGTAAAAAAGCGCAAATGAAAAATATCGGTACTGATAATAATTCGGCAGGTGCCGACCTGATTATCAAAGCCGTGGACGAAAAGGACGACCGCCCGGTTTGGGTGCTGATTTGGGGTGGCGGCAATACGGTTGCACAGGCTGTTTGGAAAGTACAGCACGAACGCAGCCCCGAACAGTTTAAAGCCTTTTTACATAAACTGCGTATTTATACTATTACCGATCAGGATCGCCCGCAGCGGCGGTTTAAACCCGACCAAAGTTCGCATTACTGGCTGCGCAAGAGCTTTAGTGATCACCTGTTTTTTATCTGGGACGAATCTGCCTGGCTTTATCAAAACAACACAGGTAAAAAAAACTGGGAGCAATATGCCGCCAATATCCAAAACAAGGGTAACCTGGGTACTTTGTATCCTAAATACAAGTGGGGTGTAGAGGGCGATACCCCTTCGTTTTTATATGTATGGCCTAACGGGTTAAATGATCCCGAAAACCCAAGTGCGGGTGGCTGGGGCGCTTTTTTTAACCGTACCATTACGGCAGATAGCGTAACAACCGCGTATACCAACCAACCTGGTACCACCGCGAACTTAGTTTCAAAAAAATACGAGGACAAGT
This sequence comes from Mucilaginibacter sp., assembly GCF_039935595.1. Lineage (GTDB taxonomy): Bacteria > Bacteroidota > Bacteroidia > Sphingobacteriales > Sphingobacteriaceae > Mucilaginibacter. Next base: position 20,343 of record NZ_JBDTJZ010000073.1, on the reverse strand, counting down.
TTTATCCGGCCATATTTAACAATTTTGCGGCCCGTATGGATTGGGCCAAAAACGGCGCTGGCAACCGCAACCCGGTGGTAATTGTTAATAAAGACAAAAGCCTAAATAAAATTACACTTAAACCCAAAGTGGGTTCAACTATTACTGTAGATGCCTCGGCAACTTTTGATCCTGATGGCGAGAAGCTAACTTATAACTGGTGGATACTTACCGAAGCCGGAACTTATAATAAGGATGTACAGCTTTCGGCAACAGATCAAAACAGGGTAACCTTAAAAATACCTGCCGATGCTGCCGGGAAAAGTATTCATTTAATTTGTGAGGTTACTGATAATGGTAGCCCGGTATTAACCGGCTATCGTAGGGTAGTTATTGTGCCGAAGAAATAAAGAAGAAGTAGAAACGCAGGATATATTCATTTTCGCTTAACCATTATTTACCAAATCAATAAAACTTAACCTATTATGAGAATTAAACTTTACACTGCGACATTGTTTTCGCTGTTTGCCGGCACTTTGCTGTGCCATGCTCAGGATATTTTACCTTCAACTTCACTGGTATACCCGGGGGTTGATGGCAAATTAGTTTATGTAGCCGATAGCCTGGGTAACAAGATCCCCGATTTTTCTAACGCCGGATATAGGGGCGGAGGGTCTGCAATACCCTATATACCTAATAAGGTTACTGTTTGGCCCGTAGCAGGCGATAACTCGGACAACGTTCAAGCTGCCATTGATAAAGTTTCGGCTATGCCGTTAGATGCATCAGGCTTTAGGGGAGCAGTGCTTTTAAAAATGGGTTTTTATCCGCTTGATAAGCCATTGTATATAAAAGCATCAGGCGTGATACTACGTGGCGAGGGCATGAGCGAAATAGGCACCATATTATATGGAAAAACCGTTAAGCCGCGCCCAACCGGACGCGCTGCGCGCCCCGCACTGATCAATATAAGTGGCGATAAAGGTATTGCCGTGCAGGAAGCCACCAAGCAAACTATTACCACCAATTATGTGCCGGTTGGTGCCCGCTCGTTTAATGTGGCATCGGCTAAGACATTTAAAGTTGGCGATAAAGTTTTAGTGCGCCGTTACGGTAACCAGGATTGGATAAAATTCATTGGCGAAGACAGTGTAAGCGCCGGAAGAAACCGGTGGCGCCCGTTTACTATAACCTATGACCGTGTTATAACTGATGTTAAAGGAAATACCATAACTGTAGATGCCCCTATTTTTACCGCGGTTGAAACCCGTTGGGGTGGTGGAGATGTGGTTAAATATGATGATGAGCGTATAGAAAACGTTGCTGTGGAGAACCTGCGCGGCATATCTGAATATGACCCAACTGTGCGCACAACCAAATACGGTAATATGGACAGGCCCGATAATGTGACGGCTGCCGAGTATAATGGCGAGGAATATTTCTCGGACGAGAACCATTATTCCAACTTTATCAATTTTAGCAATAGCAAAAACGGCTGGGTGCGTAATATGACGGCTATGCACTTTGTAAGCAGTGTAGTGCAGGTTAATGCAGGTTCAAAATGGATAACTGTACAGGACTGCCAATCGTGGGAGCCGGTATCGGTGCGTGCGGGTGGTCGCCGGTTTATTTACCATGTGCTGGGACAGCTTACTTTGGTACAGCGTTGCTTCTCGCAAAAAGGAAGGCACAATTTTGTATTGCAACAATCAGAAGCAAGCGGCAACGTATTTTTGGATTGTACGGCGGTTAACCCATACTCAACCAGCGAACCACATAACCATTGGGTAAATGGAGTGCTATATGATAATGTGAAAGCACCATTAACAGCCCGTTATTGGGATTACATTATAGGCTGGGCCGGTGCCAATATTGTATTTTGGAACTGCGAGGGCGACTTTTTGATACAAAGTCCGCCCGGAGCCAAAAATTATTCTTTCGGCCATATTGGTACAGCATCGGTTATTTATAACAAGCCGCTGCAGGATCTGACCAAGCCAAGAGGGTTCATTGAGTCGTTAGACAAGCACGTTACACCAAGAAGCCTGTACCTAACCCAGCTTAAAGAGCGCTTAGGTATGCAAGCCGTAAATAACACCATAGCCAAACCAAACCAGGACTATTAGTTGTAAGTAGAAATAAAATAGCCTACAAATCATACTTGCAGGCTATTTTGTTTTACCCGTTATAGTTCGGGATCAAATTCTATGATCCACTCAATACCATATTTGTCTCTAAACATTCCGGCGTATGTACCCCAGGGACTGTCGCCAATGGGCCCTTCAATATCTCCGCCTGCTGATAAGCCGGCAAACAGCTTGTCGGCTTCGTCACGGCTTTCGGCGCTAATTAATATTTTAAACCTGTTTTCGTTTTCATTTACCCGGTCCATAAATTCCGGAACATCATTAGCTATTAACCTATTGTGTTTTCCCAGGGGCAAAACAATGGTCATTATTTTATCTGCTTCGCTTTCCGGTACCTGGAATTCGGGGCTTGAAAGTTCTTTAAAGCGAACGATCTTTGTGAACTCGCCGCCAAAAACCGATTTGTAAAAAGTAAATGCCTCTTCAGCATTTCCATTGAAGTTGATCCACGGGTTGATTGTTCTCATAAGGTTATTTTAAGTTTGGTTTTTTTAAAAAGTTAATTTTAATAATAACAAATATATTGGCTTGTTTTAAACAGAGGGCGGCTAAAAGCGACATAAATAGGTGGTAATAAGGACAAATTACGATACAGGTTAGTCGGGGATTGTAAACTAGGACTAACGTGTTATTGAACAAAAAGCATATTTTGTAGTCGCAGACTACAGGCATAGTAATCCGAAGTCAGAGACGTTCGGATAGCGGGGGGTATTGTTAGGTAGCAAGGTTATATTAATAAACTGCCAAGCCGTTGGCCGCGATTGGCAGTCTTGAAATTTCTGAACCAGATACTGGTGCCAAAGCCCCGTCGGCAACTGCATAACCCAATATTTGATTAGATTTTGAATTTAATACATAAACAAAATTATCATTTTTACTTAATGCAATATCTATTGGAGCAAATCCGGAGCCGAGGTTTTGTGAGATAAAATGCGTTTTTATAACTCCCGTTACCCCAGTTAAACCAAATGATGATATAGTGTTATTTGTTGTGTTTGTAGCAAACACTGCTGTTTCTTTACTATTTACTACTGCCCAGCAAATTCCCAACTCACCTGTACGAAATGTTGATATAAAATTAACGTCACCTGATGGTGTAATAGCGTATGATGATAATTGTCCGCCGGTACTAACACCCACGTTCTCTTCGGTAACATATATACGCCCTTCGGCACCAACTCCAAAACCAAAAGGTGTATTAGTAAAAGATTTTACTGTTTGCCTGTTACCTGCTGAACCCATATTATTTAAAACAAACGTGCTTATATTGTTTGATTGACGTTCTGTAACAACTAATACGTTTGGACGTACAAAAGAGATTTGGGCACCCAATACATTAACACCACTAAGCGATTGAATGGAACCTGCAATAGGGATAAGTTCACCTTTATCAGAAATAGTAAACCCGGCCACCTGATCACTACTAACATTTAAAACATATACCAGATTGCCTTTTTGGGTAACACTAATAGGTTTAATACCTAACGACGGGTAGACACCAACAAAAATTAATTTATTATTATCAAACTTAAAAGTACTTATATCATTGCTTTGTGCGTTGGTAACAATTACAAATTTTTTATTATCACTTAATATGATTGAACCCTGGTTGCCAAGACCAGCACTTGTACCTAATCCCCTTGTTTCATATGATGCTACATAGGTTAGCTTCCCTGACTCTGATCTGTTATATTGAAGTATTCTATTTCCTGATGTTTCATTGGTTTGTATGAACAAACTGCCTATGTCTGACAAAGTCACATCAGCGGGAGCTACATTTGAACTTTTTTTACATGAAAACAATAAAAAAACTGTAAAAGCCAAAAATTGAAAAACTATTATGCTAATTGATTTTTTCTTCATAAAAAATAAGTTTAATATCAGGCTTTTGTATTTACGGTATTAAGAGATTAATAGTTTAAATTATAACTCTTAATCATTATTTATTTAGTCGGTAATATCTTTGATTCCTTACAGTATTATTTAATTATAAATTTTGACTGTCGCGAGTTTACAATTTGAGGTCCGGCTACCGGATTAATTAACAACTTCACCCGTTGCTAAGGCAAGTGTCTCGCTTGTGGTACGCTATATAGGTAAACCATTGTCTTGTCCTGAAATAGGTTTACCCAACAGTAAACAAAAATGGAAAGATATTCAAAAGTGTATGGCGGCAAATGGCAAAGCCAGTACAGCGAGGAATTTAAGCGCAAAGTATGCCAGGAATATTTAGAATGCCAAGATAGTCGAACGACAATTGAAAGGCGATATAAATTGGGCAATAGCCGTATCACATCCCGGTTAAAATTATGGGGGTTAGAAACAAAAAAGACGATTTATATATCTTTTCGTCCTCGCAGATTCTCCTAAAAGGGACCCTGCGGTTGTTTTGATGCTATACTTAATAAAAAAGCCTTTTACCAATTGTATCAGCCAATATTTTGCTGACGGCCAAATCGCCGCCATAGGGAGTAAAATGATCTTTATCAAAAATATATGGGGTATAATCTGCGCCCAGTGCAGGAAATTGGTTTTTGTTGATAATTTCTACATAATAAGGTTTGAACCTTTGCTTTAAAAAACTATTAACCACATAACATTGCTGCCTGAGGTAGTCGTTGGTAAGCCTGGTATTAAATTGCAGCTCTTTGGCTTTTAAGATTGGGTAAGTTATTGTATACGCTTCGCTTTGCCCAACAACAATTACCTTTAACTTGTATTTTTCAAGATACGCTATTGTACCCTGCAAATCTTTTTCTAACTGTTTACGGTTACCCGGCCTTGTTTTAACCCAGTTAGCGCTAATGATTACTCCATCAATTTTATCAGCATTTTTTTTTACAAATACCTTAAGGGTGTAGTCAATCAACCCTAAGCAAAGCTTGTCGCCTCCTTTTTGAGCAATAAACGGATAGCACCCGGTTGCGGTGGCAACCATTATATTTATATTTTGATTTTTAAGGCGTTTTCTAAAAGGCTCCGATAAATCTGCAGAATGACTATCGCCTATTAATAAAAAATTTTTAACCGCGGGTTTTATAGTAAGGCAGGCGGCTTCATTGTAATCGCTTCGTTTTTTATTAGCGGTTAAAAAACATCCGCTGGTACTTAGTTTGGTGCCTTCAGGATGCCTTGTATTGTACCCTGCTACCATCAATGCATCATGTTTAAACGCAATTTTATTTACATCAGTGTAAGCTAATGATCCGGTAATTATTGCCAGCCCGAGTGCGTATGCCAAAATAGGCCTGTTATTGGTAAAGCTAAACGATTCAACATATCTATAGGACGCATACCCCAGTATAAATGATATCAGCGTTAACAACAAAACAGTTGTTGTATTTATATCGAAACCAAGGTATTGTGCAACAACATAAACCGGCCAATGCCATAAATACAACGAATACGATATTTTACCTGTACCCTGCACTACGCTAAACTTTAAGGTCTTAAAATTGCAATTGGCTATAATAATTAGGAATGCAGCAAATACCGGCACTATGGTGTACGGCCCCGGCCAATCCATATTGCTGTCTAAAAGATAGAAGGAAAGCAATATTATGCTATAACCGGCAATGGCTATAATTTTTCGTATCAAAGGTTTGATATTTTGTGCTAAATCTTCGCATAAAAAGGCAAGACCGCCAAACATCATTTCCCATACGCGGCTATGCAGCAGATAAAAAGATCCGTCTTTATCAATTGTAGTGTAAAATATTGCTGCCAGGTAGGTTAGTAGTATGACGGTAATAAACGCGTATAAGTATCTTTTTTTGTTTTTGAGGAACTTATGCGCAAACAATAAAATTATTGGGTAGACAAGGTAAAACTGCCACTCAACAGATAATGACCAGGTATGCAATAATATATTGGTGTCAGACGCTTCTACAAAATAGCCGGCGCTTTTCCAGTAAACTATGTTTGAAATAAACAAGATACTTGCAGCAGCATTTTGCTCATTGAGCCGGTAAGCATCCGGAAAATAAATAAAGAAGCCGGCAAGTGTTAATGCCAGTATTAAAACCAACAGGGCGGGGACGATTCTTTTTAGCCTTCGTCCATAAAATTCTAATAGCGAAAAATTATTACAGTTAAGTCCGTTAATAATAATTTTACTCATCAGATACCCCGAAATAACAAAGAAAACATCAACCCCTGCAAAGCCGCCCTCAAAAAAAGGAACTTTATAATGAAAAAGCAGTACGCCAATAACGGAGATTGCCCTTAACGCATTTATATCATATCTGAATTTTAAATGATAGGATTGGCTCATGAATGCCTAAGGTAAAAATTATAATTAATTTTTGTTTGTACCCGAGGGTATCCTGAAAAGTACCATACGTTGTTTTAAATCACCTGCACTGGCAGGGGCCACTTCGAGAAATCCTACGGACGACAAAAATATACGAAAAAGCATTAACTTAGTATTATGACAAAGCAAAAGAAAGGGCCGATATTTATCGTAAGAGAAGATGGATTGGGTTGGAATTTAAATTTTGAGCGACCTGTGTCTTATTTTATATTGGTCATTTTTTTAGCGTTGCTGATTGGCTTTGGCATTTATTGCATATTTTATTTAAAGGGTTAGCAAAGCATACGTGGCTCCCCGGCTGCCGCAAACGCTCCGCTTGCAGCAATAGATCGGCTTTCATCATATTGTATTTAACGCGTATACATCAAAAGTAGTACCACAAAAGATAAGCTTGTTTAACAGCTAAGTCAAATTTTATCGCAATATTTACAAAGCCTGTTATGACTATATCGTTATATTTTATATGATGAAATTTCTTTTCTTTTTTTTGCTATTAACTATTTCATTTTCAGTTTTTGCAGCTGATCATAACATACTTGCTTATGGCGCGAAAGCAGATGGTAAAACTATCAATACCAGGGCCATACAGGCGGCTATTGATAAATGTAGTGCCGAGCATGGCGGACGCGTTATTGTGCCGGCAGGTGTGTTTATGTCTGGTACCATTGTGTTTAAAAACGATGTGGAACTGTACCTGGCAAAAGGTGCCCAAATAAAAGGCAGTCCCGATAGTAAAGATTATCCGCAGCCTCAATCAGCAGACGGTAAAAAACCTACCTGGGCGTTGATAGTAGCCCTTGATGTACATCATATTGCCTTAACAGGGCGTGGCACCATTAATGGCAACGGTGCCGCCGCGGCTTTTCAGTTAGGCGATGACACCGCGCCCGATTATCATGGCATACGGCCAAATATCATTACCATGGTAAACTGTAAAGATATAGAGGTGCTGAATATACACCTGCGCAATTCGGCGCACTGGATGGAGACCTATGTGCGCTGCGAAAACCTGCATATAAAAGGTGTACAGGTATATAACCATGCTAACCTGAACAATGACGGTATAGACATCGACAGCAAAAATGTGCTGATAGAAAACTGTAATATTGACTCGGACGATGATGGCATTTGCCTTAAAAGCGATGACGATAATATCCCATGCGAAAATGTGACCATTCGTAACTGCACCGTAGCTACCAACTGTGGTGCCATAAAATTTGGTACAAGCTCGCGCAGCGGGTTCAGGAATATAAATATTAGTAACATTACTATTCATAAGGCATCTCATGACCTGTTTCGCCATTGGCAGCAGCACCTTAAGTTTGTTGACCAGCCGGTAACGGCCATAGCCGGTATCTCGATTGAAAATGTTGACGGAGGTAAAACCGACAATGTCACCATCAACAATATAGTTATGGACGATGTGCAAACGCCTATTTTTATCAAACTGGGTAAACGCGGTACCACAAAAAGTAAGGACCCGGCCACGTTTGATCCGGGTTATCTGCATAATGTAACCATCAGCAATGTCACCGCGGTTAGCCATAGTAAAATTACCTCGAGCATAACTGGATACCCTGGTTATGATGTAGAGAACGTGACATTAAAAAATATCAGGATCAGCACGCCCGGTAATGGTACTGCTGCCGAAGCCGCCGCGCCGCTGCCTGAAAATGAAACCGCTTACCCTGAAAACAGGATGTTTGGCGTTACGCTACCCGCAAGTGGTTTATATATGCGCCACGTAAAAGGTATTGTGCTGCAAAATATCACTCTGCAAACCCTCAACACAGATGCACGGCCGCAAATTATTATGGATGACGTAAAGGATGCGAAAATTAGCCAGTTGAATATCGTACAATCTGAAATTACTAACTCGGCTATAAAATTGGTAAATTGTGAAAATGTGCTTTGGCTAAACCCTAAAGTGACTAAAGCGCCATTCGCTGTTTTAACGGTTGATGGGGGAAAAAGTAGCGGGATAAAAGTTACCGGACTAAAAAAGCCGGCGGGCAAAATAAAAATAGCAGCAACTGTACCTAATGGCGCCGTTAGGGTTGATTAAATGTACATCTTTCGCTGGCGCACGTGTGTGCTATAAATAGGTAAAGTAAAACGCGACCCGCGTGCGCCAGCAATGAGGGATTAGCCATAAATCTTTATCTCCGCAAGGTCCCCTAAAGGGACACTGCGGATTTTGATTAAACATCTTTCAATGCAGGATCCTCCATGAGAGACATGCCATCAAAGCAGGTTTGTATGCTTAATAACTTATTTTTGGTGCAAGCATAAACTGTTCCCGTCCGGGTCTTTTAACCAGGCGAACCTGCCCCAGGGCGTGTCATCAATTGGGCCAACCTCTATATCTTTTTTCTTTAGTTGTTTAATCTCTGCTTCAATATCATCCGTTTCGGCAATAATGGCCTGGAAGCTTGACAGCGATATCGTGGTATTCCCCCCAGGCAGATTCATTTGTATCCATTCCTCGCCGTGCGGGTCCGTAGCTTCAATCACTATCTGGAATCCCAGCTTTAAATAAAATTCTTTGGCTTGCTGTCTGTCCTTGACAGGCAGCATAATAATTTCTAATGCTTTCATAGTTCAAAGTTAAACGCGATGGTAGTTGTGCTGGCATGGCGAATACGACATTCTTACCTGTTGATTGCGCCATTTTGATTGCCTAAATTTAAGCCATGAAACATATTTCGATCCTGCCGCTTTATGATGCGACACTAACCAGCATTGACAGTGCCCACCAAATATTTAGCCGGGTGAATGATTTTATGCGTTACCAGGGAAAGCCGGCTTTTTATACGATTGAGATAGTTGGCTGTGAAAAGCGTACGAAACTCAACAATGGATTGTATTCAGTAAACGCGGATAAGACTATTGACGAGGTAACCAAAACGGACGTGATCGTTATCCCATTACTATGCGGCAATTTCCAGGAAGCCATATTACAGAATAAAAAATATACAGACTGGCTAACTAATCAATATCGCAATAAGGCGGAGATAGTATGCCTTTGCGTGGGTTCGTTCTATTTAGCCTCTACCGGCTTACTGGATGGTAAAAAATGTGCGGTGCACTGGGCGGCAAAGAATGAGTTTAAAGCCAGTTTCCCCGGAGTGACAGTGATAGATGATAGCATTATCACCGATGAGCAGGGGATATATACCTGCGGTGGCGGTTTCTCTTATCTCAACCTGATCCTTTATGTTATTGAAAAGCATTTGGGCCGCGAGGTATCGATATTAGCGTCTAAGATGTTCGAGATCGATATCGAGCGAAAGAGCCAAAATCCTTTCGCAATTTTCATCGGACAAAAGCAGCATGGCCATGCCATCGTGCTTCAGACGCAGGAATTGATTGAACAAAATCCCACCTTCATGTTCAGCGTTGATGAAGTTTGTGATAAATTCGGTGTTAGTAGACGAACGTTTGAACGACATTTTAAGCAGTGCACCGGTAATTCTATTCTTGAATATATCCAGCGGGTAAAAGTAGAATTTGCAAAAAAGCAACTTGAAGTCGCCAAAAAGACCGTTAACGAGATCATTTATGAAACAGGATATACAGACATTGATGCTTTTAGAAGAGTGTTTAGGAAATACACAGACCTGTCACCCATTGATTACCGCAAAAGATTTGCTGATTAAATTTGATTAGATGTTCTTCCGCCTTTGTTGGTGTTATAATGCTTAAATAAATGCAATTGATATATTTACGTTGCATGTTAGCAACAACACCAACATAGGCTAATTTAAATTCGCTGAAGCTTAACTTATTATTCTTTTTGTGGGTACTCTCGTTCCATAAATAAATTTTTTCGCCACACTAACCTGGTAATTATAATTACGCATACCGCGCCAATAATAAGCGCAATAAATAGGCCAACGGCTTGCCAGACGTTAAGGTTACTATGCTGGGTATTTAAGTACAACCACGAAGTTGAAGTGCGATTGAAAGTAAACAGGCATGAATTGGCAAAATTGTTTCCCCAATGCAGGCCAATTGGCAACCATATACTTCCCGAGCGCAAAAACGAGGTGGAGAACATCAAATAACCCATAAACAGGCCCGAAGCGTAAAAAAGGGTGTTAACTATATATCCTCCCCAAACATCGTGCATAGCAATAAAAAATAGCGCAAACATTAATGTAGCTATCCGTTTGTTAGTTAATTGAATTAGTTTGGTATAGCAATAGCCCACCACCAAAAAATCTTGTACTGCTGCTGTTGGCAACACCCTCCAAAATTCGGTTATAAGCATCCCCCAGTCAATTGTTTTGCTAACCATAACCTGATCATGCCGCACCCATACACCTACATAAAACGACAAAAGGAACGAAGCGATGCCAAGCAACAGGCCAAAAGGGATCAATAGGAGGTGGCTGGCTTTAAGGTCAAAACCCAGTACGCTTAAGTTCTTACCCTCACTGCGGAACATAAGCCAGCTTATAAATACAACTAATACTAAACCAACGGGTACAAAAGGTATATGGATAAACGCACTTCCTAATAACGCGGCAGTAATTAATATTGCCCCTACAATGAAGCGTGAAATATTTGGATGCGTGTTGAAATAGTTTTTCATTGCCGAATTGTTTTTTGTTGTAAGCGCTAAATTACTACCTTCGGATATGGATAAAAGCAATCCACATAATTTGTCGTTTAAATGTCGTTAAACGTCATACCCGAAATATCAGCGTTGTCGCGCGAACAAACCGCCAGATTAGTTAAAGAAGGGCGACTAAAAAGGCCGCTTACACAAAAAGAATTGGCTAACCTTGCCGGCATCAGCCTGCGCTCATTACAGCGTATTGAAAATGCCGAAGTAATGCCACGCATGTATACATGGCGCCAACTGGCCGAACATATAAGCCTGGATGTAACTGATGATACCAATCGTATTATTGTTAAAACAAACCCGGTTAAACCCAACCTGGCTAGAAAATGGATATTAAGCATTAGCTCGTTGGTTGTATTGGTGCTGGTATTTTCCGCTTTTGTAATTCAATCCCCAACATTTCCTGAGACTTTGTTTGAAACATTGAATATGTTGCTTACAGGGTGTGTAATTTATGCAGCAATTCTTTATTGGATTTGGAAATAATCCCCTCACGCTTCTGGTTATTGAAAACTACTTTGGTTATCGCAGATTGGTTAATATGCCGAATAGTAATAATTAAGCGTTTCAAATCCGCAGGGCCGTAACAAGAGGCCCTGCGGAAATCCAATTAACTTAGCTCATAGAATGGAAGGCCACCCGGTTACCTTCGGTATCCGTAAAACGGGCAGTAAAGCCGTTTTCGCCTATGGAGGTTTTGGGCAGGGTTACCTTTCCGCCAGCGGCTTCTACCTTTGCTAACGGCACATCCAGATCGTTGCCACCATTTAGGTATATCAGGCTGCCTTGTTGCGAAGGTTCATAGCCTTCTTCTTCAACCAGCCCGCCGCCAACTTCGCCTTGTTGCATATCCGCGGGAAACATCGCATACTTTGTACCGGGAAAAGGCATCATCATATCAATACCCAGTACAGTTTCGTAAAATGTTTTTGCACGCTCAAAATTTTTAGCTGGAATTTCAAACCAGTTGATTGCATTTGCCATAAATTTTAATTTAAAGGTGATTGTATTTAGTTAGTATAATAATATTATCGCTTACAGTATTTACTAATGAGGTGACTTTTAATGTTCGGCAAATAGTTTATAAAGGTTCAGTATAGTACCCCAGCCTTCGTTCATGCTTTCTACTACTTTGCCGCTGCCCAGTTTATGCAGGTCCTTATGCTCAAATTTTATACGGGTGGTTTTTGGTCCTTCAACAATAAATTCTGTTACTACTTCGGTTGCCAGGTCGGGGTCGCATTTAAAATCGCCGTTTATCTCCCAGGATAGCACAAAAAGACTATAGGGGTCATAAGTCAGCACATGCCCTACATTCGCCTCGCTACCATCAATATGTTTGGTATACCAGCGGCCGCCTACGTGCGGTTCTACTACTATTTCGGTCATGTCGGTGCTGCCTATATGATGGGTTCGCGGCCACCAGAGGTCCATTTTTTTAGTAAATACCTCAAAAGCTGTTTGTTGCGAGGCTTCTACTAAAAAGTCTTTTTTAATAGATGTTAAATTGATCGTTTCCATTATTTATTTTTTTCAGTTTCTTCGGCCAGTTTTTTAAAATTCATTAAGGCATCCTCCCAAAATCTATCAAGGTAATTGCGCATGGCAAGTATGCCCTCACGGTTTAGCTCATAGATATTGTTATTGCCAACTGTTTTGAGGGTTATCAGTTTGGCTTCTTTCAAAACTTTGAGATGCTGAGATACTGCCGGGCGGCTTACGTGTAAACCATTGGCAATATCAACAACAGCCAAAGGCCGCTCTTGTAATTTTTCAAATATTGCCCTGCGTGTTGAATCTCCCAGGGCCTTAAAAGCTGTGCTGCTTGTGCTCATAAATTATTGTAAGTGTTTGCTTACCGTAAGTGTAAACTTACAACAAAAAATGAGATTTTAAAAAATATTAAAAAATAAATTTGCGTAACTCAGAAGTTACTTATACATTTGGGTAACTTAAAAGTTACTTATTATGGCAAAAGTTATTAAACACCAGTATTTCTTCGCTCATCCTGTTGAGACGGTTTGGGAATACCTGACAAATTCTGACCTGATGGGCCAATGGCTCATGAAAAATGATTTCCAACCGGTTTTGGGTCATGAGTTTCAATTCAGGACGGGGGGTAAACCCAATTTGAATTTTGACGGTATTTTTTATTGCAAGGTTTTAAACATCGAACCTTTAAAAACATTAAGCTACTCGTGGAACTGCGGGCCGGGCGAGGGGCACATCACGCTGGAATCTGTAGTGACCTGGCAACTGGAACGCAAAGAGAATGGTACCGAAGTGTTTTTAGATCACCGCGGCTTTGCGAAGGCCGAGAACCTGGATATGTACCACGGACTAATGCATGGCTGGCTGGAAAAATTCCCGAACATTGAAAAACTTTTAAACGCTTCAGCTCATGGCCATACCAACGCTTGATACCTTCCAGGTTATAGGCGACCCCAGCAGGCGCAAAATGCTGATGCTGCTATCAAACGATAGTTTGACCATTAATAGCCTGGCTGAGAATTTCGACATGAGTCGTCCGGCAGTTTCAAAGCATATTAAAATATTGGAAACCGCAGGGTTTATCTCCATTACGGATATGGGCAGGGAACGCTATTGTATGCTGAAGAAAGACGGATTTGAAGAATTGCAAGCCTGGTTAAACTACTTCGACGAATTCTGGGCATCTAAACTGAAAAAACTGGAAAATTTATTGAACAGCAAATTACCCAACTAATATTAAAAAAATGAAACTTAAAAACTTAACAATTGCCCTTTTCCTGTTAATAGGGAGCCATCTGGCTAATGCGCAGGTGAAAACCGCCGAATTGGTAAAAGAATGGGAGCGGTCCAAGGTGTATACCAAAGAATACCTGGATGCCATGCCCGAAAGTAAATATACCTTAAAGCCTACACCTGAGATGCGTTCATTTGCGGAGCAAAACTTACACCTGGCAGATGCTAATTATGGTCTTGTTTCTGCGGCGCTTGGTATTAAAAGTCCTTTTGAACAGGGTCACTGGGAAAAAGGCGCCGATAAATCTAAAGCTAACGTAAGTAAGATAGTGGTGGCCAGTTATGATTTTGTAATAGGCGAGATCAGGAAGCTTACTGACGCGCAATTGGATGAACCTATTAAAATGCCGGGCAGTTTTGATATGACAAAAAGAATTGCTTTGGGTAAGGCCCTTGAACATCAGGCACATCACCGCGGGCAAACGACGGTATACCTAAGGCTGGCGGGTGTTACACCACCTGCTGAAAAATTATTTTAAAAATTTATAATTATGGAAGCAAAAGATTTTACTACTGCTATATTGGTAGACCAATCGGCCCAAGAAGTATTTAATGCCATAAAGAATTTTCGCGGCTGGTGGTCTGAAGAAATAGAAGGCCCAACAGATAAGCTGGGTGGTATATTCGTTTATCAATACAAAGACCTCCATATCTGTAAAATAAAACTGGTAGAAATAGTCCCTAATAAAAAAATAGTTTACCAGGTTTTGGATAATCATTTCAGCTTTACTACAGATAAAACGGAATGGATCGACACTAAACTCATTTTCGATATTACTACAGAAGGCGATAAAACAAAAGTAACATTTACACACCAGGGCCTGGTACCGGAATATGAATGCTACGAAGTTTGCTATGACGCCTGGGGAAATTATATTACAAATAGCCTTTACAGTTTAATTACTGTCGGAAAGGGAGAACCTAATCCTAAAAATGCTGACGGTTTTAACGCCGAGTTAGCTGACAAATGGAAAATAAAACATTAATTATCTATAATAACATTAGACATGAAAGAACAAAATTTTACAACTACCTTATTGGTAGATCAAAGCCCCGAAGAAGTATTTAATGCTATTAATGACATCCGTGCCTGGTGGTCAGAAGATTTTAAGGGCCAATCAGAAAAACTGAATGACGAGTTTGAAGTGCGCTTTGCGGATATGCACTACTCCAAACAAAAGTTAACCGAAGTGATACCTAACCAAAAAGTAGTTTGGCTGGTTACCGAAAGCTATCTGAGTTTTTTGGAAGACAAAACCGAATGGACAGGTACCGAGATACGGTATGAGATCGCTGAAAAGGACGGCAAAACGGAAATGCATTTTACCCATGTGGGTTTGGTACCTGAAAGCGAGTGTTATAACGACTGCTTTAAAGGCTGGAATTATTTTTTGCAGCATAGCTTGTTAAACCTCATCACTACCGGAAAAGGGCAACCGCATTTAAAAGCGGATGAGGAAGTAAAAACCGAGATATAAGAGTGATCAATTAAAAATTACAATATCATGAAAGCAATTGAAATTGAAAAACAAGATTTCACCTGCACTGTACAGGTAAACGCTTCCGCTGCGGAAGCCATGAAAAAAATAAGCCAGGTAGATAAATGGTGGGCCAAAAATTTTACAGGCAGCGCTGAAAAACCGAGCGACAAATTTAGGGTTGACTTTGGTAAAACTTTTGTTGACTTTGAAATAGCCGAACTAATACCCGGTAAAAAAGTAGTCTGGAAGGTAACTAACTGCAATTTGCATTGGTTAAATAACCGAAAAGAATGGAATGGCACAGAAGTGGTTTTTGAATTGCTTGAAAAGGATAATTTAACACAAATTAACTTTACCCATATAGGCCTTGTGCCCGGCATTGAATGTTATGAAAATTGCTATGAGGGCTGGACAGGACATATTACCGAAAGTTTGGTAAAATTTATTGACGAAGGACAAGGAATGCCGGAGTAATTCGATTTCAGATTTTAGAATTACGATTTTAGATTGTTTAAAAAGCCGACCCATGCTGCCTTACGAGCCCCTATTGTGGCATAATGATAATGATAAAACAAAACCCTGCAAGTGCGGGGCTTTTGTTTTAAAAAGGGTATCGTTATGTGTTAATGCCCTTGTTGAAAAGAGATATAGTTAACCAGATCAGGCATGTTCGCTTATTTGACGCTTGCGCCTGTGGAGATGTTTATCAATGAGGTTGTAAAGTACATCAATATCGAATGGTTTTTTCAGGTAACCGTCAAAGCCCAATCGCCTGTATTCTTCGGCTATATTATCGTCACAGCTAAAAGCTATAACAGGAAGGCGGGGAAAGTGAGCCTTGATCCAATGAGCTATCTGCCTGCCTGAAGTTTTGCTGAGCCAACAATCAAGCAGTACAAGTTTTGGGTGATGGCCCCGTATCATCTCCAGTATATTTTCATTCCGATCCGCCACACTATAAATTCGGTAGCCGTTCATTCGCAAAGCGGTGCTAACTACATCTAATGTAGCGCCATCGGGTTCCTGTATCATAATTGTTTCCATAAGTTCTCTTAATTAAACGTTAATAAATTAGAAACCAAGTAGACAGACGATATTAGGGAAAAGACTGATAGGTAATTGTTATACAAATATATGTCTATTTATAACGATTGTGTTTCGGAAATATTTTATTTTTTTTACCATATTGTTATCAAACTGGCCGTTCTCCCTGCTGGGCGCGCTGGCAAATTGAAAAAACAAAAAGCGAAATTTCCTGAAAGCCGGATAGCCAATGATGAATTGGTCCCAAAACCCGGCTTTGATTCCAGGACGATATTTTACCGAGGAGGCGCGCGCCAACTACAAAATTTATTAGTATAATTGTAGATTAGTACCGATAGAAAACATGACTGCTTTTATTATTGTAAACGTGATCTTCTGCTTGTCATTCCTGGTATTTGCTTACCTCAACCTGAATGATATCGACTGGTACCTATGGGTGCCTATTTACGTAGCAGTTGCTGCTTGCTGCGGACTAGCCTGTTTCGGTATGTATTACCCTAAAGTTTACCTGGGGCTAACCGCCTTTTACCTGGTCTACGCCGTAAAGCTTTTCTTCGAAAAAGATGGCGTGCGCGATTGGGTAGTAAAATACCGTACACCGAGCCTGGTAGAAACCATGCAGGCCGAAAAGCCATTTATTGAAAACACCCGCGAGTTTTTTGGTTTGCTCATCATTTCGGCAGCGTTGATCATTGATTATTTTGTGGTAATCCATATTTAATACTGCCGTGCAAGAGATAAAGCCTATCCTAAAACAAATATTGCAGGCCAACATACCGCCCGAAATTTTTTTGTGGATTGAAGAGGCCAGGCCGCTAAATAATGCTTTTATGCTATTGCCGCGTAAAACCGGTAAAGCAATGTTAGCAATTAAGCCTGGGCAAAGCGAGGCAGTCGCTCAGGCTATCCCCGGTTTTTCGATCGACGGCTGGACCGTCGATCACTTGGGCCGCGCTTACCTGTTAATTAATCTGGATAACTCCAACAAAGAAGCATATTTCCGCAATATCGAAAACCTTTTCCTTGCCGCCGAAATGAGCGAGCAGGTTGCCTTGTACTCAAGCCTGTCGCTGTTAGCACATCCTGAACTTTGGGTTAAACGCTGTGCAGAAGGTATTCGCAGTAATATTGGTGTTGTGCTGGAAGCTATCATGTATAACAACCCGTATCCTTCACAAAACCTGGATCAGCCTGCCTGGAACCAGTTGGTACTGAAAGCTTTTTTTACAGACAAAGATATAGGTAAAATAGTAGGCATAGATGCCCGCGCCAATAAAGAGCTGGCATACATTATCAGTGATTATGCCCACGAGCGCTGGGCTGCCGGCCGCGAGTTAAACTTACAAATGTGGCGCCTTGTTGGGCCTTTTATTGATGAAAAATTATTGGAGGATATTAAACGCCTGTTTGAGGACGGTAAGTTAACCGACCGCCGTGCCGCTGCGTTGGCCATTGCCGCCTCAAACTTTGCACCTGCCAAAGTGTTATTAAACAAATACCCTGAGCTTGAAAAAGCTATAGCAACTAAGAACCTAAGCTGGGATAACATCGCCGGCTAAAAAAAGAAAGATATGTGTTGTACCCATTCGTTTGAAGAAATTAAAAATGAGCCTCTTTCGCCGCCGGTGAGTCTGGACGGCATAAAAGGCATGAAGTTTTTTGATCCGCATGTGCATATGACCTCGCGCACGACTGATGATTATCAGGCCATGGCCGATGCCGGGGTGGTAGCGCTAATTGAGCCGGCGTTCTGGTTGGGTCAGCCACGTACAGGGTTGGATAGTTTCCGCGATTATTACAGTAGTTTGGTAGGTTGGGAGCGTTTCAGGTCGTCGCAGTTTGGTATCAAACATTACAGTACCATAGGCCTCAACAGCCGCGAAGCCAATAACGAAGCTTTAGCCGAGCAGGTAATGGACATACTGCCGCTTTTTATTTACAAAGAAGGTGTTGTAGGCATAGGCGAAATTGGTTTTGACGACCAAACCGTTGCCGAAGAAAAATATTACCGCCTGCAACTGGAACTGGCCAAAGAAGCAGGCCTGCCTGTGCAGATACATACCCCGCACCGCGATAAAAAAGGTGGTACCCGCCGCAGTATGGACATTGCTTTGGAGCATGGCCTTGATCCCTACAAAGTCATTGTAGACCATAATAATGAAGAGACGGTGAAAGAAGTGCTGGACCGCGGTTTCTGGGCGGCGTTCACTATTTACCCCTTTACTAAAATGGGTAATGAGCGCATGGTAGAAATTGCCAGACAGTATGGTTCCGAACGTATTATGGTTAACTCCGCTGCCGACTGGGGCATCAGCGACCCGCTGGCTGTACCAAAAACGGCTGCTTTAATGAAAATCAGGGGTATCAGTGATGCCGATATTGAGCTGATCACTTACCGCAACGCCATTACCGCTTTCGCCCAGAGCGGGCAAATTGATGAAGCAGACTTTACGGCTATAAGCGGCGCTATAGACCAAAGCCAAAAATTTGAAGGCAATACCATTTTACGCGGCGGACAGCAGCCGCGTATTGATAAATCGTCTATCATCATCAAGTAAACCACATGGCAGGCAAATTTACTGTTTATTTAAAACTGATGCGCCCGGCAAACATTGTCACGTCTGTGGCCGATGTGCTGGCGGGCGTTGCTATAGCCGGTTATTTTTATAAACTTACTTTTACGGCCAATAGTTTTTATCCGGTGGTATTGCTTTGTTTATCTACCATGGGTTTATACGCGGGCGGCATTGTTTTTAACGATGTTTTTGATGCCGAGCTTGATAAAGCAGAACGCCCCGAACGAGCCATCCCCAGCGGAGCTATAACTTTACGGGAGGCGACTTTGCTGGGCATATTTTTGCTATTATGGGGTATTGGCTTTGCTTTTTCATACAGCAACCACGCCGGCGTATTAGCTGTGGCCATAGCAGTTGCTGCATTGTTGTATAACAAGGTAAGCAAGCATTATCCGTTTGTGGGGCCGCTTAATATGGGCATTTGCCGTGGGTTGAATTTATTGTTAGGTATTAGCATTTCAGTGCCCATGCTTACAACGTTTTATTACCTTGCGGTAGTACCTGTTATCTACATATTCTCTATTACCATGATAAGTCAGGGAGAAGTACATGGAGGTAATAAGCGCAATTTGTATATAGGCGGTATACTGTATGCTATAGTAATTGGCGCTATAGCGTACTTTGCTATCTCCCGGGGCAAATCAGCTACTTTTATTTTGCTACTGCCTTTTGCCTGGATGATTTACCGGCCGCTGGCTAATGCTGTTAAAAATCCCATAGGCCCCAATATTGGTCGAGCCGTTAAAGCGGGGGTTATCTCCTTAATATTGATGGATGCCGCCTGGGCCGCGGCTTTTGGTGCAGTGTGGCCAGCTCTATTTATCGCTTGTTTGCTGCCGGTATCTATATGGTTTGCCAAATGGTTTGCGGTTACGTAGTCAATTTATTCTCCCAATAAGATCAGCCATTTTTCGTCGCCTGGATATAATTATGTCAATATTTCGGTCAAATTTTTGATAGGTAGAATATATTCAATTTATGTTTTGGATATTCGCTTTCAGAAATGGAATATTTACAGCAGTCGTTTAGTGTGAGGTTTGAGTACAAGACCTTTTTTACCACAGATTTATTTGAGTTGTCTAACACAGGCTTCAATGATTTTATTGTGGCAGATGCAACGTCGGCATCTATAAAAAAAATCTTATTTGTGGTTGATCAGGATGTGATGAAAGCTAAACCCGAATTAGCCGGCAAGATAAAGCGCTATTTTTCTATTCATAAAGCCGCGCAACTGATGCCGGAAATTATACTGATGCCGGGGGGGGAGATTGTCAAAAACGACGCCAGCTATTTCGGCCGGGTGCTTGAATTTATCAATCGGTACAATATTGACCGTCACAGCTATGTCGCCGCTATCGGCGGCGGGGCCATCCTGGATATGGTGGGTTAT
>NZ_JBDTJZ010000072.1:0-3957 GCF_039935595.1 Mucilaginibacter sp. | reverse complement strand
CAAGCCGTTGATGGAGTTGCTATAGTTCAAGTGATAGATAAACCTAATGCTTTTGGCGAAATCCCGAATTTATTATCATTTATAATATCCAGGTTTTTAATTATCGCTATTCTATATAATATGCGCAAGATATTCAGTACCTTTTATCGTAACGAACCTTTTGATTATAAGAACGTAACCCGTATAAAAATTATCGCGTTATATCTTGCATTAATCCCTGCTATGCAACTCATTGATAATTTAATTGATTACTCACACTTTATTAATTATCAACTAGCGTCTAAATTTTTATTCAGATGGAAGTTTAGTATACTAAGCATAATTATTCCTGCAATAGTGTATATGGTTGCAGAAATATTTAAATACGGATTTGAATTAAAAAAGGAAAACGAGGAGTTTGTATAATGGCGATAATTGTAAACCTGGATGTAGAAATGGCTAAAAGCAAGATGTCTCTTAAAGATCTGGCCGAGCGCATAGATATTTCTATGACCAATTTATCCTTGTTAAAAACCGGTAAGGTTAAAGGCGTAAGGTTTGATACGCTTGAAGCCATTTGCCGCGAACTAAATTGTAAACCGGGTGATATATTGAATATAACTCCTTAAATCAAATACCCCATGTCATCTCGACGAGGAACGAGGAGAGATCTATACACGCGCTACGCCGGTAGTCCTGTGTATAGATCTCTCACTGTGTTCGAGATGACAAGTATTATAATAGTTATTGTAAATTAATTCCGAAATTCGCCCTAACCATGCTGCAAATACAACAAAACGTTTCCCTTAAAAACTTTAACACCTTTGGTGTCGAAGCCGCTGCCAAATACTTTGTGGAGATAAACCACGAGGACGACCTGGTGGAGCTTTTTATGGACCCGCAATGGAAACAGGGACGTTTACTGGTATTGGGCGGCGGCAGCAATATGCTGCTGATAAACGATTTTGACGGCCTGGTTATCCGCATGAATATCCGCGGGTTTGAGCACCGTATAAACCACAATGATGTTTTTGTGGAAGCAGGCGGCGGCGAGGTTTGGGACGATCTGGTTAACTTTTGCGTGGCGCGCGAATATGCCGGACTGGAAAACCTGAGCCTGATACCCGGCTCGGTTGGCGCGTCGCCCATACAAAATATAGGCGCTTACGGGGTTGAACTGCAGGATGTGTTTTATAGCTGCCGTGCTTTTGAAATTGCAACCGGTACCTTTAAAACTTTTACCAAAGCCGACTGTAAATTTGACTACCGCGAAAGTGTGTTTAAAAGTGAATTGAAAGGGCAGTATATCATCGTGGCGGTAAAGTTCCACTTATCATTAATACCTAACTTTAACCTGCACTATGGCGCTATTGAGCAGGAGCTGGCCAATCGGGGTATAACCCAACCTACCATTAAGGATGTATCGCAGGTGGTATCGCATATACGCGTATCCAAACTGCCTGATCCTACTACTATTGGCAATGCCGGCAGTTTTTTTAAAAATCCGGTTATTAGTTTAGCAGAGTTTGCACCCATACAAACCAAATTTCCGGATGTAGTACACTTTCCGGCAGGCGAGGGCCATGTAAAACTTGCCGCGGGCTGGCTCATTGAGCAATGCGGCTGGAAAGGCAAAGTAGTGGGCCATACCGGCACCTGGAAGAGCCAGGCCCTGGTTTTGGTGAACCATGGCGGCGCTACGGGCGATGAGGTTTATAACTTTTCGTCGCAAATCATAGACAGTGTGTACACTAAATTTGGCGTTACCCTACAGCGCGAGGTTAATATTATTAGTTAAAAAAATTTCATAATTATTTTTTTACAGGCAAGGAATAACCTGCTTTTGCTTATCTATTACATTTTATAAATAATATAATAACACATTATATATCAATATATTATAGTTTTAAAGGTGTATTTTGTACACTTGATCTTACAGCAACTTTCGTCCATACATACCCGTGTGTGTTTTGTTTTAAATATTTTTTGGATGGTATCATGTTTGTCTACATCTCCATACAAAAACGAAACAAGATGACAAAAATTGAGTTTAACACCCTGGTATTACGTCAAGCAAGTTCATTAAGGTCATACGCCTTACATTTTACACACGACGCAGATGATGCTAACGACCTTGTTCAGGATACAATGTTGAAAGCCATTACTTATTACAATAAGTTTAAAGAAGGCACCAATTTAAAAGGATGGTTATACACTATCATGAAAAATACATTTATTAACAACTATCGTCGTTTTGTGAAGATGAGCACTTTTGTAACCAAGTCTGACGAAATATCGTCGCCAAATCTGGTATATAGCTCAACCAAAAATCAGGGCGAAGCTAAATTTGTAATGGATGATATTAAACGTGCTATGGACAGGTTACCTGCCGATTACTATATACCCTTCACCATGTACTTTGAAGGCCATAAATACCATGAAATAGCCGATCATTTAATTATACCTATCGGTACCGTTAAAACCCGTATACACGTAGCACGTAAGCTATTGAAAAAAGGCTTAAAAGCTTATGATACCTGCGTTAAAAAACCAGTATACGCCGAAAACTAAGTCCATAAATAAACTCGATTATATAGCAAAAGCCTGCCTTATTTATAAGGTGGGTTTTTTATTTTTACCTATTTTAAACTGTCATTTCGAGCGATAGCGAGAAATCTATACATATTCCAGCCGAACGCGTGTATAGATTTCTCCTCGTACCTCGTTCGAAATGACAACAGGGCTATAGTTTGCTTAACCCCTTCATCGCTTCCCTTGCAGCAATCTCCCCCGATATCAACGCAGGTGGTACACCCGGCCCAGGCACGGTAAGTTGCCCGGTATACAATAAATTTTTAATATGCTTGTTACGCATGGCTGGTTTAAAAAAGGCCGTTTGGGCCAATGTATTGGCCAGACCATAAGCGTTGCCTTTATAGGAATGGTAATCGGCCTTAAAATCATTTAAGGCATAGCTGCGTTTTACCACCATATTATCTTTTATTGTTTCCCCAGTTATGGCTTCAAACCGCGATACAATCATGTCGAAATACTTTTCGCGCATAGCATCGGTGTCTTCCAGTCCCGGAGCAATAGGGATTAAAAAAAACAGGTTTTCTCCATCAGCAGGAGCTACGGTATTATCAGTTTTTGAGGTGCAGGCCACATAAAACAGAGGCTTAGACGGCCATTGCGGGTTACTGTATATCTCTTTAGCGTGTTGCTCAAAATCCTCATCAAAAAATAAATTATGATGCTCAACATTGTGCAGTTTTTTATTTATCCCCACATAAAACAACAAACTCGACGGCGACATGGTCCTGCTATCCCAATACTTGTCCGTGTAGTTGCGGTAGGGCGCATCTAACAGGTGTTGGTCCACATGGGCATAGTCTGCCCCGGCAATAACAAAGTCGGCAGATATGGTGTCGTTGGTGGTTATTACGCCCGTTGCCTTTTTATTGCTGACCTCAATTTTGGTTGCCTCGGTATTTAATTTTATCTCCACGCCTAATTCTTCAGCAACGGCAACCATCGCTTTTACGATCTCGTTCATGCCGCCCATAGGGTACCAGGTTCCCAGCGCCAGGTCGGCATAATTCATCATACTGTACATAGCCGGGGTATTTTGCGGCGCCGCGCCCAAAAACAACACCGGGAACTCCAGTAGTTTAATGAGTTTAGGGTTTTTAAAATACCCGCGTACGTGTTTGCTCATGCTGGTAAACAATTGCATACCCACGCTTTTTTTAATGAGATTAAAATCGATAAACTCGGTAATAGAATGCGACGGGCGGAAAACATATTCGCCCATGCCCACCTTATATTTATAGGCCGCTTGCTCCAAAAATTTTCGCAGTTGTTGGCTACTGCCCGGTTCAATACTTTCAAAAAGGGCTTCCAGTTGGGGCATGGCGGCAGGTACATTCATCAAATCATCTTTGCCAAAATAAACGCGATAGCCGGGGTCGAGCCGTT
>NZ_JBDTJZ010000071.1:0-22921 GCF_039935595.1 Mucilaginibacter sp. | reverse complement strand
GCAGAGAGCGAATACCGGCGCGACATTACCAAAGATGGTTTATTGGGTTTTGTGCTTTTTGCTGACGTTACCACCGTTAGCGGATCGGGTACGCTATTAAAAACCTGGCATCCTGCTGCCGGGACGGGCTTGCGGATAAAATTTAATAAAGGCTCCAATACCAACATCGGTATTGACTATGGCTTTAGCAAAGGTTATAATGCGCTGATATTAAATTTGGGCGAGGCTTTTTGATTTCGGATTTCGGATGTATAATTTCGGATTTAAACCGGGTGATCGCCAAGTTAATGTGTCTAAAATATTGTTACAGCCCAACTTGTTTGGGTTTAAAACCCCTCGTTATTTGAATTTATCAATCAGCGTTATTTTTCGTTACTTTGCCTTATTAATTAACTGAATTACATGTCATCAATAAAAAATTACCTGCTATCAGCATGCAGTATGCTTGCTATGGTATCAACCGCGTTTGCACAATTAGCGCCCGATACTTCTATTAAATATGACCATCAGGATCTTTTCGGTCCTATAACATGGCCCGTAACCGGCGGTGGTACCCGTTCGGCAAGTGGCAAGCCCGGTCCAAACTACTGGCAAAACCGTGCCGATTATCAAATACACGCTACACTTAACGAAGGTACCCAGGATACTACCCTAAACGGCGAAGTAGCCATCAGCTATACCAACAACAGCCCGGACGAACTGAACTATTTATGGCTGCAACTGGATCAAAACCTGTTTAAACCTGACTCGCGCGGGTGGGCAACAACCCCCTACACCGGCGACCGCTTTGATGTTCGTGGCTACCAACAGGGTGGTTATAAAATTGCGTCAGTAACGGTTACTTATAAGGGTCAAAGCTATACAGTAAACCCTATCATAACAGATGCCCGTATGCAGTTGCGCCTGCAAAACCCATTAGGTGCGAAAGGCGACAAGATACAGGTAAAAGTAAACTATAGCTTCTCTATACCCCTTTACGGCGCCGACCGTATGGGCCGCAAAAAGTTTAAACAAGGCTACGTTTATGAAATTGCCCAATGGTACCCCCGCATGTGCGTGTATGACGATGTTGAGGGCTGGAACACCCTGCCGTACATGGGACTGGGCGAGTTTTACTGCGAGTATGGCGATTTTGACTATTACATTACCGCCCCGGCCAATATGATAGTAACAGGGTCGGGCGATCTGCAAAATGCTGCCGAGGTGCTTAGTCCTACCCAACTCAGCCGCTTAAACGAGGCAAAAAACAGCGACAAAACGGTAATGCTGATAAAGCCCAATGAGGTAGGCAAACCAGAAACACGTCCCTTTAATGGCACTTTAACCTGGCACTTTAAAATGCAAAACAGCCGTGATGTGGCCTGGGCGGCATCACCCGCTTTTATATGGGATGCGGCAAGGGTAAATTTCCCATCAGGACGTAAGGGTATTGCCATGTCGGCCTACCCTGTTGAGAGCAGCGGTGATGATGCCTGGGGCCGCTCAACCGAATACCTTAAATATAGCATGGAGATATACTCAAAGGCTTATTTTGAATACCCGTGGAACTCGGCAACAAGTGTATCTGGAGTAGCCTTAGGCATGGAGTATCCCGGTATTATATTTTGCCTGAGCAACTATAAAGACGGCAGGCTTTGGCAGGACATTACCCACGAGATAGGCCATAACTGGTTCCCGATGATAGTGGGCTCAAACGAACGTAAATACATGTGGCAGGACGAAGGGTTTAACACTTTTATTAATGAATATTCATCCTCGGTATTTAATAATGGAGAATACAAAGAACCTGAAAACAAAGCACAGGCTGTTTTAGGCGGCTATAAAAACAGCCGTGATCCGCTAATGACCCCGCCCGAAGCCATCGGCCTTAATGATTATGGACAATATTATAATAAAACCGCGCTTGGTTTAGATATGCTGCGCAACATAGTAGTAGGGCCAGAACGTTTTGACTTTGCCTTTAACCAATACATAAAAAACTGGGCCATGAAACATCCCCTGCCTTATGATTTTTTCAGGGCGATGAACGATGCTACCGGCGAGGATTTGAACTGGTTCTGGAAATCGTGGTTCTTCACCACCTGGAAGCTTGACCAGGCCGTACAAGGCGTAAGGTACACCAGCACTAACAAAGCCGACGGCGCGCTGATAACCATTGCGAACAAAGAAAAAATGGCCATGCCGGTTGAACTTAAAATTACCCAGGAAAACGGCAAAGTAGAAACCATACACCTGCCGGTAAATGTTTGGCAGCGCAATGCTACATGGACGTTTAGGTATCCGTCTACCTCAACAATTACCTCTATCGAGATAGACCCTAACCACCAATTGCCTGATATTAATTTGAGCAATAACGTGTATACAGCAGGAGATTAGAGATTAGAGATTAGAGATTAGAGATTAGAGATTAGAGATTAGAAGCAACTTTTAATAGCGATAGGTGTTTTAGCTTATCGCTATTTTTTTGTTGGTTATTATAGATAAAAAACCGAATTCGAAAAACCGAATTCCGAAATCGTTTCTTAATTTCGTCATTCTATAAAAAGAGGAAACAGGTTTGGATTATTTAGAGGGATTGAACCCTGAACAGAAAGCAGCAGTACAGCAAATTAAAGGGCCGGTAATGATCATAGCGGGTGCCGGATCGGGCAAAACGCGGGTTATTACCTACCGCGTTGCACATTTAATACGTAACGGTGTTGATTCATTCAATATACTGGTACTCACCTTTACCAACAAAGCCGCCCGCGAAATGCGCGAGCGTATAACCCACCTGGTAGGTACAGAAGCCAAAAATATATGGATGGGTACCTTCCACTCGGTTTTTGCCAAATTACTGCGGGTTGAGGCCGATAAACTTGGATACCCAAATAACTTTACTATTTACGATACCGACGACAGCAAAAGCGTATTACGGGCCATTTTAAAAGAAATGAACTTGGACGATAAGCTTTACCAGGTCAATTTTGTGCTTAACCGTATATCGGCAGCAAAAAACAACCTGGTATCATGGATGGAATACCAGCAAAACGACCAGATACAAGCCGACGATATATCATCAAACCGGCCGTTATTGGGTATCATATATCAAAATTATGTGCAGCGTTGCTATCGTG
Organism: Mucilaginibacter sp.; assembly: GCF_039935595.1. Taxonomy (GTDB): domain Bacteria; phylum Bacteroidota; class Bacteroidia; order Sphingobacteriales; family Sphingobacteriaceae; genus Mucilaginibacter. The sequence goes on along the minus strand of NZ_JBDTJZ010000071.1, from coordinate 19,805 downwards.
CCGGTGCAATGGATTTTGACGACCTTTTATTTAAAACCAACGAACTGCTTAAAACATATCCGGAGGTACTTAATAAATACCAGCACAAATTTAAATACCTGATGGTTGATGAGTATCAGGATACCAACTTTTCACAATACCTGATTGTTAAAAAACTGGCCGCGGTTAACGAGAATATCTGTGTGGTGGGTGATGACGCGCAAAGCATCTACGCGTTTAGGGGTGCCAATATTCAAAACATCCTGAACTTTGAAAAAGATTACCCCGACCTTAAAATATTTAAGTTGGAGCAAAACTATCGCTCAACCCAAAACATTGTTAAGGTTGCCAATAGCATTATCGCCAATAATAAAGAACAGTTGAAAAAAAATGTTTTTTCTGAAAAGGAAAGCGGGGATAAAATTAAAGTAATGCGCGCCTTTAGTGATAATGAAGAAGGTAAACTGGTTGCCGAAGCCATTATGTACGAGCGTACTACTAAAGGTCTAAAGTGGCATGACTTTGCCATACTTTATCGTACCAATGCGCAATCACGCTCAATGGAAGAGGCTTTGCGTAAAATGGGTACGCCTTATAAAATATATGGTGGCCTCTCCTTCTATCAACGTAAAGAAATCAAGGACCTTATAGCTTATTTCAGGCTTACCTTTAACCCTAATGATGAGGAAGCTTTAAAGCGTGTTATTAACTATCCGAAACGTGGCATTGGCGATACTTCTGTAGATAACATTATTGTAAGTGCAGATCAACATGGTATTACCCCATGGGAAATTATCATCAACTCAGCTAAATATCTTAACAGGGCACCGGCATCATTGCCTGCTTTTGCCACTATGATACAAAGCTTTCAGGTATTAACCAAAACACAAACAGCTTATGAGGCCGCTTTATATATTGCGCAACATTCCGGTTTGTTAAAAGACTTGTATGAAGATAAATCTGTAGAAGGGTTAAATCGTTATGAAAATATACAAGAGTTACTTAACGGTATTAAAGAGTTTTCTGAACGCGAGGATCTGGAAGAAAAAGGATTGGATATTTTTATGCAGGATATTGCCCTGCTGACCAATGATGATAAGGACAAAGACCCTGATGCCGATACCGTATCATTAATGACCATTCACTCATCAAAAGGACTTGAATTTTCGCAGGTGCATGTGGTTGGGTTGGAGGAAAACCTGTTCCCATCACAAATGGCACTTAACTCGCGCAGCGATTTGGAAGAAGAGCGCCGCTTGTTTTATGTAGCCATAACCCGGGCCGAAACTAAACTGACGTTAAGCTATGCTACTTCGCGATTTAAATTTGGCACGCTGATAAGCTGTGAACCAAGTCGCTTTTTAGATGAAATAGATGCCCAATACCTGGAGCTGGATTTTACCGCCAAACCGGCAAACACCGGCAAATTATCATTTGATGATGAGCGCAATGCCTGGGGTAAACGTGAGGATACGTTTTCGAAACCTAAACCACCTGTTAAAACAACATCTATTTTAGCAAAAGCACATGTGCCTTCGCCCGGTTTTAAACCCTCCGATACTTCAAACCTGCAGGTAGGCATGGAAGTAGAACACGAACGTTTTGGTTTTGGAAAAGTTATAAGCTTAGAAGGCAATAAACCCGATATAAAGGCAACCATATTTTTTAAGGAAATAGGTCAAAAACAACTACTATTAAAATTCGCAAAGTTAAATATCATAAACTCCTAATTAATGGCATTTAATCAAAACGTAGAAAAATCTCTACGTAAAGGGTATTTTTTTACTTATTTATTTTAAAAGGTTAACTTTGCTAAGTATAATAACTTATGGCATATCCTTTGAAAAAGATGGAACATACCCTTAATTAAATGTTAATCAAATGAGCGAACTTTTTAAAAAGAAAACAAACAAAACTATTGGTAAAAACATCAGAACTTTCCGTCATCAACATGGCTGGAGCCAGGAAGATGTGGCAAGCCGTCTTGGCATTTCTATACCTGCTTTTTCAAAAATTGAAACAGGGGTTACTGATATAAATTTATCGAGGTTAGAGCAAATTGCAAATATTTATGAAATAGAAGTTGCTCAGTTGTTATCGCTTGATATGGAAGAAGAAGAGATTGAACCATCAAACTTAAGTATACTTCAAAAGAAATTGGCTGACAGAGAATTGGAGATTGCAAATTTGCAACGCAAGGTTATTTTACTTTATGAAGAACTAAGAAACAAGAGCTAATTTTCTTGATCTATCAATATCGTACAAAATCAAAACCGTACAAAATAACCGACATATCACTTTTGAACCGGGTTTAATTATTATTCAATATCAATAAATTACAACTTCAAAAGTTAATTACTTTAATTTAAACGTTATTTTATTCCTAAAAGACAAGGATTAACCTTTCAATCTTGTCTTTGGTTTTATATTTGCAACATATCATTAAAAAATGATATGCCAAATTATCTGATATCTGTATCGCAAACCGAAGCTCTTAACAATGTTATTCATGATGCTAAAAGCAAATTAAAGATAAAGGCTTTTAATTTGTTAAGAGGTCGTTTTAAACCCAAAAAGGGAGAGGTTCAATTTTTTGTTACTGCTGGCAAACAGAGTTTGGCATTTGAAACCCGCGGATACAGAAAGCACCGTGAGCTTCTTATATTACAAATGATATCATGGTATTGTGTTTATTTAGGATTGATGGAGGCACAGATACATACACACTGGCCGGTATAATTATGGCTTGGGTGAGTTGCGTAGTATTTCGCTCATTTCTATGATCTTTTCATCAATCTCTGATACGCATTTGCCCATCATTTCAATACACTCCTCTTTGCTTATCAATTCTTCCTTTTCCAAATTAATTAATCCTTTAAGTGTAGCAATTGGTCCTCTTATCTGGTGCGACAGGTAAGATGAATATTCTGAAAGTTTCCTATTTTTTGTCTGAAGATCTTTGGTCCTGTCATTAATTATTTCTTCTAAATGATGATTAATACGATCAACATTATCCTTTTGCCTTACAATTTCGTTATTTAACTCCTGTAATTGCAAATTGGTAGTGGCCGTCCGCTTTATATTTCCCATTAATAGTGCTATAACCAGGAGTAATAAACAGGCTACTATGGCTACCGACCAAAATTTAACAAGTTCAATAGTATCGTTCTTCCGCTGAATAATTTTTTCTTTACTTTTAAAACCAACTCTCTTTATATTATTTGAGATCACTGCTTTATGTACCATTAAGCTATCTTCCGCCGTAGCCGCTTCACTAAAATAAACAGCTAAAAACAATGTTAAAAACAAAACATACAGCGTGTTTTTCATTAGAGGTATAAATATATAACGAATGTGAAAATAGTAATATTAAGCGAATATTAAATGTGTGTTCACTGTATTTCTTTTTAATGGCCAACTCACCTTGTTATAGTATATTTGCTAAAAACACGCGGTATGCAGCATATAAAGCAATATATAGAACAAAATAAACAGCGTTTGCTGGACGAATTATTTGAATTGTTACGTTTCCCATCAGTTAGCGCCGACCCAAAATATAAACCTGATGTTTTAAAAACCGCAGACTATGTAGCCAAAAAGTTATGCGATGCCGGCGCAGACAATGTAGAGGTTTGCACAACCGCTGGGTACCCCATCGTTTATGCTGAGAAGATAATCGACTCCGCTAAACCAACAGTATTGGTTTATGGCCATTACGATGTACAACCTGCCGACCCGCTGGAATTATGGAAAACACCTCCTTTTGAACCAACCATACGCGATGGCAAGATATATGCCCGCGGTGCCTGCGATGATAAGGGCCAGTTTTATATGCACGTAAAGGCATTTGAATTGATGATGCAAACCGGCACCTTACCCTGCAATATTAAGTTCATGATTGAAGGCGAAGAAGAAGTCGGCTCGTCAAACCTGGCCATATTTGTAAAGGAAAATAAAGAACGACTTAAAGCTGATGTGGTATTAATATCTGACACATCAATGCTTAGCATGGAAAATCCATCATTAGAGACCGGTTTGCGCGGGCTTGCCTACCTGGAAGTAGAAGTGACCGGACCAAACCGCGACCTGCACTCGGGTGTATATGGCGGTGCAGTTGCAAACCCGACTACTATACTGGCAAAAATGATAGCTTCTTTACATGATGTGAATAACCGTATTGCTATACCCGGATTTTATGACGATGTAACCGAGTTAACCAAAGAGGAACGTGCCGAACTTAACGCCGCACCTTATAATGAAGATGAATACAAAAAAGATCTTGATATAGCCGAAGTATGGGGCGAAAAAGGCTATACAACTATTGAACGTACCGGGACCCGCCCTACTCTTGAGGTAAACGGCATTTGGGGAGGTTACATTGGCGAGGGGGCCAAAACCGTGTTACCATCTAAGGCTCATGCTAAAATATCTATGCGTTTGGTGCCTAACCAAACCTCAGAAAAGATAACTCAGTTATTTACCGATCACTTTTTAAAAATTGCCCCGCCTTATGTTAAGGTAAAAGTAACACCCCACCACGGCGGCGAACCGGTGGTAACACCTACCGATAGCATAGCCTATCGCGCGGCACAAAAAGCCATAACCGAAGCCTTTGGTAAAGCGCCCATACCTACCCGCGGCGGCGGCAGTATACCAATTGTTGCTTTGTTTGAAGCTGAACTGAATATTAAAACCGTATTGATGGGCTTTGGCCTGGATAGCGATGCCTTACACTCGCCTAATGAAAAGTATGATATTTTTAATTATTACAAAGGGATAGAAACTATACCGTTGTTCCATAAATATTTTGCGGAGTATAGTAATTAGTTAATCGGAGATTAGTGATTAGTACCAATCACTGATTACTAATCTCTAATAACTGAAATGCTCGCATTTCTCCAAAAACTTATCCTCGGCATCTACGCCTATACCCGGTGTATCGTCAATATTTAAAAAATAACCATCGTAAGTAACGCCACCAACTGCCGGGTCCTCCTGATGGCCTATCATGCAGGTATCCATATCGTAAAATTCAATATTGGGGCTACTGTAAACAAAGTGTAGCTTGGCGCTTAGGGCTATGCGGCTCTCCAGCATCCCGCCCATCATACATGGAATGTTATGCTGCGCGGCCAAATTTTGTATCTTTGTAGCCTCAAATATCCCCCCCGATTTAGAAAACTTGATATTAATATAATGGCATGATCCGCTGTTGATCTGCTTACGGGCATCATGATGATTATAAACACTCTCATCTGCCATAATTTTTACCGGAGATAGCTGCATTAGTTGCGGCAAAAAATCATCATACCAGGTGCGCATGGGTTGTTCGCAAAACTCAATGCCATATTTACCTATTGCTTTGAGCGCGTTTACCGCGTCATCAAAACTCCAGCCCTGGTTGGCGTCAACACGTATTTTTAGCCCGTCGCCAATAGCAGTACGTATTTGCTTAATACGTTCTACATCTTCGGCAGCGTTTTTACCCAGTTTTACTTTCAATATCTTTGCTCCGGATTTTTTAAATGCTACTGCCTGTTTGGCCATATCATCCGGCGTGCCAATACCGATAGTTATATCCGTTTCTACCTTCCTTTTTTCGCCACCTAAAAACTGGTATAAGGGCAGGCCGGCATTTTTAGCGGCAATGTCATACAAAGCCATATCAAAAGCGCTTTTAATGGTAGTATTGCCGGCTGTAAAGTCATGTAGCTGCTGCAAGCGTGTGGGTATATTTAAAGCATCCTGTCCTTTCCATAGTTTAGCAAATTCTTTAGCCATAACCAGGCAGGTATCCTGCGTTTCGCCAACTATCATCGGGAAGGCCGAGCACTCGCCCACGCCATAAAATCCGCCATCGGTATGTACCCGTATAAATACATTCTGCGCATAATCCATAGTGCCGGTAGCTATGGTAAACGGCCGCATGGCAATACTGAAACGGTAGATATCGATATGGGTAATTTTCACGATGGCTGATTATCTGGTTAAGTTAAGCAGTTTGGGATAATATTTCAAACTATATTTTGGATGGCTTAGCCCCCCCAAAAAGCCTATTATAAATATGGGTTAACATAACTTAACACAATTAAGGGTTAACATTGAGTTAAAAATCTAACAATCAAATACTTAAATAAATTTCTTTCAAAAAAGTGTTAACCATGATTTATAGCTATTTGTACATTAACACAATTGCTGTATATTTGTCTCACTACAAACACAATTCAACTTTAGCCGCTACGCCCCGTTTTTATCAAGGGCGATGAGATCTGCGCTAATTTTAACACTTCATAAAAATTATTAACTTTTAAATACGACTTTACTATGCCCCAAGAATTTGATTATAACTCAACCAGGAACAAACTGATCCTGTCTGAATACGGACGCAATGTGCAAAATATGGTTAAATATATTTGCGCCCTGCCTACCAGGGAAGAACGTAACCGCTACGCAGCGGTTGTTATTGACTTGATGGGCTTTTTAAACCCACACCTGCGTGATGTGGCCGACTTTAAGCATAAACTATGGGATCACCTGCACATTATATCTGATTACCAGATAGATGTCGACTCGCCATACCCTAAGCCAACGCCCGAAGCTATACACTTAAAGCCCGAGCCGTTAAGATACCCCAACCAGCGTATCAGGTATAAGCATTATGGCAAAACCATTGAACTGATGATTGAGAAAGCCAAAACCATTGAAGAGCCTGAGCGTAAGCGCCACATGGTGCAGGCCATAGCTAACTTTATGAAAATGGCCTATGTACAGTGGAACAAGGACTCGGTTGCTGATGAGAGTATTTTGGCCGATTTGGTTGCCATGTCGCGCGGCGAGTTGCAGGTGGATGAAAATATTAACCTAAACCGGGTTGAATATCGCCCTGCGCCGCAAAACAATAATACCGGTCGTGGCGGTGGCCGTACCAATAATAACCGTGGCGGTAGCGGTGGTGGCCGTACCAATAACAATCCGCGTAATAACAACAACCAAAATAACCGTAACCGCAATAACGGTGGCGGCGGTAAAAAATATTAATGGTTGATGGATGATAGTTCATGGTTCATGGTAAAAGTGATTTTAAAATTGCTTTATTTTGAATCAGCAACTATGATCCATGAACTATCATCCATGAACTACTTATGACTAACGCATTTGAGATACGCGGAGGCAAACCGCTAAAAGGCGAAATAACACCCCAGGGTGCAAAAAACGAAGCATTGCAGATATTATCTGCTGTTCTATTGACCGACCAAAAAATAACCGTCAGCAATATACCTGATATTGTTGACGTAAATAAGCTGATAGAGTTATTGGGCGACATGGGTGTGAAAGTTGAACGCTTATCAGCCGATACTTATACTTTTGAAGCTAAAGATATTGATCTTGACTTTTTCCTTTCGGACGCGTTTAAATCAAAAGGCGGCAGTCTGCGTGGCTCTATCATGATAGTTGGGCCGTTATTGGCCCGGTTTGGCAAGGCAGCCATACCCAAACCTGGTGGCGATAAAATAGGTCGCAGGCGTTTAGATACGCACTTTTTAGGATTTGAAAAACTGGGCGCACAGTTTAACTATAATACGGAGAATGGCTTTTTTAATGTAGACGCATCCAACCTAAAGGGCACTTATATTTTATTAGACGAAGCATCAGTAACCGGTACAGCCAACATCGTAATGGCTGCGGTATTAGCCAAAGGCACTACCACCATTTATAATGCCGCCTGCGAACCTTATTTACAGCAGCTTTGTAAAATGCTTAACCGCATGGGCGCCAAAATAAGCGGCATAGGCTCAAACCTGTTAACTATTGAAGGTGTAACCAAATTGGGCGGTACAGAGCACCGTATGTTGCCAGATATGATCGAGATAGGCTCATTCATCGGCCTTGCTGCCATGACAGGTTCAGAGATCACCATAAAAAATGTTCATTACCAGGAACTGGGTATGATACCCGACGTATTTAGACGTTTGGGTATAAAACTTGAACTGCGTGGCGATGATATTTTTATACCGGCACAGGAGCATTACGAAATTGAAACCTTTATTGACGGCTCCATCATGACCATTGCCGATGCGCCATGGCCGGGCTTCACCCCCGACTTGTTAAGTATCTGTTTAGTTGTTGCCATACAAGCCAAAGGATCGGTATTGATACACCAGAAAATGTTTGAGAGCCGTTTATTCTTTGTAGATAAATTATTGGATATGGGTGCGCAGATCATTTTATGCGATCCGCATCGTGCCACAGTTATTGGCTTAGATAAACAAGTACAATTGCGTGGTATATCTATGACCTCGCCGGATATACGCGCGGGGGTATCGTTATTAATAGCTGCCTTATCGGCACAAGGCAAATCAACTATTTATAATATTGAACAAATTGAACGTGGCTACCAGCATATTGACGACAGGTTGCGTGCGCTGGGTGCTGATATAACAAGAATTTAATTCATATTTTAGATTTACGAAGTTTTAAAAACTTCGTAAATCTATAGCGAACTGCTATGTCATGCGCGGACTAAAAACCATCATTTTCCTCATCATCTCCAATACCTTCATGACCTTTGCATGGTACGGGCATTTAAAGTTTAAAGATTACGAGTGGGGTAAAAATTTGGGGCTTATATCCATCATCTTCATTAGCTGGGGACTGGCATTTTTTGAATATGTTTTTCAGGTACCTGCTAATCGTTTGGGTTACAAAGGCGATGGCGGTCCCTATACCCTGGTACAGCTCAAAACCATACAGGAAGCCATTACACTTACCGTTTTTATGTTATTCAGTGTGGTATTCTTTAAAACTGAAAAACTGGGCTGGAACCATCTGGTTGGTTTTGGACTAATCGTTTTGGCGGTGTTTGTAATATTTAAAAAATGGTAGTGAGTGTGCGGATGGTGAATTAGTTTTAAAACAGCTAATTAAAGCCACACGTAACATAACAGGGCTACAAAAACTCCAATATATCACGTATGCTTTCCACACTTTTAAACCGTTCATTATCAACGGCGTCTTCAATTTGTTCATGCGCCCAGGTGATATGGTAGGGTACGTGTATGGCATGGCTGCCAATATTTAATACCGGCACAATATCGCTTTTTAACGAGTTGCCAACCATCAGCAATTCATCCGGTTGTATATCCAGGTGTTTAATAAGTTTCAGGTAATTGGCATCATCCTTTTCAGACATGATCTCCACATGGTGAAAATAGCCCGTTAAGTTTGATTTTTTGAGCTTGCGCTCCTGGTCAAGCAGGTCGCCCTTGGTGGCAACAACCAGTCGGTATTTACCTTTTAAGGTTTCCAATACCTCCTCTACCCCATCCAGTAACTCAATGGGTTGATTAAGCATTTGCTTGCCCAGATCAAGTATATGTTCAACAGTAGTAGCGCTGATAGTATTGTTAGTTACCCGCAAAGCGGTTTCAACCATTGATAATACAAAACCTTTTATGCCATAACCATATAGCGCCAGGTTTTGAATTTCTATCTTTAGTAATTCACGTTCCAGTTCGTGCAGGGTAGCATATTCGCCCAATAGGTTGCAAAAGGTCTCCTCCGTTTGCCTAAAGTAAGGCTCATTAACCCAAAGGGTATCATCCGCGTCAAAAGCTATTACTTTAATATTCATGAAGCAAATATACCAAACCTGTAGGCTTTGTTACCAAGGACTTTCCTGGTCGGCAGTTTCTATATCATTGCTAAAAAACTTACCGGTTGGGCCATCGGCACTAATGGTAGCATACTTAACAATTATAGCAGCCGCGTCTACAACTGTACCGGGCCCCATATTATTATTAAAATCTGTTTTGGTATAACCGGGATCTACTGCGTTAACTTTAAAAGCGGTGTCTTTTAACTCATAAGCCAAAACGATGGTATAGGCATTTAACGCCGATTTTGATGGACCGTAAATTGAACTTTTATATGGATAATATTTCCAGGTTGGGTCGCTGTGAAGGGTAAGCGATGCCAGACCTGAGGTTACGTTAACGATCCTTGGTTCAGCCGACTTTTTAAGCAGTTCAATAAAGTTTTGCACCACGTTTATCGCGCCAAAAAAATTAGTGTTAAACACTTCGTGGAAGGTATCTAATGACGCCGAGTTGTTTTGTGGAAAGCCACCGCTTATACCCGCGTTATTGATCAATACATCAAGCTCAGTAATTTTTTTTCCTGCCGCCTCAACAGATGTCGGGTTGCTTACATCTATTTGTAAAAATTCAACATTGGTTAAGCCTGCGGCTTTTAATTGGGCAACAGCATTGTCTCCTTTAATGTTATCGCGGGCGCCTAAATAAACAAAATATCCTTGTTTTAATAATTGCCTGGCTGCTTCAAAGCCAATACTTTTGTTGGCTCCTGTTATTAATACTTTTTTCATATCGTAGTTTTTTGTTGATACAAAGGTATCGTCGTCAAAACTAACTGTACTGTACTCCTAAAGGTTTCACTGGTACATTTCACGGATGTTAGCGCGATAAGCAATTGGAGTATCGCCAACTATACGTTTAAAAAAGCGGCTAAAGTAGGATGCATCCTCAAAACCGAGCTCAAAAGCAATTTCTTTTATTGATTGATTGGTATGAAAAAGCAGGCGTTTGGTTTCCAGTATCAAACGTTCATGGATATGGGAAATGGCAGGTTTACCACTTTGTTGTTTTACAACTTCACTTAAATACCCGGCAGATATATTTAACATATCCGCATAACCTGAAACTTCGTGCTGCTCGCTATAATTTTCTTCAATTTTGGCAAGGTACTTTTTTAAGAGCATTCTATCCTGTACGGTATCGTTGTTGCTAAATTGTGCCGTATATAAACGGCTCAGGTATATGGCTAACACCCGCATATAACCCATCAGCATACTGTGTTGCCAGTTATTACCTGCCTTGTTCTCCTGGTACATCTTATCCATCATATCTTCAACAAACAATATATCTGCATCGTTTAACAATAGTTGGTGGCCATTATCAGGATTTTGAATAATGGGCAATTGCCGCAATAAACTATTTTCCTCAAGGGCTAAAAACTCTTCAGTAAATCCAACTAAAGTACCGGTAAATGGTTTGGCTTCTTCCTTAACAAGCACCTGATGGGGTGATGTAAAAGAAAATATATTTGGCGATAAAATACAGGGCTTCATATCTATCCAATGGCGGTTTGATCCCCGCTTTACAAATGCCCAGAAATAATAATCTTTACGGTGTGGAATTAAAAAATCGTCGCGCCTGTAAACAACACTATTATCGGCTTTTCTAATAAAAAACATTTTACTACCCGTTACCGTGTCGGGCTCCATCACATATTTAGGGATTATTGCCTCCGCATCTAATGTATACATACTCAAAGTTAAGCTTATCTAACCGACAAGAGGAAAAAAATCCTATTTTTGCAGCCTTAATAAAATACGGTTATATTATGAGTATTGCATTGTCCGAACAGGAAATTATACGTCGCGAATCATTACAGCAGTTACGTGCTTTAGGTATAAACCCTTATCCTGCCGAGGAGTATCAGGTTACTGCCACTGCACAGGATATTACCGACAACTTCAGCAAGTTTCCGGATACCTATAAATCTGTAACCATTGCAGGCCGTATCATGACCCGTCGTATTATGGGCAGTGCCTCGTTTGCAGAGATACAAGACTCGACCGGCCGTATGCAGATATACATTAAACGCGATGACATTTGCCCCGGAGAGGATAAAACCATGTATAATACCGTATTTAAAAAGCTGTTGGATATTGGCGATTATGTGGGCATTAAAGGCTACGTATTTTTAACCCAAACCGGCGAGATATCTGTGCACGTAGAGGAATTGACCATCCTTTCTAAATCGCTTAAACCGCTGCCTGTAGTAAAACGCGATGAAGAAGGCAATATCCACGATGGCTTTACCGACCCCGAAATGCGTTACCGCCAGCGTTATGTGGATTTGACGGTTAACCCGGAGTATAAACAGATATTCATTAAACGCTCAAAAGTAATAAGCGCCATGCGTAATTACTTTAACAACCAGGGCTGGATGGAGGTTGAAACGCCTATACTACAGCCTGTACACGGCGGCGCGGCAGCACGTCCGTTTGGCACACACCATAACACATTGGATATGCCGCTATTTTTACGCATAGCCAACGAGTTATATTTAAAAAGATTAATAGTAGCCGGTTTTGACGGTGTGTATGAGTTTGGCAAAATGTTCCGTAACGAGGGCATGGACCGTACACATAACCCCGAGTTTACCGCTATGGAAATATATGTGGCCTATAAAGATTATATCTGGATGATGGCTATGGTAGAAGAATGTTTGGAAGAGGTGACCCGTGCAGTACATGGTATACCTGCGGTACAGGTTGGCGCTAATGAGATAAACTTTGCGGGCCCTTATACACGTTTATCCATGTATGATTCTATCCTGAAATATACCGGGATTGATGTATCCGCAATGGATGAGGCCGGCTTACGCGAAGTTTGTGCCGACCTGAACATTGAGGTTGACGCCACCATGGGTAAAGGTAAATTGATTGATGAAATATTCAGTGCCAAAGTAGAGGCTAACCTGATACAGCCAACTTTTATAACCGACTACCCTATTGAAATGACCCCGCTTGCCAAAAAGCACCGCACTAAAGAAGGATTGGTAGAGCGTTTTGAGTTATTTGTTAACGGCAAAGAGATTGCCAATGCTTATTCGGAACTAAACGACCCTATTGATCAGCGCGAACGCTTGGAAGAACAGCTGGTATTGGCCGGCCGTGGGGATGATGAAGCCATGGCGATGGATGACGACTTTTTACGCGCATTGGAATACGGCATGCCGCCAACTTCAGGTTTGGGTATCGGCATTGATCGTTTGGTAATGCTGTTAACCAACCAAAGCACCATACAGGAGGTCTTATTCTTCCCGCAAATGCGCCCGGAGAAAAAGGCTAAAGTTGCTACCGCTGACGATTTTATAAATATTGGCGTACCTGCCGAGTGGGTACCCGTTCTGAATAAAATGGGCTTCAATACAGTTGAAGAACTGAAAGCAGGTAACCCAAACAAGGTATTTAACGATCTTGGCGGCATGCGCAAGAAACTAAAACTGGACATTACCATGCCTGCTAAAGAGGTGGTTATGGCGTGGTTTGAGTAGTGTCTAACGCTCCTCGCTGTCATTTAGAACGAGGTAAGGAGAAATCTATACACATGCTAATTTATTTGAACAGGTGTATATATTTCTCTCTTTGTTCGAAATGACATTTTTATTTCCCTTTACAATTCCTTAACAAAAAGATAAAGCGCTACAAACCTTTGTATTAAAACAGTTGTTTAATTTTATGGTTAAACATCTAAATACAAATGTTATGGTTAATTCAATGTTGGAGATCACCGAGAATGAGTACTTAATAAAGCTGAACAGACAAAACTTTAACCTGTCGTTTATCCGCAGCTTATTAAAAATGGTTGAGGTGGCTAACCCTTCCGAGAATGAGGAAACGGGTTATTCGCGAGAGAGATATGTTTCACAAAACGACTCATCAGAACCTGATTACTTTAGTTCCCTCGAAGAAAAATAGGCTTTAAAACATATTGGTTTTAAAGCCTATTTTTTTATATTAAAACTGACGATATCCGCCCTTTACAACCTGCTTATCCATCTGGGCCATCTGACTTTTCATCATCTTTATTTGCTCGGACAGTAATTTATTTTTATCATCCTTAGCGGCTTCCTGCAAATACATTTGCGCTTCGCGCTTATTACGTTTGGCCATGGCTATACCTGCCAGGCTTAACTTAGCCAAAGCCGTATTGTGCGACATACGCATACCCAGTGCCAACGCCTTTTTAAAATATTTCTCTGACTTTAAAGGAGCTTTTCTTGACTCTATCAAGCCTATTAACAAATTATAATAACCGTGCTGCCCTTTATGCAACTGTTTTTCATAATCATTTACCTTAGCCAAAAATGCTTCGGCTTTGTCTGAATTTTCCTTACGCAAATAATATTGCGATATCAGCATGTTCTCGTTAAAAAAGAATGTTAACAGCAGCATACCGCCCATTAACAATACCAGTATACCCCAACCCCAAAAACCAAACACGCAAAGTGCAACGGCGGCACCAAAAAAAACACAGGCTATAACCAGCCTTACGATATTCGACATAATTTTTTATCCTAATAAAACAGATTGCAAATATCCGTTTATTTGTACTGTAAATCAACATCTGCGTAAATATTTATGGCAATTGAATTAGAACCATCATGGTTAAAAGTTTTAGGCAACGAATTTGACAAGGATTACATGCTAAAACTCAAACAGTTTTTAAAAGAAGAGAAAGATGCCGGCCATAAAATATACCCCAGTGGGAGTAATATTTTTAATGCATTTAATACAACCCCATTTGATAAAGTTAAAGTAGTTATTATAGGACAGGACCCCTATCACGGCCCTAACCAGGCGCATGGCCTTTCATTCTCCGTACAAAAAGGCGTACAGGTACCACCATCGCTTCAAAATATATATAAAGAACTGGCCACCGATATACCGGGCTTCACCATACCCAAAACCGGCGACCTTACCCAATGGGCAGAACAAGGAGTTCTGCTATTAAACGCCACCTTAACCGTGCGAGCGGCAACCGCCGGCTCACACCAAAAAAAGGGTTGGGAAAAATTCACCGATACCGTTATCAAAACCATATCTGATAAAAAAGAGGGTGTAGTATTTATACTTTGGGGTAACTACGCGCAATCAAAAAGCGAATTGATTGACGGCAGCAAACATCTTATTATCAAATCAACCCACCCATCGCCGTTAGCAGTAAGTCGTGGCGGCTTTTTTGGCTCCAGGCCATTTTCAAAAACAAACGAGTATTTAAAACAGCATGGCGAGAAGCCGATAGATTGGAAAATTAGAGATTAGTGATTTGAAATCAGTGATTAGTTGACTTATAAAACCAATCACTAATTAACTAATCTCCAATCACTGCCGAAGGCTTAATACTCCAACGGCACTATAGGCTCTTTTTTATTGGTTGATAGGATCATCATGGTTTGGAAAGTTTTAACCACACTGATGCGGCTTATCTTTTCCATGATCAATTGCTCGTACGATTTAATATCACGTACATAAACCTTTAATAAAAACTCGCACTGCCCGGTTACGTGATGGCACTCGGTAACCTCCTTAATGGCCTGTATCTCGTTAATAAAAGTTTGTATAGTATCCTTTTGATGAAAATCAAGCGATATTTGTATAAAGGTTTTTATGCCCAGTCCCAGTTTCTCTTCATCAACCAGGGCATGATAGCTTTTTATATATTCTAAATTCTCCAATTTACGCACACGCTCCAGCGTTGGCGCAGGCGAAAGCCCTATCTCATTTGAAAGCTGTAAATTGGTTATCCTTCCGTTCTCCTGCAAAATTTTTAATATCTGCAGGTCTATTTTATCCATTTCTGTTGCCATAGCGCTAATAAATAAAGTTGTTCTAACATACAAAATTTAATTTGTTTTATTCCGATTTGATAAAATTTAATTTTTAACATTTTTTAGACGAGTCTAAATTTTTTATTAGATTTGTTTAAATGAATACTTTAGCCGAAGAAAACTATTTAAAGTCTATTTACCACTTATCGCATAGTGCCGATAATGTAAGTACCAACCAGATAGCTACATCGCTTAATACCAGTGCGGCATCGGTATCAGACATGCTTAAAAAGCTGGCAGACAAAAAGTTAATAAATTATGCCAAATATCAGGGAGTTAGCCTTACCCATGCAGGCGAGAAAATAGCGGTAAATATTATACGCAAACACCGCTTGTGGGAATACTTTTTAGTAGAGAAGCTAAATTTTAAATGGGACGAAGTACATGAGATGGCCGAAGAAATGGAACATATCTCATCAACCGAATTGATTGACCGACTGGATAAATTTATGGATTACCCCAGGCGAGACCCGCATGGCGACCCTATACCCGATAGCAATGGTAATTTTAAAAAACACCAGCTAAAACCTGTTACCTCTGTTAAAATAAATGAAAGCTGTGTGATTTCCGGTGTGCGCGATCATTCGGCCGCATTTTTGCAATATCTGGAAAAGCAAAAACTAACCATCGGAAGGAAAATTACTGTAATAGATGTTATTGAATACGATAACTCAATGATAGTACAAACCGATGATACCAAAATACATATAAGCCGTGATGTAGCTAATAATTTATTAATAGCCTTATGAGCAACCACAACGAATCATTAGCTAATGTGCATCATTCGGTAAATACCGAAAACAAAACCGGCTGGAAAAAAATACTGGCGTTTTTAGGACCCGCCTACCTGATAAGTGTTGGGTACATGGACCCTGGTAACTGGGCCACTGATATTGCCGGCGGCAGCGCATTTGGCTATCGGTTGATATGGGTTTTGTTTGCTTCAAACCTTATTGCCCTGCTACTGCAATCATTAAGTGCCCGCCTGGGCATTGTACGCGGACTTGATCTGGCGCAGGTATCAAAAAATACCTACCCGCGCTTTGTTAATTTTTGCCTGTATATACTGGCCCAGTTAGCCATTATAGCCTGCGACCTGGCCGAAATTATAGGTATGGCCATTGGCTTACAGCTATTATTTAATTTACCGCTGATATGGGGCGTATCATTGACCATAACAGATACGCTACTGATGCTATTTTTAATGAATAAAGGCATGCGTAAGCTGGAAACCTTTATTATCTCGATGATATTTATAGTTGGGCTGTCATTCCTGATAGAAATGTTTATTGTTACGCCTGATATTAAAGAAGTAGCTAAAGGTTTTATTCCTAACAATCTATCGGGCAGTGCATTATATATAGCAATCGGAATAATTGGAGCAACGGTAATGCCACATAATTTATACCTGCACTCTTCATTAGTACAAACGCGTCAGATAACCCGTACAGATGAGGGTATAAAAACCGCAATAAAATTCAATTTTATGGATACTGTTATAGCGCTTAACCTGGCATTTTTTGTTAACGCAGCTATATTGATATTAGCTGCCAGCGCTTTTTTTAAAAACGGCTTTTTTGAAATTGCCGAAATACAAGATGCCTATAAATTACTTGATCATATTTTCGGCGCAACTGCTCCTGCCCTGTTTGCTATCGCGCTAATTGCCGCGGGACAAAGCTCAACCATAACAGGTACGCTTGCCGGGCAAATAATTATGGAAGGACATATTAATTTACGTATTGAGCCCTGGCTTAGGCGGTTACTAACTCGTGTACTCGCCATTGTCCCGGCAATGTTCACTATCATATATTTTGGCGAGCGGGGCTTGGGTAACCTTATTATTTTAAGTCAGGTGGTATTAAGCCTGCAACTGGGCTTCGCGGTTATTCCCCTTATCCATTTTACATCCGACCGTAAAAAGATGGGCAACTTTACCATAGGTTTAACAACCAAAATATTAGCCTGGGGGTGTGCTATTTTAATAGTAGGGCTTAATGCTAAACTGGTATATGAGCAGCTAACCAGTTGGATAGACGCCTCGCCCACTACCGCTGTTTGGATGTATGCGGCAGTGCTGCCGGCTATTTTTTGCATAATATCATTATTGCTTTATGTGTTTTTAAGGCCTTTATTATTTAAGCACAAAGATGAGCATGTTTATATTCCGCATGGCATTGCATCCGCAATTAATGATCTGGAGGCCATACATTATCATCATATTGGTATAAGTATTGATTTTTCAAAAAACGATACCGACTCCATAAGGCATGCTATAATGCAGGGCGGTAAGGCCGCTAAATACACCCTGATGCACGTGGTAGAAACCGCCGGTGCGTATTATAATGGTACTGATGTTATGGACCACGAAACACAAAGTGATGTTGACAACCTTGACCAATATGTAATTGCTCTGCAGAAACTCGGTTATAAAGCTGAAGCTAAAATTGGTTTTGGCACAGCAGCCACTGCTATTGCCGAAATTGTAAAGAACGAAAAAATAGACTTTATTGTAATGGGATCGCATGGGCATAAAGCTATTAAGGATCTGATATTTGGCACTACGGTAAATAAAGTACGCCATAAAGTAAATGTGCCGGTATTGGTGGTAAAGCCGTTAGTTAAACAATGACATGGAGAATAAATTGTAAGTTTGCACCAAAATAAAGCAGTGAATGAGCCAGGATAAAATATATATAAAGAACAAAAAAGCTTATTTTGAATACAGCATACTGGATAAATATATAGCCGGGATAAAGTTATTGGGTACCGAAATAAAGTCTATACGCGAAGGTAAAGCCAATATTAATGATGCCTTTTGCACTTTTATTGGCGGCGATCTTTACGTACGCAACCTGCATATTGCCGAATACTCATTTGGCTCATTTTACAACCACGAAGCCAAACGCGACCGTGTACTGCTCCTCAATAAAAAAGAATTAAAAAAGTTACTAACCCGCGGGGAGGAAAAGGGATTGACCATTGTACCCCTGGCACTATTTATAAGTGACCGCGGTTTTGCCAAACTTGAAATTGGCCTGGCCCAGGGTAAAAAGACATTTGATAAACGCGAAACGCTAAAAGAACGCGACACCAAGGTGGAGATGGATAGAGCGATGAAACGTTAGTTCGCAGTGGGCAGTTTGCAGTAAATTACACTATATCAATCAACTGCTAACTGCCAACTGCTAACTGCCAACTCCCTACCAGGCTTTATCTCCCACCAATGGCACAAACCTAAATGTATCCAGCACGTGTTTTTCGTAGTCATGCTCGCCGGTTTTTAGGATGGTAACCATTTTTTGCGAGTTTTCGTCCCCTACGGGGATAACTAATATGCCGCCTATATTTAACTGATTAAGCAAAATTTCAGGCACTGTTGGTGCTCCCGCGGTTACTATTATTTTATCATAAGGGGCACGATTAGCAATACCTTTTGATCCATCACCCAAAAAAAACTTTGGTTTATAGCCCATTTTAGGCAAAACTTGTATGGTACGCTCGTACAATTTTTCCTGCCGCTCAATAGTAAAAACCTTAGCGCCGAGTTCCAGTAAAATACAGGTTTGGTAGCCACAGCCGGTACCTATCTCCAAAACTTTATCCCCCGTTTTAATATGCAGCAGTTCGGTTTGGTAGGCTACGGTATATGGCTGTGATATAGTTTGGCCCTCGCCTATGGGGAAAGCAATATCTTTATAGGCCTGGTTCCAAAACGTTTCGTCAAAAAAAAAGTGACGCGGCACTTTACCTATGGCACTTAAGACATTCTCATCTTCTATACCCTTCTCTCTTAATAAATTTACCAGTTTCTTCCTAGCCCCTTGCTCGCGGTAATTATCGATGTATTTATATGCCATTAAACAAGATTAGTAAGATTTTATTGATTTCAGGATAGGTGTTAGGAAATTTCTTCCTCAATATTAATCTTTTACAAATAGGTCTTTCCCTCGTAAAAAGAAAAGTTTTGCATCTTGTAATGCGGCCATTGGAAAGCTCCCAGACCTAAATGGATGTTTAATCATTAAGTAATAGTTATCTACAGGGTATTTATTATTATTCATATCTAAGTAATAACCATGTGTATTAGTGACATACCCTGAAACATTTTGTGAATTTAAGATTGGAAAATCGAAGTAAGTTTTCTCAATTTCTTTTCCAATTGAGCCATCATTTGCAAAAGCATTGTGATTTTTATACATAGGATAAGCTTTACCATTTATAATTGCAGCAATGGAAGTTAAAACATGAAGCTTTTTAATATTACCTCCAGCTGACCTCATTTCAAGTATAACTTTATCATTTACTTTATTTGAAGTATCCACAGTAATCACAGTAGTTAACAG
>NZ_JBDTJZ010000070.1:0-36540 GCF_039935595.1 Mucilaginibacter sp. | reverse complement strand
GGTACTTAAAAATGTGCAATGGCTGGAAAAGCTATTCGGCAAAACCGGTATCAATATACTGCGCAAAGCGTTTGGGGTAATATTGCTGGCTATCGCCATTAAATTGTTTAGGAGCAATACGCACCTTTAGCCCCCTAACCCCCTAAAGGGGGAACGATAATGGCATATTTATAAAAAAAGTTACTTCAAAAAACTCCCCCTTCAGGGGGCTGGGGGGCTAAGCCTCGCTACAAACATGGTATCCGCTTTATGCTCATAACCTTTTAGCACTTTCTTTTCCTCCATCTTCAATCCCAACTCTTTTACTAAATAATCAACCACATCCTCGTTCTCGCCTTTAAAGGCCGAGCAGGTAATGTATATTAATGGTTTACCGGGTTTTAAAAATTTAACCACATTGGCAGCAATGGTTTTTTGCAGGCGCTGAAAAAATTCAATTTTATGCTCATCAAATTGGGCTATCATTTCGGGTGTGCGGCCCCAGGTGCCGCTTCCACTGCAAGGTGCATCCAGTATAATACCGTCAAACTCATAATCGTGCAGGGTTTGGTCCACATTTTGGGTAAGGTCCAATATTTTTTTCTGGTATTTGGTTAGGCCCGCGCTTTGAAAGCGCTCATCCAGGTTGGTTAATATAGATTCGCGGATGTCTGATACCACCAGTTTAATAGTGGGTTCATCCTCAAATAGCAATAACGATTTACCGCCCGATGCCGCGCAGGCATCCCACCAGTTATCCCACTTTTGCGGCTTAAAATAGTTGGCCGTTTGTTGCGACGAATAATCCTGCACCTCAAACCAATGCTGTATAGGGAACAGGTTTTCCAGTCGGGTACCGTTGGGTAATGATAAACAGCCGTTGCCTTCATCTTTAAAAACAACTTCGGCCTTGGCCAATACGGCCTTAACCAAATGGTCGTACCCGTTATGTACGTGTATAAACAGGTCGGGCTGCGTAAAAAACGACTTTAAAAAAGCATCTTGATCAATACCTTTTGAAAGCTGACCAATCCACGGAAAAACATCCTCCAAATTAAAATCCGTGTATGCGGCCTTAATCATCGCCAGTTTTTCATCAATTGGGAAACCTACACAGGCTGCCCAATCGGGTTTAAAGTGCTGTAAAAAGGAGTTGAGTTGTGTATTGCATAAAAATTCGGCTACAAACAGGCGCTCATCAACCGGCAAATGGGGCAGGGCTCTGCCCAACCTGAAATAGTTATATACCAACCTATTGGCAATGCGCCTGTCGGTTGAGCCCATTTGTTTGTTTTGGCGATAAAAACCGGGTAAAAATTTGCCTAAGGGCGTTTCAGCCGGATACGCCTCCAATATTCGCTGAAACGTTTTAAGCTGGTTTATCGCTTTCATTTTACTTGCTTTAATGCAAAGTTACTGTACTTATATACATTTACGTGCGTATTTATCCATCCCAGACCGGTTTTTTTTTCGAAATGGAAAGAATTATGCATCCCGGTAAAATCATTTCGGGTAATATTTTTTAAGCCGTCATCACCGTCGGCCAATAATTTACCAAAATATATACCCTCGTCAAAACCTTTAATGGCATATACGGTAGGTTCGGCATGATAATTTTTGCGGTAGGTGCGAATAAAACTTAGAGTTTCGGGTGCTTTGTAATTTATATTTTCTGATGAGGTTATATGTACTTTTAATCGCTGCAAAAGTTCGGCTTTCAGGTAAGTTAAGTCCTTCCAGCTTGGGTGCCCAAAAATGGTTATAGGGTATTTTTTGCCTAACGAATCAAGGGTACGCAGCGTCACTATTAAAAATGCCTGGTTGGTTGATGGCATTATAAATATATTTTGTTCCGTTAATGATAGTTGCGGTTCCAGCACTTTTAGTTGGCCGTGTACTACGGTTAGTTGGTTTACTTTTATACGTTTTTTACTAAGGCTGTCTATGGCGGTTTTAAACGGGGATAGATAATCGTTATCCTCGCTATAACCCGATTTGAGTATAAATACTTTTTTGGGCTTTAATGTTGTTGTAATATAACCCGCGGCGGCCCAGGCATGGTATTCAAGCGGCGGGTTGACCGTAACCAAATTTCGATTTTTAAAAGTTGCAGGCGATGCCGGGGCAAGCGGCGATACTATGGGTTTGCGCACGCTGGTTAATACAGCTGTAAAAGCTTTAATATCTACCGGGAAAACAGGGCCCACAATAAGATCACTCGCCCGTATTTGTGCGTTATAAGCCAGGGCGTGGGCCTGCGATGGCAGGTCCTTGGAATCATAGACCTGCAGTTTATAATTATAACCGAATGTGGTGAGCGAATCAAGCGCGAGCTTAAATCCCTGGTAATAATCAACTGCTATATTGGCTTTTTTTAGGGCGGCGTTGTTGTTATACCCTTTATCAAGATAATCGAGGTCAAACGGCAATAGCAACGATATCAGCGAGACTTTTGGCTCAACCTTAACTGGGGGCTTTGCTTCGGGTACTTTAACTATTGGTTTTTCTACGGGTGCAGGTGACGATGCAACAGGCTGCAACCTGGGCGAACATGCCCCTGTAAACAGCGCTGTTAGTACATAAATTAACCACCTATTCCCACTCAATAGTGGCCGGTGGTTTTGAGCTGATATCATACACTACCCGGTTAATTCCTTTTACGTTGTTAATGATCTCGTTGGATATTTTTGCCAGCAAGTCATACGGTAAATGGCACCAATCGGCGGTCATGCCGTCTAATGATTCAACAGCGCGCAGGCAAATTACGTTCTCGTAAGTACGCTCATCGCCCATAACACCAACAGATTGTACCGGCAAAAATATAGATCCGGCCTGCCAAACTTTATCATAAACACCGGCCGACCGCAAATTGTTGATATAAATTGCATCAGCCTCCTGTAATATGGCAACTTTCTCGGGCGTAACCTCACCTAATATCCTGATAGCCAAGCCCGGGCCGGGGAAAGGATGGCGGCCTAATATATTCGGGTCAATGCCTAAAGCTTTACCTACTTTGCGCACTTCGTCCTTAAATAACGTATTTAAAGGCTCAATTACTTTTAGTTTCATAAAATCAGGCAAACCACCCACGTTGTGGTGCGATTTAATGGTTGCCGATGGTCCTTTTACCGATACCGATTCAATAACGTCTGGGTAAATGGTGCCCTGGCCAAGCCATTTCACATCCTGTACTTCGTGCGCGGCATCATCAAATACCTCTATGAATACACGACCTATGGCTTTGCGCTTTTTTTCGGGGTCGGTTAGTCCAGCCAACGCATCGTAAAAACGTTGTTTGGCGTCAATACCTTTTATATTCAAACCCATGTGCTGGTACGAATCCAGTACCGATTGGTACTCGTCTTTGCGCAGCAAGCCATTGTCAACAAAAATGCAATGCAGGTTTTTGCCGATAGCATGGTGCAGCAATACTGCCGCTACCGATGAATCAACCCCTCCTGATAATCCTAATACCACCTTATCATCGCCCAATTTTTCTTTAAGCGCGGCTATGGTAGTTTCCACAAACGAATCAGGGGTCCAATCCTGCTTGCAACCGCAAATATCAACCAAAAAGTTATGCAGCAATTGTTTACCGTCAATACTATGCGTTACTTCCGGGTGAAACTGGATACCGTAGGTTTGGGTTTCTTTTATATGATAAGCGGCTACTTTAACCGTATCTGTACTGGCAATTATTTCAAAATCATCCCCAATGCGTGCAATGGTATCACCATGCGACATCCAAACCTGCGAGTTTAACGGTACAAGCCTGAACAGCGGGTTTTTTGTATCAATATATTGCAAATTGGCGCGGCCATATTCGCGTGTGCTTGATGGTAATACCTCGCCGCCATGAAAATGGGCCACATATTGCGCGCCATAGCAAACACCCAAAATAGGCAGCGTGTTATGGAATTTGGCAAACTCAAAATGTGGCGCGTCTTCCTGCCTTACCGAGTAGGGGCTGCCCGAAAGGATAATGCCTTTTACGCTGCTGTCAACTTTGGTAAATTTATTGTACGGGTGGATCTCACAGTAAATATTGAGCTCCCTGACACGGCGCGCTATGAGTTGGGTAAACTGCGAGCCAAAGTCAAGAATGAGGATTTTTTCTTGCATGGGCAAAGATAGTTTTTTGGATGGAAAAGTGGGGGACGATTTTAGATTTTTGGGTAAATCGCTATGTAAGATCAATATTATGTTGATATGTTATTAGCTTTAGATCTTTAATTGTTTTAAACTGCTTGTCAGCAGTTATTAATGGAAAATCTAATGTCAATGCAGTTGCAGCTATAATAGCGTCGGCCAATTTTAAATGATAGGCTTTTCTTATGGCAATGTATTTTTCTTTTATACGATTATTTACTGGAATAACAGAGCAGTCCCTTAAAAGTCTATTAATTTGATATTCTTCTTGATCCGAAATGTTTTTAAATCCAATAAGTTCTAATTCTGTTATAAAGGATAGATAAATATCCTTTCCTTGAAGAAAGCTTTCAATAGTATCGCTACCATTTAATAAATACAAAATGATATTAGTATCAACTAATATCTCTTTCCCAATCATTTCTCAAATTTAATTGACTGGTTAATGGGTCTTCCTTCAAAGATAAAACACCATTGTATTTTTTTGCATTAAAACCGCTTAAAGCTTTTTCTTTATAGAGTTTTTTCTCTATAGCTTCAATGTCTTTTTTGTTAGCACCCTTTTTTAATAACAATACCATAAGCGTAAATTATAATAACAAATTTAACAAAAAACATTTATACTGTATCTATATTTGGTTGTGTTTAAAAAAGTGATATTTCTTGCACTTCTAATATTTACTATCGGTACAACCTATGCCCAAACCCCCGATGCCGTTTACGATCAATACCTTGATTTTAACCTGGCCCGTTTCCAAAACGAAAGTTCAAAAGCCCTGCTTATTGGCGAAAGCCTGTTGCCCAATGTAGCTAAACTGCCTGCAAAAAGCCAGGTGCTTTATTATAACGGTTTGGCCAAATTATATGAGGATAGTTCGCAGCCGGATAAAGCCATTACTTATTACGAGTTGGTAGTAGCAGCCCAGCCCGATTATTATGTGCCGCACCGTGCTTTGGGCTATTTATATAACGAAAAGGCTAAAGAAATTTATAAACAAATACAGGCAGGTAAAGGCGATGCGGTAGCCTATAAAGCAGCGGTAATGAAAGCCCTGCCGCATTTAGAAAAAGCCCAGGCCTGCGACCCAAGCGACGAAACTTTAACTTTAATAAAATTTCTGTATAATAGTATTAAAGATACTGCGGGTTTAACTTCATTACCTGCACGATTAGCTGTGCTTGGCAAAAACTGTGTAACTGTTTTAAGTGAATAGTATGGCTGTTACAATCCGCTTAGCCACGTTTGAGGATGTACCCCATCTTTTAAAGTTGATAGATATTTCGGTCCGCGGATTAAGTGCGAATTATTACACGCCCAACCAAATTGAAAGCTCGCTAAAATATTTGTTTGGGGTTGATAGTCAATTAATAATTGATAGCACTTATTATGTAGCCGAAATTGACGGTGTTATGGTTGGTTGCGGCGGATGGAGCAAACGTAATACGCTATTTGGCGGCGACCAGCATAAACAGGTGGAGGACCCTTTACTTGATCCGGCAAAGGATGCCGCCCGCATCCGTGCATTTTTTGTGCATCCCGGTTATGCCAGGCAGGGAATAGGCCGTCATATTATTGATGTTTGCGAGGCCGAAGCCCTGAAAAATGGCTTCACCCGGTTTGAACTGGGTGCAACATTATCCGGCGTGCCACTTTATACGGCTATGGGTTATCAGCCGGTTAAGCGTGTTGATACTATTTTGCCTGATGGCGAAGTTTTGGGTGTTTTAAAAATGGAGAGACGTGGGACTTAAAAATCAAACCCAACATTAAAGCTTGACCTCGCGTTATTTCCGGCAGAGCCATTTTTTACAATATTAGATCCCCCGCCCTGGCCGTCATACTCAATAAAAAATTTAGTGCCTTTTGATAAAGGTATTTTTACACCTATACCTAATGCCAAACCCGCATCAGTACTATTATATGCGCTCTTTAAATCCATACTTTTATTTATATCATAAGTGGCCGATGTTAAAAAGCCAATATATGGTCCAAAATTTAAATACCAATTCCTGGTACGGCCAAAATGCCAGTTGGCCATTACAGGTACTGTTATATAGTTGAGATAAAATTTTACATTATAATAGGAATTTGGAAATGTGAAAGGGGATTGGGAGTAAGAGGTAATGGTATTTTCCATCCATCCTTTCTGGTCATATATGAGTTTAAACTTGATGCCCCACCTGTCAGAAAAGTATTGCTCGTCTGCTATATATAAGTTAAAACCGGTTTTGGCAGGGGTATAATCCTTTTGGTCAGACACATATATAGATGACCCGCTAACGCCGCCACCTATACCAAATTCATTTTTGCTTTGGGCATGGCTTGCTGCATAAATGCCCATCACCGCAAATAGCGTAGTAAGGATTTTTTTCATAAATGTGATAAATTTTAAGTTATACAAAGTTAAAAGAAATTCTTTGTAAAGAAATATTTAGTTGATATGTAATATCATTTAACTGCTACATAACAGTCCATAAATAGCTGTTAAACTAAGATAGATTTTCTTAATTTCGCGGTTCAATACCTAATAACCCAACCAAATGGATTATCAATTTAAAGATATAGAGCAAAAGTGGCAGCAGTTTTGGGCCGATAACGGTACGTTTAAAGCCGATAATAGCTCCGCCAAACCTAAGTATTATGTGCTGGATATGTTTCCTTACCCATCAGGTGCGGGGCTGCATGTGGGCCATCCGCTGGGATATATTGCTTCTGATATTTTTGCACGATATAAACGTTTAAAAGGTTTTAACGTATTGCACCCTATGGGTTATGACAGCTTTGGCCTACCCGCCGAGCAATATGCCATACAAACCGGGCAACATCCATTGGTTACTACCGAGGCTAATATTGCTACTTATCGCCGTCAGTTAGATCAGATAGGTTTTTCGTTCGACTGGAGCCGCGAGGTGCGCACCAGCTCGCCGGATTATTATAAATGGACGCAATGGATATTTATGCAGCTGTTTAACAGCTGGTATAATAAGGATGCCGATAAAGCGGAATCAATAGCTAAGTTGGTTGAACATTTTGAAAAAAACGGATCAGCAGGTATTAATGCTGTTTGTGATGAAGAAGTTTTAAGTTTTTCTGCCGATGAATGGAACGCGATGGATAATCGCGCCCAGCAGAATGAACTGTTAAAATATAGATTAACCTATCTGCGCGAAAGTACCGTAAACTGGTGCCCGGCTTTAGGTACGGTATTAGCTAATGACGAAGTAAAAGATGGATTTAGCGAACGCGGCGGTTACCCCGTTGAACAAAAGAAAATGATGCAATGGAGCATGCGCATTACCGCCTATGCCGAGCGACTTTTACAGGGATTGGACACCATTGACTGGCCTGAGCCTTTAAAAGAGATGCAGCGCAACTGGATAGGTAAAAGCACCGGTGCCAGCGTGAAATTTCCGATAGAGAAAACTGCTCAGAACTTACAATCCGCCACCCATTTTATAGAAGTATTTACCACACGTGTTGATACCATATTCGGGGTTACCTTTTTAGTAATAGCACCCGAGCATGAGTTGGTGGCTGAGTTAACAACGCCAGAGCAAAAGGCAGAGATCCAAGCTTACATTGATCAAACCAAAAAGAAATCAGAGTTGGATCGTATGGCCGATGCCAAAACGGTATCAGGTGCGTTTACAGGTAGCTATGTGCGTAACCCGTTAAACGATGAGTTAGTGCCGATATATATTGCCGACTATGTATTGGCAGGTTATGGTACCGGGGCAGTAATGGCCGTACCAAGCGGAGATCAGCGCGACTTTTTGTTTGCCAAACATTTTAACCTGAACATAGTACCCATACTGGATACCCAGGATATTACCACCGAAGCCGACCCCACTAAGGAAGGTAAATACATTAATTCAGACTTTATAAATGGCTTGACCTACAAAGAAGCCACCGCCGCCGTTGTTGCCAAACTGGAAGAGTTAGGTGCGGGTCGCGCCAAAATAAACTTCAGGATGCGCGACGCCATATTTGGCCGCCAGCGTTATTGGGGCGAGCCGGTGCCGGTTTACTTTAAAGATGGCCTGCCGCATTTAATTACCGAGCAGGAACTGCCGTTGTTATTGCCCGAAGTGGATAAGTACCTCCCAACCGAAAGCGGCGAACCGCCGTTGGGTAGGGCAACCAACTGGAAGCATCCCGAAGGAGAATATGAACTAAGCACCATGCCCGGCTGGGCCGGAAGCAGCTGGTACTGGTACCGCTATATGGATGCGCATAACGATGCAGCATTTGCATCTAAAGAAGCTATTGAGTACTGGAAAGATGTTGACCTATACATAGGCGGCAGCGAGCACGCTACCGGTCACCTGTTATACAGCCGTTTCTGGAATAAGTTTATGAAGGATATTGGTCTGGTGGTAGAAGAAGAGCCTTTTAAAAAGCTAATAAACCAGGGGATGATACAGGGGAGGAGTAATTTTGTGTACCGTTTAGTTGATGATGAGGGTCGTGGTACCAATACTTTTATTTCGCATGGCTTAATTGGTCAATACAAGACATCACCATTGCATGTTGATGTAAACATCGTGGAGAACGAGGTGCTGAATACTGAAAAATTTAAAAAGTGGCGTGATGATTTTGCTAACGCGGAATTTATTTTAGAAAACGGTAAATACATCTGTGGTGTTGAAGTGGAAAAAATGTCCAAATCCAAATTCAACGTGGTCAATCCAGACGATCTTTGCCAACGGTACGGTGCGGATACCCTGCGTATGTACGAGATGTTTTTAGGTCCGTTAGAGCAAAGCAAACCGTGGAATACCAATGGTATTGAGGGTGTGTTTAAATTTCTGCGTAAATTTTGGAGGCTTTTCCATAACGATGCCTGGGAATTTAAGGTGTCTGACAATGAACCAAGCAAAGCCGAATTAAAATCATTACATAAAATTATCCGCAAGGTTGAGGAAGATATAGAGCGTTTCTCGTTCAATACTTCGGTATCCAGCTTTATGATAGCCATTAATGAATTGACCGACCTTAAATGCAATAACCGAGCGATATTGCAGGATTTGGTTGTGGTACTTTCATCATACGCTCCGCATATATGTGAAGAGTTATGGGTGATGCTGGGCAATGAGGCGGGTAGTTTGTCGTACGCACCATATCCTAAATTTAACCCGACTTATTTGGTTGAAGATGAATTTGCCTACCCTATATCCATCAACGGAAAAACAAAAATGAATTTAAATATTTCATTGAGTTTGGATGTGTCCGCCATTGAAGCGTTGGTACGCGCTAATGCTGATGTACAAAGATACCTGGACGGAAAAGAACCTAAAAAAGTAATTGTAGTAAAGGGCCGTATTGTTAATATAGTGGTATAAATTACAAGTTTGTTAATCTATATCAATGCCTATTTGTTTAAGCAGTAAGGTAGCATTAAATGTTTTGCATTCGCCGTGCTTCATTTTATAATCAAACAGCATTTCGCCGTTTTTTACCTGTATATCAAAGTAAAAATTGCGCACATAATCGGGGTATTGCTGCTCCAGTTGGGCTATTTGCAGGTCGTGCGTGGCTACCATGCCCACGCCTTTTTTCCTTATCAACTGCTCAATAACTGCTTTTGATCCACGGTATTTATCAACCGAGTTGGTGCCTCTCAGCATCTCATCAATCAAAAAGAAAACTTTAGGATTGGTATTATCAACAGCCGCAAGCAGCATTTGCAGGCGGTCCAGTTCGGCTTTAAAAGTCGAGGTGCTTTCGTTCAATGAATCCTTGATACGCATATAGCTTACCATGGTCATAACCGATACCTGCATGCTTTTAGCACAAACCGGCGCGCCGCATAAGGCCAATACCGTATTAATACCAATAGTGCGCAAAAAGGTGCTCTTGCCAGCCATGTTTGAGCCGGTTATAATATCTACCTTAAAAGTATTATCCAGTTCATAGTCATTTACCATCCGGCTATTTGCCGGTATAAGCGGATGCGCCAGCTCGGTAGCAATAAGTGTATAACCTTCGCTGTCTGCAATTTCTGGCAGGCACCAATCAGGGTAGTTTATTTGCAGGCTTGAAAGGCTTATAAGGGCCTCATAGTCTGCAATAACATCAAAGCTGTCCTCCAAATTGGTATGGTTATTACGTTTCCATTGCTCAATGGCTATTACCTGCTTTAGCGCCCAAAGAAAAAACACATTCAAAATAAAATTAACTATCATTACCAGGTTATAGCTTAACTTATTAATGAGTTTAGCCAGTTCGGTAATGTTTTTTGAGGTTTGTTTTTGTTTTATACGATCGGCCAGATCTGTAGTATATGACGATTGCCATTCGGTGTTCTCTATTTTACTAAACACCGCGGCATAGGCCGACAATACCTTGCTTATTTTATCAGCAATAAAGGATGACTTAGCAATATAACTGCCTTTTGACGATACAATAATGAGGTTAGCGGCAGCCAAAATAATAGCTATGAATTTGGATGCCGGTAACCACCAGGCGCCTATTATAGCGGCCGTTAATAAAAAGGGTGCTATTTTAATGTATTTAAGCAGCCCGTTTTCGCCGGGTATGTTTAAAGGGACACGTAAATAGTTGAATAGTAATTTTAGCTGGTCGGCATCTTCGTTTTTAGCAAATAACAGTAGGGTTTGTAGCTCCGGTTTCCATTGGTCTTTGGCGGCAAGTTCCTTAATAGCCTCCTGTCTTGATAAAATAGTTTTCTTGTTGGCAGGTGTGCTTAACCATTCGGCAAGCATAGTATTGCCGGGCTGTGTAGCGGCGCGGTTTATAAAATGAAATAAGGAAGCATGGCCAAAAATATCCAGATCAGCGCTGTAATAATGCTTTTCGTTGTTATAGGCTTCGCCGTTATCATATAAGTTGGCACGGGTATTAATATTGGTTATTTCGTTTTCATTAACCCGTTGCAGGTTTAAAAAGTATTCTTTTTGCTGTTCAAAAATGCTTTGACGTGATACCAGCCAGGCAAAACCTAACATAAGCAACGGGAACGCGATAGCCATAATATTAAAGTTATCCTTTACCACAGCAAAATAAATAGCCAGTATCATCAGGGCGAAAATGCCCAAACGCATCAGCGAATAAGTATCGGCCAGTTTTTTATATTTAGCGGCTTGCTGCCCGGCCAGTTGGGCATTAAGGGTATAATTATCAATAATAGGTTGTTGCATGGTGAATAAAAATCAGGCTAAATAAGCACTTATATTTTAAATAAACGTTTATTTACTTTGTATTATGAAGATTGTTTTTTTAACAGTAGGTAAAACTGAGGACGCTTATTTAAAAGAGGGGATAGATAAGTATGTAAAGCGGCTAAAACATTATACAAAACTGGAACTTATTGAAATTAACGAACTAAAAAATACCAAAGCCTTAACATCCGAACAGCAAAAAGTTAAGGAGGCAGAATTGATATTAAAAAAGCTGTCGCCGCTTGACCATGTGGTGCTGTTAGATGAAAAAGGTATGGAGTTTTCATCCAAACAATTTGCCGCTTATCTTAATAAAAAAGCAATCAGTTCAACGTCGACCTTATTTTTTATAGTTGGTGGACCGTACGGGTTTGACGAGTCGGTTTACGCCAGGGCAAATGATAAATTATCCCTATCGCGGATGACATTTTCGCACCAAATGATACGCCTGCTGTTTGTTGAACAATTGTACCGTGCCTTTACTATTATTAAGGGCGAACCGTATCACCATGAATGATACCATTGTCTGTGTCCGCACAGGCAACTACAAATATTACTGTTTTCAGCTTTCTGCTTTTACCTTTTAGCTTTCCGCTTTTATAACTAACTTTGTACCATGTCAGGTCACGACCACTCACACCACCACCATCATGATCACGCGCCCAAGCTGGATCATTTAAATACCGCCTTTATTGTAGGTATAATTTTAAACTCGGCTTTCGTAATTATCGAAGTTATAGCGGGGTTTATAACCGGTTCGTTATCCTTGTTAACTGATGCAGGGCATAATTTAAGCGATGTGGCCAGTTTAGCCCTGGCTCTGTTGGCTTTTAAACTAACCAAAGTAAGTTCAAATAAACAATACACCTTTGGCTACAAACGGTCCACTATTATCGTATCATTTTTTAATGCGCTAATACTTTTTGTTTCGGTAGGTTTTATAGTTTACGAAGCGGTAACGCGGTTTATGAAACCCGAAATTGTTGAAGGCGCTACCATGGCCTGGGTGGCCTTTATTGGTATAGCCGTAAACGGGTTTACAGCATGGCTATTTGTTAAAGATAAACACAGCGACCTTAATGCCCAAGGGGCTTACCTGCACATGGCTATGGACGCTATAGTATCGGCAGGTGTGGTAGTTTCGGGGTTGATTATTTATTTTACCCATTTATATTGGATAGATAGCGCGGTAAGTATAATTATAGCGGTTGTGATATTGCAGGGAACCTGGAGTTTACTAAAAGATAGCTTAAGGCTGGAAATGGATGGTGTACCCAAGGATATGAATCTGGAAAGTGTTAAAGAGGAACTGCTTAAGGCCAAAGGTATAGTTGGTGTTCACCATGTACATGTATGGGCCCTAAGCACTACTGAAAATGCTTTAACGGCCCATTTAGTATTAGATGCGGAAAGTTTGCCCGTATTTGATAAAATAAAACAAGACCTGCGGCACCGCTTGCAGCACATGGATATAAATCACAGCACCTTTGAACCCGAATTTGTGGACGAGAACTGCAAACATGAAGTTTGCTGTTAATTACACCGCCGGTGCAGTATTTTGTTTGAAAATCCCCTGGCCGGTTGTAAAATAAGACAATAAGCTGGTTTGTATCCAATGTGTCCAGCCGGGAGCACAATCCTTGTAACACTCAACATCCGGTGTAAGGCCATCATGTGTAAAGTTTAGCTCTGTTACCCCGTTATTTTCATGAGCTTCAAAAATTAGTCGGGTATTTGCCCATTCTTTTTTGTCGGCATACCAGGGCATATGGCAATCAGTAATTAGCCAAACAATTCTTTTACCGGGTATTAACTCCGCCACCGTAAAATTAAAGAAAGAATCCCCACCCATTTTCACGACGAACTTATCGTTTTGTTTTTCGGAACTCCCACTAAAGGCAACTCCCCACCATTCAGTTACTTTACTGATTTTTTTGATCGCTTCTTCGGCTGTGATTTTTGCAGATATACTACTGTTAAAATTATTTTTTTTCATGTCCTTGAATTTTTTAATAAAGATAGCAGCGCTGTAAACACCGGTATTGTACAAATCGGAACTCAGGTTCTGTAATGCTTTGTCGATAGTTCGTTGGTGCTGTTTTGAAGATCGGTTGGGGTATGCCCGGTAAATCTTTTAAATGCTCTTAAAAAATGAGACTGGTCGTGATAATTATGGTAAATATGGTTTTTTAAGTTTTGAAAATTTACACCGGCCGAATAAGCATAGTAAATTTGCTTGAACCTGATAATCTCGGAAAGGTTTTTTGCACCTGTGCCCAGGTGTTCTGAAAATTTGCGATGAAGCCAGCGTGCACTATAACCGGTTTCTTTTTCAAGTTGTGCCACGGTCAAAATACCATCAGTACTCAATATTCTATTTATACAGTAATCATATATCGGGTCAGGCGCTGTTTTTTCCAGTTGTTTGATCAAAAAATTTTGAAGCAACTGCACTTTCAAATCAACCGAAGTTGTTTCACCAAGTCTTAATTGCAGTTCCGCGGCCGCGTTGCCAATCAGGTCCTCTAATTGCATAATTTGATTTTTAACCTCGGCATATAGTAAATGGAAAAATCGGTATGCACCTTGTGGGTTTAATTCGATAATTATAGTGCCTGTTGGCTCTGCATTAAAGGTGTCAAGCATTACCGGCGAATCTATGATGCCGGTTAGGCTCAATTTATTTTCAGGTTGAATAAATGTTTTGTTACCAATATCGGCCACCATTCCGTTACGATAGGTAAGTGTCAGTTTAAAATTTGCATTAGGCACAATTAATTTCCTCTCCTGGCTATCAAGGTGGCCGCTGCTTTCAAATACGTGTATTTTAGCAACGTGTGCGCTTAATTGAGGATGCGGAGTGATAGGAATGAATCGGAAATCTGCCATTTTTTTCCTTGCAAATATCAGCGTTACATAAAAGTAAGGAAAAAAACATCCAACTACAATGTAATGATAAACAGATAAATAAGTTATCCGGCAAAAAAAATGCGGATATGCATCATCTGCACATCCGCATTTTTTATCCCGATAGCTATCGGGACTGCACATCAAAAAGCTATCCGGCTCTTGATGGATTTTTAGGTGTATTAATTTTAGGCGCTTTTGGGGTTGCCGGCGCTTTCTTTTGTACCGTTGCCTTAGGCTTAGGTTTCTCGGTAACGGCTTTTGCCGCTGCCCCAATAGGTTTTTCAGCTTCGCCACTTTCAGCAGCCTTTACTTCTTCGTTAAACAAAGGCATGTCTTTTAATATATGGTACCAGGTAAGTACCTTTTTCATATCGGATGCATATACCTTTTCTTCATCATGATCGGGAGCTACCTCTCTGAAAAACGCCCTTAAAACCTTGCCGTCAGCTTTGGCATCAGGTACGTTGGCGGCAGTTTTCATACGCTCAAATACGTCAGTTAGCTTAATGTCTTCATCATAGCTAAATAAAGTTATTTCATCAAGCGCGGCTAATTTGGCTGTTGATAAATTGGCTATCAACTTAATTTTTTGCGCGTCGAGGCTCTCTAACACAAAACCTGTTTTGTTTTGTGCCAATGCTTTCCATAATCCCGGTTTGCCAGATACGGCTACTATTCCGCTTAAATTCATATGTAGTGAATGGTGATTAGTGACTTGTGATCAGTAACTAATGAAAAAACTAATCACCAATTACAAATCACTGATCTCTAAATTAATCTTCTAAAACTTCTATTCCTAAAATTTTATCGCCCTGGCGTATAGCGTCAACAACGTCAACGTTCTCTACAACCTTACCAAAGCAGGTATGGTGCCTGTCAAGGTGCGAAGTATTATTGCGGCTATGGCAAATAAAAAATTGCGACCCACCGGTATTGCGGCCTGCATGGGCCATTGATAATACGCCACGGTCATGGTATTGGTTATCGCCGGTTAGTTCACAATCAATGTGGTAGCCGGGGCCGCCTGCACCTGTGCCGGTTGGGTCGCCGCCTTGTATCATAAAGTTAGGTATAACTCTATGAAAGGTAACATTGTTGTAAAAACCTGATTTGGCCAATTTTTTAAAATTCGCCACTGCAATAGGCGCGTCTTTTTCGTAGAATTCTACGGTCATATCGCCTTTTTCAGTTTTTATAATCGCTTTGCTCATAGTATTTTTAATAGTTGGCAAATGTACAAAAAAAGCAGAAAGGTAAAAGCTAAAAGCTTAAAGCATGTCTTATTAATTCCTGTTTACGTTTATAGGCATAATACGTTACGCAATAATTCGTTATTTTTGGGTAATGAAGCAATCTTTAAAACGCCTTTCTGCTTTTACCTTTCTCCTTTTAGCTTTAAGCTTTTTACCCATCCTTACACGGGCGGCATCTATATTGATCCCTATGGATGAGGTACAAAAGGATCATCTTAAATCGTACGGAATTGCCTTTTGGACATTGAAAAACGGGGTAGAAGTTAACTGGCTGCTTAATTATCGCGGTGGTAGCTTTATGATGGGTTATAGCAAGCAAATTGAAGACGAATGTAATATACGTGGTGTAAGCTATGAAGTTGTTGCCGATGCTAAGGCCGCTGCCATTATTACCGAGGTAAGTGACCCATCAGTAAATATGGATGTGGTGAAGTTGGAGAAAGTGCCCAAGATGGCTGTTTATTCGCCCAAAAACAAAATGCCCTGGGATGATGCCGTTACCCTGGTTTTAAAATACGCCGAAATACCTTTTGATGTAGTATATGACGAAGAAGTACTAGCCGGCGACCTGCCTAAATACGATTGGCTGCATATGCACCACGAAGATTTTACGGGCCAGTACAGCAAGTTTTATAATAATTTCCGCAACGAGAGCTGGTACCGCGAAGACCAAAAGGTACAGGAGGCTACGGCGGCTAAACTGGGCTTTAAAAAAGTGTCACAAATGAAGTTGGCTGTAGTACAAAAGATACGTGAATTTACAGCAGGTGGCGGGTTTT
The DNA here is from genome assembly GCF_039935595.1 of Mucilaginibacter sp. GTDB lineage: Bacteria > Bacteroidota > Bacteroidia > Sphingobacteriales > Sphingobacteriaceae > Mucilaginibacter. Next base: position 20,288 of record NZ_JBDTJZ010000070.1, on the reverse strand, counting down.
TATTTGCCATGTGCTCGGGTACTGATACGTTTGATATAGCTACCGCAGCCGCCAATACCGATATTTGTGAAGCCATGTTTGATGGAGATGGTGCCGACCCGCAAGCGCAACAAAAGCTGGATTTTAACCAAACCTTCGCGTTTCAGAATTTCAATTTAGATCAGGACCCTTTCTCTCATTCATTCAGCGATATTGACGATGGACCGACACGCCAGGTTGAAAAATCAAAGGACTTTTTTACCCTATTTGATTTTTCGGCTAAATATGATGTGGTACCCAGTATGCTTACGCAGGATCATGATAAGGTGATAAAAGGCTTTATGGGCCTTACAACCGCCTATAATGAAAGTAAACTAAAGCCTGGCGTGATTATAATGGGCGAAATGAAGACGCAGAATGAAGCCCGCTATATTCATGGCGACTATGGCAAAGGCCAATGGACTTTTTATGGCGGCCATGACCCCGAAGATTATCAGCATGCCGTAAACGATCCGCCAACCGATCTCAAGCTTCACCCCAACTCGCCGGGTTACAGGCTGATATTAAATAATGTATTGTTCCCGGCCGCTAAGAAAAAGAAACAGAAGACATAATTTCTGTTACATACGGCTCATTATAAATAAAACTTTATATTTTTATAATACAATCATTATCAGCCAAAAATGAAAAGCATCCTGAAATATTTGTTAGCTTTTGCCTTTCTGCTTTTACCTATTTTAACCAGGGCTGCATCTTTATTGATACCTATGGATGAGATACAGAAAGATCATTTAAAATCATACGGTATTGCGTATTGGGTACTTAAAAACGGCGAAACGGTTGACTGGCTTTTAAATTACCGTGGCGGCAGTTTTATGATGAAATACAGTAAGCAACTGGAGGATGAGTGTAATATACGGGGTGTTAGCTATGAAGTGCTGGCCGATGCAAAAGCAGCCCAGATCATTGAGCAAATAAGCGACCCATCTGTAAACATGGAAGTGGTAAAACTGGAAAAACCTCCGCGCATGGCTGTTTATTCGCCGCCTGATAAGGGGCCGCTTGAGGATGCCGTGGTGCTGGTGCTGCATTATGCCGAAATACCGTTTGATATGATATATGATGAAGAGGTATTAAAAGGCGACCTGTCTAAATACGATTGGCTGCACCTGCACCACGAAGATTTTACCGGACAGTACAGCAAGTTTAACCGTGGTTTCAGCGAAATGCAAGGCTCATTTAACCAAAGGGACAGGGAGACACAGGAGGCGTTGGCCGCCAAGCTGGGCTATAAAAAAGTATCAAAAATGAAGCTGGCTGTAGCACAAAAAATACGCGACTTTACCGGCGCGGGCGGGTTTTTATTTGCCATGTGTTCGGGTGCGGATAGCTTTGATATAGCCCTTGCAGCCGCCAATACGGATATTGTTGATGAAATGTATGATGGCGACGGCTATGACCCACAGGCACAATCAAAACTGGATTTTAGCCAGACCTTAGCATTTCAGAATTTTACAGTTGCCTTAGGTAGTGGCAACAGGCTAAAATTTAGCGATATTGATGTGGGCCACGTGGGTGGTGGCCGCGGTGGTTTTGGCGGCGGCTTTGGTGGCGGTGAAAGACGTGATCCCACTACCGATTTTTTCACCCTATTCGATTTTTCGGCCAAATATGATGTGGTGCCCAGTATGCTTACGCAAGATCATGATAAAGTGATAAAGGGCTTTATGGGCCTGGCTACCGCTTTTAACGAATCAAAATTAAAGCCGGGCGTTACCATAATGGGAGAAAGAAAAGTAGGCAACGAGGCCAGATACATACACGGCGAATACGGCAAGGGCCAATGGACATTTTATGGCGGCCACGACCCCGAAGATTACCAACATGGCCTTAACGACCCGCCAACTGATTTGAAATTACATCCTAACTCTCCCGGTTATCGGTTGATATTGAACAATGTGTTGTTCCCGGCGGCTAAGAAGAAACATCAGAAGACGTAGGTTCAGTTGGCATTTTTGAGTTTGCAGTTAGAAGTTTTTTCCAGAAATGTTAAACTGCAAACTGCATGCTGGTAACTGCCAACTCAATTAAAGAAAGTCCAACTCACCCCAAACTTTAATTGCCTGTCCTGTTGCGGGTAGCGGTTAACAGTGTAGTACCCTTTGCTAAATATGCCCTGGTTAACATAATCATACCCAACAAATAAGTTGGTACGCTGTAACGTGGCTTTTATAAATACGGTAGCAATAGGGTAGGACGAGAAAGTTATATTGTTGCCATTGTAAAACTGCCCTAATCCCACCGCGTATGATGGTGCTAAATACGACGTGTTGAACCTGATATTAGTACCCAGCGATGTATGCAGTACATTAAATAAAAAGGTATTATAATATAAGCTGGTATAGGTATATACCTCAGGAATGCGCAGGGTGTTTTGGTAATCTGATTTTTCGTAAACCACAAAATTGTCAAAATGCCATTTATGGTAGGTAAGGTTTTTGCCCAGGCTTAGCTTAAACAGGTTTATAGGGCTGCCCAACTGCTGCGGCGTGGCATCATTGCCCCCGGCTGGCGAGGCAAAATATAGATAATCACTTATCAGAAAATACTCGGCTTTCAGGTCAACCTGCACCGCGTCATTCATATAATTAAAGGATACGCTGGTTGTTTTTTGATTTTTAAAGGTATTATGAAAAATATAATGATTGGATACCCAATCGGTATAAACCAACCCTGGCGAACTGCTTTGCACATATCCGCCTAAAATAATTTTACCTGCCTTGCGGCTGCCTGCCAGTAATAGTTTGGCATCATACAAAAAGTCGCCAAAATTACGCCCGGCTGCTATTTGGTTAAAATTGCCTTCAAGCCCAACCTTGTCGCTAAAGCGGTAGCTAAAGCGGGCCTTAAGCGTTATGTTTTGAAATGTTGAGCCCCGCTTCTGGTCCATTTGTTTTATTTTAACACCCCCCTGGTTTACGGTGCTATCGCTTACAAACTGCGAGTAGGTGTACAAGTCGTGCGTAAGGCCCAGATCCAGCTTAAACTCATTTTTTACAAACTTGTTCGATTTACCCCGCAGGTAAAAACTATACGAAAAATCGTTTTGTATATGCTGTACCGTTAACGAGTCTCTCGACCGGTTAATGCCATAATAATAGTCAGGAAACACACCGTAGGTGTCGGGGTCATTTTGTATGAAATTATATTTCTGTACATTATAATTCAAGGTATAAGCCACGCGCTGGGTGGGTAATATGTTGGCAGCATCTTTTTGCCGCAGTGTATCAATACGGCCTATATAATAAAACTGCTTAACATAAAAGCCACTGGTTTTCCAGTTTTCGTAGGTATAAGGTAAACGTACCGCTTCGGTAGATTTATCAATAGATGGTGTGCCTGTAAAAATGGTATCTTTTAATATCGACCCAGTTTCGGGCGACTTTAAATTATTAAAATTAAGGTTAGCCAGTAAATTATATCGTTTGTTTTTTGATTCGTACCAAGTAAAAACAGCAGCGTTTAACTGGCTAACATTTTGGCCCAAAACGGTATAGCTATAAAATCCTTTTGAGCCTGCAAAATTAAGATTGAAGCCAACATTCCAGTTAGGTTTAATATTTTGGGTATGTATTATTTTAAATATCTGCTCGGTTTTACCCCCGGTTACTAAAGAGAGTATGGTTATAGGTACGCGCGCCCGGTAATATTGTATATCCTGAGGGCTTAATAAATAAACATCAAGCGCATGCAGGCCCACATCAAAACCAATGGTACGCGATGGCTCAAACAGCAGGCTGCGGGCCGCAAAACCGGTACCGCCCAAGCTTATTTTGGGTGTTTTAGGTTTGTACAGCAGACTGTAATTTTCAAAATCGGTTATACCCGTATCCAGCGGGAATACCTGTGTACTGTCATTCAATAAACGCTCATTGGTTACACGTATCATTTTTGAGCTAAACTCAACCGAGTCGTGGCGGCCTTCTTCCTGCTTGCGCAGGGTATCCAGCAATTGGTCGCCGGTAAGCTGAACTTGGGGCTTTCTCACCGTATCGCGTGTAAAGGGGTTTTGGTTTTGCGCGCCGGCACCATTACCAAAGCCAGGGTTGGTAAATTGCGCAAAGGCTGTATGTGCGCATACGCAAATTAATAATAACAATAAATATTTAAGCTGTTTATAACCCATTAAAGCCCGGCTATCAAATTTTTAAGTATTAATGTCATTTTAGGCTCGGCCTGCTGGGCCACAGCTATTATTTCTTCAACCGATACAGGTTTTAAAATCTCAGGAAAACCCTCATCTGTTAAAACCGATATGGCAAAAACCGGCAGGCCCATGTGGTTGGCCACAATAACCTCGGGCACGGTGCTCATGCCTACGGCATCGCCGCCTATTATGCGTAAATATTTGTACTCGGCCCTGGTTTCAAGGTTAGGGCCGGTTACGGCAACATATACTCCTTTGTGGCAGGTAATTTTATTAGACATAGCAATATCAAGGCCCTTATCAATCAGGTTCCATTTATAAGGCTGGCTCATATCCGGAAAACGTGGTCCCAGCGCATCTTCGTTGCGACCCAATAAAGGATTATCAGGCTGCAAATTAATATGATCTTCAATAATCATCAGGTCGCCTTTTTTATAGGATGGGTTTAACGCGCCGCTGGCGTTTGATACCAGCAGGGTTTTTATGCCCAGCATTTTCATTACCCTTACCGGGAAGGTAATTTGCTGCATAGTATAACCTTCGTAATAATGCAGTCGCCCTTGCATAGCCACCACTTTTTTGCCGGCCAGCGTACCAAAAATTAATTTACCCGAGTGGAACTCGAGCGTTGATATAGGAAAATCAGGGATGTTTGAATACATCATCTGTTTTTCTACCTCTATTTCATTAACTAATGCACCCAGCCCGGTACCTAAAATTATACCCACTTCGGGTTCAAAATCGCCAATGCGGCTTTTAATGTAGTTGGTGGTGCTCTGTATATTCTCTAACATATTTTTTTACTGACTGATCAAAGCTTTCGCCCTGGTTATTTAAAAATTTAATGCCTATCGGTATCACCAAAACAGGCAATTTATTAACTATCGGCAACAGTTGCTGTACACGTAAACGCTGCGCATCCTTTTCTGTTGTAATAATTACTTTTTTTTGTGACGCACAGCCTTCAAAATCATCGGCAAGTTTACTGATATTTTTTAACGTAAACTGATGATGATCGGGATAATTATGATGAATAATATCGGGCCTATATTTTTCAAGATGTTGTACCAATGGCCTTGAGTTGGCAATACCCGTTAATAAAAATACGGTAGTATTAGCATCAATAACCATAGTATTTACTTTACCATCCATATCCTGTAGGTTGTAATAAGTTATAGCTGTAAAAAATAATTGCTGATACGGTAATGGTTTTATAATAGCGGCAATTGTGTCCTGTTTTTGTTGGTCTATATCCTCCGGGCATTTGGTTACAACTATTATATCTGCCCGCCAGCGGCCGCTAAACGGTTCGCGCAGGTCGCCCGCCGGTAATAATAGTTTGGGTTTGGTAATGTTGTTATAATCAAACAATAAAATGCTTAAGGCGGGGGCAACCGCTCTATGCTGATAGGCATCGTCCAATAAAATTAAATTATGATGCGGCTGTAGTTGTTGTATGCCATGTACCCTGTCCTCGCAAACGGCAACGGTAACATCCGGAAATTTTTGTTTGAACTGTGCGGGCTCGTCGCCAATTTGGTTTGCGGTCGCTCCCGTATCAGCAACTAAATAGCCCCTGGTTTCACGGCCATAACCGCGACTAAGGGTAGCCAGTTTCTTATCTGTTTTTAATAAACGGATAAGATACTCCGTCATGGGGCTTTTGCCCGCGCCACCAACCTCTAAGTTACCCACCACAATAACCGGGATGGTAAACTGCTGGCTCTTAAATAGGCCTGCGTCATAAAGCCAGTTGCGTATTACAACTACCAATCCATATACTATTGAGAATGGAAACAAAAGCAGGCGCAGGTATTTCATATTTAAGTGTAAAGATAGCTAAAAGATGTGCAGATGTGTGAATATGCTGATATGCAGATGATGTCTGTCAGGCGTCGCTTTCGGTAGAAAAGGGGTTTATCCAAACCAAAAACGTTTGTCATTTCGACGAGGAACGAGGAGAAATCTATACATATGCTACGTGGAATATGTATAGTTTTCTCACTATGTTCGAAAGGACAGCGGTTTAATGAATTGGATAGATTTTGGTAATATGATTTTCTAATCAAAAACCCAACACCCTACCCTGTACCGGATATATTAAATGCAGCCTCAGTTTATTTTCGGCTGCAAGCTGTTTTTTGATTTTAGCGATACTTTTTACCGGTGGTTTTAAATGGGTAATTACCACATTTAAATTCTTCATTGCCGCTTTACCACTAAGTCCTCTAAGTTTATCCATCTCGGCCATAAGCAGACGCGGGGTAAGGTGACCAAATAATGATTTGTCAGGGTGCTCATCAGGAAAAGAAACCTCGATCATGATGGCCTTTAACTGCTTACTTTTTATCAGCGGGGCTATAGTTTGCCATAGGTTTTGAAGGTTATTGCTTTTTTCAATTTCGTCGCTTCCGGTATCGCCCAGGTATAACAAATATGAGTCCTTATTTTTAACCAAAAATGCGGTGCTGGTTAAATTTGCATGGCTGAGCGGGAAAGCAGTTACCGTTAATGATGTATTATCAACAGTGATTTCTGTTGCGGGTTTAAGTACATGATAGGTGTATTTATTCAGGATAGGTGCCTCGCCCTCATTGCCAAAATTACTCCAGCTTGTTGGGGTAAAGTAATGGGTTTTTATGGTATTTATACAATCAGCAAAGGCGTAGATGTTTTTGTTGGTATCATTGGGCGAGTTAATAATGAGGCCGGCAATATGGTCAAGGTGCGCATGTGATATAAAATAACCCTTGATGTATTTTTTAAGTACCTCATCGGCAGGGATGGTAAATACTTTATTGGCTATAGCTTTTTCAATGCCATAATGCAGAGTACCTGCGTCTAAACATATATAGTTATTACTGCTGGTAGGGGCAATCATATAGGCGGATAGGTTGCTTTCGTCTATCCCCCCTAAAACACCAAGCGGTACAATTTTGAACGACCGTGTTTGCGCCGAAACAGAACTAATAAAGAAAGCCAATAAGGCAAATAATACCGCGTGTTTAAATTTCATGTAATTATATTAGGCCAATAAATTTAAAAGTAATTTTGCTGAATTATGAAAACCAGCCAAATTGCCGCGAAAACAGCTACCCGTTTGTTCCTGATATTTTTATGTATTGCTCTTGTTCCGTTTTTGCAGGGTGACAATAGCAAACTAGGCCAATTATATTTAACCGTCCCTAATAAATGGACACTCGTATTCCCGGTGCTGTTAATGCTGGGCTTTATAGCTCTGTTTGTATTATGCAGCATTAAAAAATATAAGGCGGTTGATTTAAACTGGCTGCTGGTATTAAATACTGTTGTTTTGCTAATTTATGGCATTACGCTGTTTATACGTATTTATCACGCTATAAAATAGCTATTCGGTCTTCATCTTTTTCTCTGCCGAGGGCTTGTACTCATAATCGCCGCCCAACAGGTAGCCCCAGGGTTTAAGGTGTTCAATCCTGTCCATAACAATTTTGGCTATGGCTATTACCGGGATGGATAAAAACATACCCGACAGGCCCCATATCATTTCGCCCAAAACTATCCCCAAAAAAGTTATCAACGCGTTTAGCCGTACTTTTGATCCTACTATGGTTGGCAGCAGCACATTTGCATCAATAGCATGTATGCTTATTACGCTTATGCCTACCCATACCACGTTATTTATGGAGCCGGTGGCAAAAGTTATTAATACGCATAATAATAAAGCGGTAAAAATACCCAGGTAGGGGATAATATTAAAAAGCCCCACAAGTAATCCCAATAAGGCGGCGTACTTTATACCTATTATCCAAAACAGGGCGCAGGCTACGCCGGCAACTACCACCATCTCTATAAGCAAGCCCAATATGTATTGCCTTAATATATTCTGAATGTTCAGGATGATATCCTTTACCACAACCTCATGCTCCTTACTAAAAACCGATAATATAAAAAAGTAAAGCAGCCTGCGGTAAAACAATATGAAAAAGGTAAATACGATGATAAATAAGTAAAAAAGCGCCAACGATGATACCGCGCCAAATGTGGTACTTATAACCGCTCCGCCCGATGACATGATTTTTCGGGTGGTATTGGTTACATATTCCGTTTGCTCGTCGGTGTCAATATTAAAGGCATATTGCAACCAGTGCTTAATGTTTTCTATTGATTCTGCTATCTGCTTTTTAAGCATGGGCCAATCGCCCGATAAGTTTGATATTTGGTTACTTACCAGGTAAACAATGCAGCCTATAAATGCAACCAGCAATATGATAGATAAAAATGAGGATGCACTGCGCGGCAGACGCAATTTTTTTTCGAGGAAATTAGCGATAGGCAACAATAGTATGGCAAATAAAAAGCCAAATACCAACGGGTCCAATATTTCTTTACCTGCATCAATTAAATAACCTATACCTACTATGCCTATAATTACTAAGGCAAAACGTTCGTAAAAAGGGATGTCGATTTTTTTTATAGTCATGTGTAGTACGAGAGGGGATATTATAAGTTGAAACGGCTATTACAACTATATGTTTTAAAGATTGAGGTTAATATGTTCAAGTAATTCCTTTATAAAAGTATCCATAATTTTAGCGGGTTGGCTGCTAAATGTTTGTGTAACGCGGTTGGCCAGTATCACATTAAATGAGATGGCTTTATGCCCCAGGCTTGCAGCCAGTCCGTATATGCCAGCCGTTTCCATTTCTAAATTGGTTATACGTTGGCTGCTGTAATTAAAGTTTCGTGTAAGTTCCAATAATTCGGGCATTGTATTAATTGCCCTCACCTGTCGTCCTTGCGGAGCGTAAAATCCGGGTGCGGTAATGGTTATGCCTTGTGGTAAACCCGTTGCCAGCTTATTTAATAAAGAAGCATCTGCCGATGCGATATAAGGCGACAACCCATAATTTGCAGGCAAAATTGTTTTAAATACACTTAGTAGTTCAGTTTCATGCGTGGATAAATCTTGTTGATAATAATGCATCAAAGCATCCAACCCAAACGCTGCCGACGATACCAGTAAACTATCAACAGGAATATCAGCCTGCACAGCGCCCGACGTACCTATGCGGATAATGTTCAGACTTTTTAAAATAGGATTGGGTAAACGGGTTTTAAAATCGACATTCACCAGCGCGTCCAACTCGTTCAGCACGATATCAATATTATCCGTACCAATACCGGTAGATAGCACAGTTAGCCGTTGTTTACCAATACGACCCGTGTGTGTTATAAATTCGCGCTTGCCTTTTTTTAGTTCGATGTGGTCAAAGTATTGGGTTATTTCAGCCACGCGGTCCTGATCGCCAACAGTAATAACGGTATCGGCCACATCGCCCGGTAAAAGGTTTAAATGGTAGGCACTGCCATCGGCATTTAAAATCAGGTCGGTTTCTGCAATACTATCCATCAGCTATAAATTTGGCAAATATTTTGCAGTATAACCACATCATTCACCTAATTGTTAGTATCATGGCAAAATATTCAGAAAAAGCGGGCGAAAAGGTTGAAAAAACCATGCACGAAATGAAAGAAGGCAAACTTAAAAGCGGCAGCGGTAAAAAAGTAACCAGTAAAAAGCAAGCTATAGCTATCGGTTTATCAGAGGCCAGAAAAGAAGGGGCAAAGGTGCCGAAGAAGAAGTAGGCAGAATTATAAATTGTCATTTCGAACGAGGTACGAGGAGAAATCTTATACTCATCGCTTGTATAAGATTTCTCACTGCGTTTCGAAATGACATTTGTTTTTATCTGTGTTGGGCAAAAGCATTAAGTATCTCCATGGATTGCAGGGCATCATCAATACTGCAGGGGTTATGCTGCTGCGTGCCATTAAAATAATTAATTACCTGTTCAACCATAGGCTGGGCAATGTGCGCGCCCGGATCAAAGGTCAGGTTTTTTTCATCATCCTCGTTTTTCCAGTAAACAGTATTACCAAACACCGGGAAAACTATTTTGCCCTTGGTGCCAAATATTTCGCATTGGTCAATAGCCTCGGCAGGGGCAACGTTAAAGCTCCATACGCCACTAAATACTACGCCGTTTTTAAATAATATTGTACCCGTTGTATGGTCATCAACCTTGTTGGTATGTGATTGGTTAAGCGATAAACCATTAAAATATTGTGCCTCGCCAAACAGAAAAAGCATGATGTCCAACTGGTGCGGGGCAATATCAAAAAAATAACCACCACCAGATACCTCGGGGTCTACGCGCCAGGCATCTTCAACATGGGTTATCAGCTCAGGTACCGCACTTTGCAATAAACGCATTTGTACGGTGCGTACTTCGCCAATGGTGCCGTTTTCTATTAACTCTTTAATATGTAAAAACATGGTCATAGCACGGCGGTAATGGGCTATGCTTACTTTGCAACCGGTTTGTTTAGCCACTTCAGCTATTTTACGTACTTCGCCGGCATTAAGGGCTATCGGTTTTTCAATATAAACATCATGCCCTTTTTGCATCGATTCAATAGCATAGGTAATATGCGATGACGGCGGAGTAGCTATGTAAATAGCATTAATTTCGGCATCGTTTATCAGTTTGCTGCCATCGTCATACCATTTGCCAATGTTGTGTCGTTTAGCAAAATCGGCTGCTTTAGCGGCATTGCGGCGCATAGCTGCAATAACTTTACTGCCCGCTACTTTATAAAATGCCGGACCGCTTTTTACTTCGGTTACGTCGCCGCAACCAATTATTCCCCAATTAATAGTGCTCATTGTAGTGTTTATAGGTTTGGCGTAAAAATAGAATTTTTTGTGATAAATCAAATCACCTCGGCCACCACAAATGTACTGCCGCCGGCAAAAACCAGGTCATCAGTGGCGGCGGCTTTTTGTGCCCCCGTTAACGCTGCTTTTGCCGATGGGTAAACCTCGCCGTGTAAGCCAAAAGGTTCTGCTTGTTGCTTTAAGCTTTCCGCCTCCAAACCCCGCGGGATATCCGGCCGGCAAAAATAATAGATGGCGTTTTTGGGCAGCATACTCAATACTTTGCTGATGTCCTTATCATTCACCATGCCTATTACAAAATGTAGTTGCTGGTAGTTTACGGTGGCAATGTTTTTTAATACCTCGGCAATGCCCTCGGGGTTATGCCCGGTATCGCAAATGGTTAACGGGCTGGTGCTAATGGTTTCCCAGCGACCATGCAACCCGGTTAGGGTTTTAACATGCCGTAGCGCGGTTTTGATATGGTCGTCAGTAATAATATATCCCTGCAAACGCAGTGCATCTATAGCAGTCAATAGGGTCTTTAAATTTTTAAGCTGATAAGTTCCGGTTAGGTCGAGTTGTAAGTGGTGAGTAGTGAGTGGTGAGTAGTGAGTGGTTAGGTTAACATCAAGCAAATGGCTTTCCGCTTTTTGCTTTCCGCTTTCTGCTTTTTCCGCCTCAAAAAGCTCCGAAGCAAAACTAATGGGCGCATTTTCTTTTTCCGCTTTGCGGATAAATACGTCGGCTACCTCGTCCTGCTTTTCGCCTATGATGACGGGAATGCCGGGCTTAATGATACCCGCTTTTTCGGCAGCTATTTTTGGCAGGGTATCGCCCAGCAAATTCATATGGTCCCAGCCAATGTTGGTGATGATGGATAGGATTGGGGTAATAATATTTGTTGAATCTAACCTGCCGCCTAAACCGGTTTCAATAACGGCTATATCCACCTTCTCTTTCGCGAAAATGTCAAAAGCAAGGGCTACGGTCATTTCAAAAAAGGAGGGGGCGATCTCATCAAAATCTTGACGGTGTTGGGCCACAAAATCAACTACGGTTTCCTCGCTGATCATCTCGCCGTTTATGCGTATACGCTCGCGGAAATCCTTTAAATGTGGCGAGGTATACAGCCCGGTTTTATAACCCGCCGTTTGCAGCACCGCCGCCAACATATGCGAGGTTGACCCTTTGCCATTGGTGCCCGCTACGTGTATGCTTTTAAATTTATGCTGCGGGTTATCCAGTCGTTTGCAAAGCTCAATGGTATTGTCCAGGTCGGCTTTATAGGCTGAGGTGCCAACACGGGTAAAAACGGGTAATTGGGTGTAAAGGTAGTTGAGCGTTTGTTGGTAGTTCATGGGTTGTTGTTCATGGATCATGGTTGATAGATCATGGTTCATGGTAGGGCAAAGCTATGGTTTTGTTGATGATATAGGAAGTATAAAAAGCAATGGCCTCGTGCGAATCCCCTCTAGAGAGGGGCGGAGGGGTGTGTCTTGCCAGGCGTATAACACACCCCTGCCGTCGCACTATCTCACACGCCCCCTCTCAAGAGGGGAACTGTATAATCTCCTGGATCATGGTTGATAGATCATGGATCATGGTAGGGCAAAGCTATAGTTTTTATATGTCATTTATTTACTCCCACATCATTACTACTCCGCTCGCGATTACGCCTGAACTGGTTGTATTTTTTTACTATTATTTAATAACCATACTATTGCCAGCCGAATTTTTTACAAATTTCGTTTAACATCGTTTAACACAATTTTGTAGATTTTTTATGTTAAATAATTGATTGTTAGCTACTTAATATGTTTTTACTATAAAAAAGTGTTAAACCTATTTTTAGTTAATATTTTTCTATTTGATTAATTTTTTATCGCCGTCTCTCGACTTTGCCGCGGGAAGAATATCATTAGCCCTCCGGCCTATAGTGGCAAGATCCTGTTAGTCCGGATTTATAATATTGTAAATCCGGACTAAGGGAAAAAATGTGTTAACCATAAATTTTGTAAAATATATAGCTTGTAGTTGCAGACTTAAAAACTCTCCACGCGTCATCACGAGCGACAGCGTCGTGATCTCTACACGATAGGTTCGTCGCTTTCTATGGAAACGTATAAATCTTTCCAGCCCGGGTTAAGTGAACCTATCAATTGATTCTTATATGCTCTGCTTCTGTTTTTTAACGACTTTTCTTCGGCTATTGCTTCTTCAATATGGGGGTAGAAGTAGTAATACACCAATTTATCGCAATTGTATTTAGCAGTAAAGCTATTTGGATATAGTTTATTCTTGTGCTCCCATATCCTGCCTATTATATTAGAGGTTACGCCTATATAAAGCACAGTATGCATTTTATTTGTCAGGATATAAACGCAGCCGCCTCTTTTGAATACCATTATGCAAGTTAATAAAATGCTGGCTACCTGTCGTGTAGAGATTACTACGCTCGTACCTCGCTCGTAATGACGCGGTTGGGGGTTTTAATTATGTTGACCTGTCGTGCTTCCCTGGCGTGTAGAGATTACTACGCTCGTACCTCGCTCGTAATGACGCGCGGAGAGGGTAAGTTAACTATGAACCATCATCCATGAACTATCAACTAACCTAATTCACTTTGAACACAAACGTTACCTGCCCAATTTGGGTTTCGGGGGCGGTTTCTAAAGCGCTTACGCGGGCGTTGCGTACGGCTTCTTCGCATTTTTGCAGCAGACGCGCATCGGATATGGTTGTGCCGCGGGCACCTGCCGTGGCCGATATGATGTCGCCATTTTTATCTACATGGATGTCCACCACTACTTTACCGGTTATTCTTCCCTCATTACTTACAACGGGCTTATTTACAAAATTACGCTGCCCAAGTCCGCTTAAATTACCGCCATTGCCTGATCCTGTTCCGTTATAGTTATTGGTAAGCGTACTGCCGGTAGGCTTGCCCTGGTTGCCGGGGGTATTGGTGGTACCATCACCTTCGCCGGTGCCATGGTTGCTGGGGCCTTTGTACAATGCGTTTTGGTTAACAGTAGGTTTTACAACCGCTTTGGTAGCCTGTGTTACCGTAGCCGACGGTTTTTTACTGTTGGCCGCAATCTCCGGCGCGTCCTCGGTGTTTTGGGTTACTACGTTTTTATCGCTGCTTTCGGTCGCCGTTTTCTGGTCGGTTGGCGGGGCAGGGGTTATTTTGTCGGGCCGGGTTTTGTTGGCTTTTTCGGCAACGGATGGCTGCTCGGTACTCATATAATCGCTGCCCATGCCTTCATCCGTAGTGCCATAATTTACCAATATACCGCCTGTACCTTCCTCAGGTGGCGGCGGATTGGTGAATACAATAAAATAACATAAAGCCATTATAGCTGCCAGTATAATGCCGGTAGCTGCAAATGCTTTAGGGTAGTTATTTTCTTCGTGATAGTTCATTAGTCAGTTTGCAGTTTTGAGTTTGCAGTTAGCAGTATTTGCACCGGCCATTGCCAACTGCAAACTGTCCACTGCAAACTATCCCTTTGGCTCAGTAGCAAGAACCAGTTTAATATTTAATTTTTGTGCTATATCCATTACCTGTACCACATCCTGTATGGCTACTGTTTGGTCAACGTATAAAACTATGGTCAGCTCGGTAGCCAACGGTTTATAGGCGGCCAGCGTGGGCTGTAGTTGACTAATGGGCACCTCTTTTTTATCAACGTAATATTTAAGATCCTTGGTTACTGCTACCGTTATGGTTTTTTTAGATACTGATTGGCCCGTTGACGATTTGGGCAGCATCAACTTAATAACGTTCGGGTTGGTTACGGTCGACGCGATCAAAAAGAACAACAGCAAAAAAAACATGATGTCATTCATGGCCGAGGTATGCACCTCGGCGGCCGCGCCTCTATGTCTTTTTCGTAAATTCATTATTTGCTGGGTTCTTCTAACAGGTCAATAAATTCAATAGCGTCGGTTTCCAGTTTTAGTATCACTTTATCCACCATCATATTTAAAATATGGTAGCATACGTAGGCCACAATACCCACAAAAAGGCCCGCGGCTGATGTTACCATCTTTACATATAAACCGCCCGATATAACACCCATGCTGATGTTATCGGTTTTTGATATATCGTAAAATATTTTAATTACCCCGGCAATAGTACCTAAGAAACCAAACATGGGCGCGATACCGGCTACTATACCCAATATACCTATGTTTTTTTCCAGTTTTGATACTTCCAGTTTGCCCACATTTTCAATAGCGCCCTCAATATCTTTTATAGGGCGACCTATGCGCAATAAACCCTTTGCCAGCATACGGCCCAGCGGCGAATCGCTGTTTTTGCAGATAGCCATAGCGGATTGCAGGTTGCCTGTGCGGATGCTTTCACGAACCTGCACCATCAGGTGCGATTCGTTTTTCGAGGCCTTACGGATGGTAAAATACCGTTCAAAAAATATCACCAGTCCCAGTACCGCTAATATACCAATGGGTAACATTACCCAGCCGCCTTTTATCAGCAGGTCGCCAAAGCGAAGTTCTTGTTGGGGTATGGCCGCCAGTTGTTGTGTGGCCTGGGATGCAGTATCTGCAATTTTTTGAACAGTGTCTGTCACTGCTTGTGCAAGTAGTAAAGTCATTTTTATTATTTAATTTCCATTGGATATGATTCGTCGGTTATCTTCCCGGCTTCTATTAATTTGCCCATTTCCACTTCCGCATCATTGATGGAGCGGTAAGGGCCCACACTTACTTTTATACTACCCCCGTTTTTAATAACATGTGCCGTAACACCTTTAGCTTTGTACGCATTAACAACGTTATTGGCATCAGCCATAGTACCTGTTTGTTGCAGAATAATTTCAAACCGACGTGTTTTAGGTGCTGTTGTTTTATCAGTTACGGGGTTTTGCGGTCCGGGCACTGTTAATATAACCGATTTGGTTTTTACCGCTTCCTTAACAGGTGGGGCAGCAGTAGCCATAGCCGGTTTATTAATCGCGCCGCTAACAGCCGGTGTTGCCGGGGTTGGGTTGGTGGTAACGTTTGTTTTTGTAGGGGTAGTTGCCGGGATTGCTACTTTATTAGCACCTGTATCGGTTTTTACCATTGTTGCCGCACCGGTGCGGGCGCTGCTATCAATTTGCTGGCCATAGGTTGAACTATCAACCCTTTTATCAGCGATTTTAAGGTCGCCTTTAATCGGTGGTTTTGACCGCATAAAGTTTGGCCGCCAGCTTACTACTTTTTCAAAGGTGTCCGGTTTATATTTGTACAATGCAAAGGCGGCTACGGCTGCAATAAAAATAACACCTATTAAAAGCAGCCATATACGCAGCAGGTTGCGCGATTCGGGTTCCTCATAAAATGATTCATCCTCTTCTACTATATCTTCTTCCGCATTTTCGGGTATTAATACTGGCTGTACATATACTGATTGGGGTTCGGGAGCGGGTTTTGGTATAGATACCAATCCTAACCGGGTAGCTTTTACAGGCTGAAACCCGTAAAAAGCAGCGTCATTAGCTATTTTTTGGGCCGGCCTGAAAACAAGTTGGTTACCTTTGTAGTAAAATGAGCCTATACTGGCCATGGGTACTTCGGCAGTTAAGGCTTCCTGCTTTAAATTGGTAATATATTTTTCAGTAAAATATTGGGATGATGCTAACGATATATTTTTTTTATCGGCAATGTACTGGGTTAGCGTAGTATCGTCATCTGCCAGGCGGGGTTCAAACTGAACCTCATTATGCGGCGGATAAATTTTTTGTTCGGCTTCGCTGTAGTAACCGCCAACACGGGCTTGTATAAGGTAGCCCAAGCCGGGTACGCTTACGTCGCCGCGCTGCTCAAGCAGTTCACTTATATAAAAGCCTACATCCATCCGTTAAAAATAATACAAGTTTACAATACCTACATGCTAAAAGCTATAGCTTGCACCCCCAAATATATTAAATCCATATTCAGGATAGTATATCCAGGTTTGATTTGTTGAATTTAAAATATTATTTACCCTGCCAAAAATAGATATCTGTTTGGTCACCTTGTAATCAACACCTCCGCTTAGGTCCATAAACGAGTTTAGGGTGGTGTATTTTCCGGCTACAACCAATGGGTCGTGCGCATTGCCGCGAAACAACAATGTACCGCTTATACTTACCTTATCATTAATATGAATATTGGTGCCCGCGGTCATTATTAATTTTGGCAGGTTCCAGGCTAAGGCTTCGCTGGCCATCTGGTAGTCTTTAAATTCGGTACGGCCAAATATGTTTACATCATCACCAGCGCGATAGTCCAACTCTCCGTTAAAGCCGGTTACGCGAGCGCGGCCATTATCATAAATAACCGCGAAACGGTTATCGCCATTGGCAAAATTAAAGTTGCTAACCAGCAGCGGCATATCTTTTATACTATTGCGGAAGATAGTGCCTTTAAAGCTTAAGCCGGGTGCAAGGGTACCTTTAAGTCCCGCGCTTATATCCAACTGGTCAACCGAGTTTTTTATGTTGATGTTTTGACCGATAAACGGGTTTAACATCGCAAAATCGCGGATAGATGAGCGGTTAACATCGCCGCGGGCCTCCACAAACAGGCGTACATATTTGGGTATTACCTGTAACTCGGCTTTAGCCGCCGGGAACACAAAGAAGCGTGACGAGAAGCCAAACTCGTCCACTATACTAATACCCGCGTCAATTTTGTAATTAGTACCCTGAAATTTAATATAAGGGTTTACCCTTAACAAATTGTTGCTTAACGAGTACAAGGCATCCTTTTGGGTGCTTACATCCATTGAGGCGCTTATGCCCGCGTAAAACTGCCTTACCGTTTGGTTTACAAAGCCAGATACAACAATGTTATTCTCTTTTGCGCTAAAGGCATTGCTAAACATGTAACCTTTTAATTTTACGGCATAGGTAAAATCGTTCTCTACATCCTTATAGTTTTTAGCCAGTTCGCCTTCGGCAGATAGGGTGCTAAAGTACTGCCTGTCTACATTTAACTTAGCCGGCGGATTACTGCCATCGTAACCATAAAAATAATTGGCATTATTGCTATAGTCGATCCTGCCACTTAAGGCATTTACCGGCCCAATGCTTTTGCCGAAAATACCTATCTCGTTTTTGCTTTGGTTTTGTTTGTATAAGCTACCTGCCTGGGCAAAATGTTTAAGGTATAAACCGGCCTGCAGGGCCTCGTCGCGTCCGTTGGTAATATAGGCTTCGCCATAGGTGGTTTTTAAATTGCCCAATCCCAGCTTAATGTAATTGTTTTGTAGTACAGAGTCTTTCTCGCCGGGCATTTTCATGGCATCCAGTTGTTTGATATCTTCGTCGCGGGTAAGCCTTTTATCAATGGTGGTATAGGTTAACGGCGCTTTAAAGGGCACTTTATCTTCCAGCTCGGGGTTGCGTCTAATTTTCACCGCATCGGCCAATACGGGTTTATAGGCCGTGGTTACCACAATTTCTTCGGATAAGCTGCCGCCATTATTTGCATTGTTATTAGCGGGAGTATTGCCGCCTTTTTTTGTGGTGTCTCTTGGCGCAGTTTTGGCTGCTGCATCACCTAATGATTTTACCTCCACCACTTTTTTGGTGGCTACAGTTGCCGGTTTAGTAGTTGCTTTTACTATTGGTTTAGTAACGGTTTTTTTCGCAGTATGCTTTTTTGCCGGCTTATTTTGCGCATAACCTGCAGCTACTAATAAAACCATTAATAAGGTAAGCAGGGTATAGTTGTATTTTAGTTTCATTTTGCTCTTCTCCTGTTTATGGTTTTTTGGTTACGGTACTATCTGTTTTCATATTACTGCCCGCCGGGACCAGTTTAGGCGGCGACAAAACATCCAGCCTTTGTTTGGCAGTTGTTAAAATATCATCGTCGCCTTTGTAGTTGTCAATTATACTTTGCAACGTAGCTTTGGCCTGAAAATCGTCCTTTAGCTTAACATAGTTATCTGCTAATAAAATGTAGGCTTTGGCTACCCAGTAATCATAGTTGGGCATTTCTTTAACCAGGTCAAAACACGTTTTTTGCGATACTTTGTATTTGCCCTTTAAATATTCAATATTGGCCAGGTTATATTTAGCTTCGGCTGCTGCAATGGTTTTGGTATTAGCCACCGTGTAGTCAAACTCGTTAACCGCGCTGGTGGTATCGCCTTTTTGCAGGTAGGCCTGGCCCGCATATAAACCTGTTTTATACTTATCTTCCTGTGCCGATTTTTCGTTAAGCCGCACTTCCTGCACATATTTAAGCACATCGTCGGGCATCTGCATTTGCGCGTAACATATCAGCAGGTTATTTATGGCAAAGGCATAATCGGCTTTATATTCGGCGTTGGTTTCCAGCTTTTTCAAAAATACCACCGCGTCGTTATACTTTTTCTGCGCCATATACAATTTGGCCATGCTAATTAATGATTGTTCAGTATAGGTGCTGGTCCAGTCGTTCAATATCACGTTATAATCGTTAACTGCGTCGTCAGCTTTATTTAACTGCACTAAACTTTGCGCGCGTATAAACCTTGCCTGTTTTTCGTATATTGGTTTGTTATTAAACTTATCAAAATAAGCGTTTACAGCGCCTACGGTGCCCTGCCAGTCGCCACGCAGGTATAGATTGTTGGCCGCGGTATACATAATGCTTTCCTGCTGCGCTGCCGAATAATTGCCAATTGGCGTGCTTTGCGCATAAGTTATAAAGGTTTGCGCGTCGCCTTTATCGGTATATATTTTTTCTATTTGTTTAAGGGCCTGTTTAGCTTCATCTGTTGATGGGTAGGTTTTTATTACCTCCTTAAATGATTCAATGGCCAAATCGTCATTATGGTTGTTGTAATCAATTAAGCCTATGGTAACCAACGCGCGGGGTATATAACTGCTGCGCGGGTACTTTTGTATCATGGCCAGTAAACTGGTTTTTGAGGTTTGGTCGTCGTTCTTTAAAAAATAGGTATAAGCTATCTCAAAGTCGGCATCATCCGCGTAGTCTGATCCGGGGAATTTAGCCAGCACATCATTAAGCGTGGCTATTTTGGTATCTAATGATCCCTGCAAGCCTTGTATCATCCCCCGCTGAAACAGGGCATAATCTTCGCCTTTGCTATGCTGGGCAATTATCCTGTCGTAATAATCAAGTGCCTTACCATAACTTTTTAATACAAAATAGCTGTCGCCAATACGGGTAATAGCATCATTAACGCTGTTCTGGTCCTTCTCTTCGCCCTGTATAAATCGTTCAAAGTAATTAGCGGCTTTTTTATATTTTTCATCGCCAAAGGCGGCATAAGCTAAAGCGTAGTTAGCATAGTTGTACACATTGGTTTCGCGGGCCTCGGGCATATCCAGAAACTTCTCAAACGTCTCCACCGATTCGCCGTACTTGCGTACCTCGTACATGGCCTCGGCC
>NZ_JBDTJZ010000069.1:0-4524 GCF_039935595.1 Mucilaginibacter sp. | reverse complement strand
TATATCTGAAAATTCAATAACATAAAAGAGAGACCAAATTTGGTCTCTCTTTTATGTTATTGCTAATTCTTCATCAGCTTGATAAAATCATCAAACAAATACCGGCTATCATGCGGGCCGGGTGATGACTCGGGGTGATATTGTACCGAGAATGCCTTTTTATCTTTTACCCGGATGCCTTCTATTGATTGGTCGTTCAGGTTTATATGGGTTATTTCTACTTTGTCACTCGCGCGCACAGCCTCGGGCACTACGCCAAAACCGTGGTTTTGCGAGGTAACCTCGCAATGGTTAATGATCACATTTTTTACCGGGTGGTTTAACCCGCGATGGCCATTAAACATTTTTTTAGTGGGTATGCCGTTAGCCAAAGCCAGCAACTGGTGACCTAAACATATGCCGAACATGGGTTTATCGGCAGCCAAAATCTCTTTTACGGTATCAACCGCATAAGGCATAGCGGCAGGATCGCCGGGGCCATTAGAAATAAAGTAGCCGTTTGGCGCAAAATCTTTTTCCATTTCGGCAAAAGTGGTTTTGGCCGGGTAAACCTTGGCGTATATATTACGGCTGTCAAAATTGCGCAGGATGTTTTTCTTTACACCCAGGTCAAGCACAGCTACACGGTAAGGCGCGTGCTCCTCGCCAAAAGTGTATGTTTCTTTGGTTGATACCTTCGATGATAGCTCCAACCCGTCCATTGAGGGTACTTTATCTAACTGGGTTTTTAACTCCGCTATATCTAATATCTCCGACGAGATAATGGCGTTCATCGCTCCTTTATCACGTATATGACGCACCAACTGGCGTGTATCTATATCAGATATTCCTACAATGTTTTGCTCCTGGAAATAATCTTGTATAGATTCATCAGCCATTTTACGGCTGTAAGGGATATTGTAATTTTTACAAACCAACCCGGCAATTTGTATCTGAGCCGATTCTTCTTCATTTTTCGTAATGCCGTAATTACCTATATGCGCATTGGTAGCTACCATAATTTGCCCAAAGTATGACGGATCAGTAAAAATTTCCTGATAGCCGGTCATGCCGGTATTAAAACATATTTCGCCGGCGGTGGTTCCTATTTTGCCTGCAGCTTTACCATGAAATACGGTTCCGTCAGCCAATAATAATACAGCCGGTAATTGGGTGAAATAGGTCATTTGTTTAAAAAATTTGAATGATTAAAAAAACGGTTTGCCGGGCGCGGCATGCCGTGAAAATTGGTTAAAGAAGTGTAGTGGATAACTACTT
The DNA here is from genome assembly GCF_039935595.1 of Mucilaginibacter sp. Lineage (GTDB taxonomy): Bacteria > Bacteroidota > Bacteroidia > Sphingobacteriales > Sphingobacteriaceae > Mucilaginibacter. Next base: position 3,267 of record NZ_JBDTJZ010000069.1, on the reverse strand, counting down.
TTTTCACGATGCAAAAGTAGAAAGAAATTTCGGATTTCGAATGTTCAATTTCGGATTTTATTTTGGTGGCAATGACTTACCGTGCCCGGCGTATCGCAGACCGGGTTAGTCAAATTAAGGAGTCAATAAATCCGAAATAAAAAAAACATAACTTTGACCCAACAGAAAAATCGCTGCCATGTCAGTACATAAAGAAATAAAAAGGGTTACCACTAACAGCCTGCAGGAAATGAAAGTCCGTGGCGAAAAAATTGCCATGCTTACCGCTTACGATTACTCAATGGCAGCCATTGTTGACCATGCGGGTATGGATGTTATACTGGTGGGCGATTCGGCCTCGAACGTGATGGCCGGGCATGAAACCACCCTGCCTATCACGCTGGATCAGATGATATACCATGCCTCATCTGTTGTGCGCGCAGCAAAACGCGCGCTTGTGGTTGTTGATCTGCCTTTCGGTTCGTACCAGGGTAACTCCAAAGAGGCATTAAACTCGGCTATCCGTATCATGAAGGAATCGGGTGCACATGCGGTTAAGATGGAAGGCGGCGTTGAAATTTCCGAATCGGTTACCCGCATATTAACCGCAGGCATACCGGTTATGGGACATTTGGGCCTGACACCACAATCGATATATAAATTTGGTACTTATACTGTACGTGCTAAAGAAGAGGCCGAAGCTACAAAGCTGAAAGAGGATGCTTTAAAACTGCAGGAACTTGGCTGTTTTGGCATAGTACTGGAAAAAATTCCTGCGCAACTGGCCAAACAGGTTAGCGAGAGCCTGCATATACCAACCATAGGTATTGGCGCTGGGCAAAGCTGCGATGGCCAGGTGTTGGTTATACATGATATGCTTGGTATTAACGAAGGGTTTAAACCCCGCTTTTTACGCCAGTATGCTAATTTATACGAGGTGATGAATGGCAGCATTAAGAATTATATTGATGACGTAAAGTCGGAAAGTTTCCCGAACGAGAAGGAGCAATATTAGGCTGGCATATAGTTCATAGTTGATGGCTCATAGCCAAAAAACACTATGATCTATCATCCATGAACCATGAACTAACGATGGCACGAGTAGAATTTAAATATACCCCTCACGATATTACCGATAAGGATGTGCTTTATGAGGACAACCACTTGATTGCCGTTAATAAACGCGCGGGCGATATTGTGCAGGTTGATGAAACAGGTGATGAACCGCTGGACGAGAAAGTAAAAAAATATATCGCCCATAAATACAGCAAACCCAACGGCGCATTTTTAGGCGTAGTGCATAGGCTTGACCGTCCGGTTAGCGGCGTTATACTATTTGCTAAAACCAGCAAGGCATTGGAGCGGATAAACCAACTATTTAAAAGCCGCGAAATGCATAAAACCTATTATGCGGTGGTGCGCAAAAGGCCTTATCCGGAAGCAGGCACATTGGTGCACTGGCTGGTTAAAAACCCGCAGAAAAATGTTACCAAGGCTTATGATAAAGAAGTACAGGGCAGCTTACGATCAGAACTAAGCTATAAACTGGTTGGCGAACTGGATGGGTATTATTTAATTGAGGTTGACCCTATAACCGGCCGACCTCACCAGATAAGGGTACAGCTATCTACATTGGGCTGCCCCATAGTGGGCGATAATAAATATGGCTACCCGCGCGGCAGCTTGCGCAAAAGCATTTGTTTACATGCCCGCAGGCTACAGTTTATTCATCCTATAAAAAAAGAGCCAATTCTCATTACCGCACCTGTACCCCGCGATGGATTTTGGGAAAAGTTTGAAGAGATGATGGGGTAATAGGCCCCTACCCTTTCAATATACTAACCGTAACCATTAATTGTCCCACATGCCGCATGGTATGCTCGGCTGCGTGTGTATATAGTCCAATAACAGTTGATGGTAATTGCGCGCGGCCCACTCCTCTTGATTCGGTTAATGAAGTCTCGTTTACCTGGCTTAATTGTTTAATAGCCTTATCAACCTGCTTATTAAATGTATCTGTTAATTCTTTAACACTGTATATTTTTTGGGGCACTTTTCCTTCCGCCTGTAAATAATCTAATTGCCGTTGGGTTAACACCTCGCCACGTGCATAAGTAAATAACCGGCCTATTACACCCGTTAGGTGCTGTAGATGAAATCCCACCGAAGCCATCCCCATTGGCTTTACCCATAATAAAAGTTCATCAAAACCCGTCATAAAGCCATTTACCTCTTCCCTGGCTTGTAATAAAGCATGCGCAACAGGCTGTAGTAAAGGTGTAACCGAAGTTAAGGGGCCCCGTAGCCAAACTTCGGGTTTATTGGTGTTTGTTGCCATGCTTATTTATTGCTATTATTAACTTATTATTTGGTAAACAATTTTATGGTATAAGTATTGCTTACACCGCGTATATATCACTTAAACTATGATTAACGATACGAAAAAAATTATTAAGCCCATACTTATATTGTTATGCCTGGCTTCGGTCTTCACTTTTCAAAGCTGCAAAAAAAGCCGCTCAGATATGGGCAAAACGCTTTACTTAAAAACCAAAAATAAGGTTTTTAAAGATGTAACTCCCGAAGGCTTTGCGCAAGTTTTTCAAAAAGTACTTGCTGATGAGCAATCAAAAATGACCAACCCGCAATTAATAACCAGTTATTATGAAAACAACGGTTATGATCCAGTTTTTGTGATGGACCATATAATAACCAATGATCTTGATGCTACCTATTTTAAAAATGCCGGCGATCATGGACTTAACCCTAAAATATTTCAGGCTGATGAAATAGCAGGATTGATTACCAAGATCAATGCAAAAAAATCTATAAAAACTTTGGATGAAGCTTACCACGACATAGCCGAACTGGAAATGCTTACCGCTAACGCGCTTATTAATTATAGCAATGCTATGCAATATGGCGTTGTTAATCCTAAAAAAATATATAACCGCTATTATATAGAAACCAAAACGCCGGATACCGCAACAATAAATCATATTTTTCAAGTAGCCCGGTTTAAAACTTATCTGGATAGTATTCAACCAAAAGATCCTCAATATATAACCCTACAAAAAGCCTTGAAACAAGGTGTACAGGCCCCTGGAATGTCGGCAGAGGAAACCAAAAGAATAATTACGGTTAACCTTGAACGATTGAGGTGGAAAAATAAGCCCGCTGCTGAAAAATACGTGGTGGTTAATATTCCTGATTATAGATTAGATGTTATGGAGAATGGCAAATCTGTATTAAACATGAAGGTTTGTGTGGGCCAGGGACGAAATATGG
>NZ_JBDTJZ010000068.1:0-24478 GCF_039935595.1 Mucilaginibacter sp. | reverse complement strand
ATTTACGGCAGAGGTAAAACTAAAAAACGGCAGCAAACAACGTATTTATCTGCCTGTTGAAACCTGGATACAAAATAAAGTAACAACGTTTACCGTACCCGTATCTGGCGAAGCCGTAAGTATAACTATTGACCCCGATAATGCCTTACCTGACGTTAACCGGGCTAACAATACTTTGCGAGTGAAGTAAAAATTACATCATCTATAAACCATAATAAAATTTTGTGTTAACAATTAGCGGTTAATTCCGTTTAAAAATTACATTTTTGCCAAAATTTTATTAAGAATGCAGAGTTACCAGGAATTTCTTGATCTTAGTGTAGGCTTCCCACAAGAAGGATTTGAGATCATTGAGGATGAGCTATATTTTCATGATCTGAACCTGATGGAGATGATCGAGACGTATGGCACTCCTTTGCGTTTTACCTATTTGCCAATTATCTCCAAAAAGATACAGCAGGCCAAGCTGTTATTTCAGCAGGCTATTATAAAAAACAATTACCGGGGCAGTTATAAATACTGTTACTGTACCAAAAGCTCGCACTTTAGGCATATTGTTGAAGAGGCGTTGAAAAACGAGATCCACCTGGAAACCTCATCAGCTTTTGATATGCCGATGATAGACGCGCTGGAGAAAAAAGGCGCCGTACGAAAAGATGTTACCGTAATATGCAACGGCTTTAAAACCTACCAATACAAAACGTATATTATTGATATGCTGCATGATGGGTTTAAAAACATCATCCCAGTGTTGGATAATAAGGAAGAGTTTAACCTGTATGACGATGAGGTGGAGATGGATACACCATGCAACCTGGGTATACGCATAGCCGCTGAGGAGCAGCCCGATTCGCAATTTTATACTTCACGCTTAGGTGTTCGTATGGAAGATGTGATTGATTTTTATCATAATAAAATTGAAGACAACCCTAATTTTCAGGTTAAGTTATTGCATTTCTTTATCAATTCGGGTATTTCTGATACGCCTTACTACTGGAACGAGTTAGAAAAATACGTAACCCTATATTGCAAATTTAAAAAGGTTAACCCCGCTTTAGATACGCTGGATATTGGCGGCGGCATGCCGTTTAAAGACTCGCTGGTATTTGATTTTGATTATGAGTACATGATCAATGAGATTGTGAGCCGTATTAAAGAGATATGTGCCGATAACGATACTGTAGAACCGGATATCATTACCGAGTTTGGTAAATATACCGTTGCCGAAGCATCGGGCATTTTATATAAAGTATTGGGCCGTAAACAGCAAAACGACCGCGAGAAATGGCTGATGCTGGATGGATCGTTCATTACCAACCTGCCTGATGTGTGGGCGCTGAACCAAAAATACATTCTGCTGCCTGTAAACAACTGGGATTCTGAATACGAACGTGTTAACCTGGGCGGCATAACCTGCGACGGTCAGGATTATTACAACCAGGAAGCGCATATGAACAGCGTGTTTATGCCTAAAACGCGCAAGGTGCAATACCTGGGCTTTTTTAATACCGGTGCCTATCAGGAAGTGTTAAGCGGCTACGGCGGCATACATCACTGCCTGCTGCCATCGCCAAAACATGTTATTATTCGCCGCAACAGGGATGAGACATTCAACTTTGAGGTTTTCGGTGAGGAACAAAATAGCAAGCAGGTGTTAAAGATATTGGGATATACGACTTAGGTAGTGAATAGTGATTGGTGAGTAGTGACTAGTAAATATTCCAACTAATCACTACTCTCTATTCACTAATTAACTAAATTGCTTCTGTAAAACATTACATTAATGCTTGAACAGTACGACCTGCATAATTTAATGGTGCTTGATATTGAAACTGTACCCCAATACAGCGATCATGAGCAAGTACCCGATAACCTTAAAAAGCTGTGGGACCTGAAAACCGTCAACCAGCGTAAAGAAGAAACCGCAGAAAACTTTTATGAACGCGCTGGTATCTGGGCCGAGTTTGGCAAGATCATCTGTATATCGGTAGGCATATTCACCGGCGGTAAACAAACCGGCCTTCGCATAAAATCATTCGCGGGCCATGATGAGAAGGAACTGCTGGAAGACTTTGCCAAAATGCTGCACGGGCAGTCGCCTAATCTGGTGTTATGCGCCCATAACGGCAAAGAGTTTGATTTCCCGTACATCTGCCGCCGCATGCTCATTAATGGCGTTAAGTTTCCACCGCAACTGCAAATAGCCGGCAAAAAGCCATGGGAGATAAACCACCTGGATACTATGGAGCTTTGGAAGTTTGGCGACTATAAAAACTATACCTCGCTTAACCTGCTTACCACCATATTTGACATCCCTACCCCAAAAGATGATATTGACGGCAGCATGGTAGGTGCTGTTTACTGGAAGGACAACCAACTGGACCGTATTTGCACCTATTGCCAAAAAGATGTACTGGCTACCGCGCAATTGTTAAGGCGCTATCGTGGCGAAGAATTGATAGATGAAGAGAACGTGGTAATAGTTGAACAACCCTGATGCTGCAAGTAGATAATCTGCATATCCGATTCAAAACCGCAAATGGCTTATTTGAGGCCGTTAAAAATGTATCCTTCACGTTAAATAAAGGCCAAACCATTGGTATTGTTGGCGAATCAGGCTCGGGTAAATCGGTAACCTCGCTGGCCATCATGCGCCTGCTTGATAAAAAGCAAACGGTTATTGATGGTAAGATAGAGTTGGAGGATATTTGCTTATCTGACCTCACGGAGGACGAGATGCGCACCATACGCGGCAACTGCATCGCCATGATATTCCAGGAGCCCATGACCTCATTGAACCCGGTGCTTACCTGCGGTTTTCAGGTTGCCGAGGCTATAAAATTACACCTTGGGCTAAATGATGACGAAGCTAAAGCACATACCATAAAACTGTTTAACGAAGTGCAGCTACCCCGGCCAGAGGCTATATTTGATACCTACCCGCATCAGATATCGGGCGGGCAAAAGCAGCGGGTAATGATAGCCATGGCGCTATCCTGCAACCCCGAAATATTGATAGCTGATGAGCCAACAACAGCTTTAGATGTAACCGTACAAAAAACTATAATTGAGCTACTTATACGCCTCAAAGCTGAACGCGGAATGAGCCTGATATTTATATCGCACGACTTAGGCGTAATACGTGAAATAGCCGACCATGTGCTGGTTATGTACCGCGGCGAGGTTGTAGAATCAGCTACGGTTACAAAGCTATTTACCCATCCGCAACACCCTTATACTAAAGGTTTACTGGCCTGCCGGCCATCGCCAAAATACCATTTAAAAAAGCTGCCGGTTATTGCCGATTTTATGGATGCAAACGATGAAGAAACCATTGATCACATCCGCAAAATGTATACCTACCCGGCTGCTGAAAGATCGGCACGAAAAAAGAAACTGTATAGTCACGAGCCTATTTTAAAGGTTAACGGGTTATCAACCTGGTTCCCGGTTAGCACGGGTATTTTTGGTAATACAAAAGAGGTTGTGAAAGCGGTAAATGATGTAAGCTTTGAAGTATATCCCGGCGAAACATTGGGTTTGGTTGGCGAATCGGGCAGCGGAAAAACTACCTTGGGCAGAACTATTTTACGTTTGATTGAGCCCAACGCAGGTAACATTATATTTGAGGATACCGACATCTGTCTGATCAATAAAAAAGAAATGCGCGCCATGCGCCGCGATATGCAGATCATTTTCCAGGATCCCTACTCCTCCTTAAATCCGCGCTTAACAGTTGGCGAATCCATCATGGAGCCTTTGCAGGTACATCAATTTTATAAAAGCGATAAAGAACGCAAGCAAAAGGTTTTAGCACTGCTGGAGCGTGTGGGTCTGTTACCCGAACATTTTAACCGTTACCCGCACGAGTTTTCGGGTGGGCAGCGCCAGCGAATAGTAATTGCCCGGGCACTGGCTTTACAACCTAAGTTTATCATTTGCGATGAATCGGTTTCCGCATTGGATGTGTCTGTGCAGGCACAAGTGCTGAACCTTATTCGTGAACTTCAGGAAGAATTTAATCTTACCTATATCTTTATTTCGCATGACTTATCAGTTATTAAACACATTTCCGACAGGATAATGGTAATCAACAAAGGCGAGATTGTGGAGATAGGTGAAGCTGATGAGGTTTATAATAATCCACAAAATGAGTATACTCAAAAACTTATTGCGGCAATACCGCGTTTTTAATTATAGTTGCGGTAATCGTTACCTAACAACTCAACACTCATAACTTAATACTTTATAGCTATCTTTAGCATAAATACAATACATCTACTACATGTCAAAAAAGAAACACAGCTCAACTATAGACCAGGTACTTACCCAAATGGTGCTTGATGTATTTGAGCAAAATGGTAATACACCACTTAATTACAAACAGGTTACGGCAAAATTAAACATCCGCGACCCTGAAGCAAAAAACACCATACTTGATATATTAAAAGAAGAAGCTTTTAAACAGGTTTTAAAAGAGGTTTCGCCCGGTAAATTTCAATTGCTTGAACTTAAAACCTTTGTTGAAGGTAAGGTTGACCTCACTAATGATGGTTCGGCATTTATTGTTACTGATGATGAAAATGAGACCGATATTTTTGTTGCGCCGCGCAAACTGCGTAATGCTTTAAATGGCGACCGCGTAAGGGTATATGTATACGCTAAGAGCCGCGGCCGTAATAAAGAGGGCGAAGTAATTGAAATATTGCAGCGGGCAAAAATGGAGTTTACAGGCATTGTAAAACTATCCGAACGATTTGCTTTTTTTATTCCGGACGACCGGAAAATGATGCATGACATCTTTATCCCCATCACCGAATTAAACGGCGCCAAAAACGGGATAAAAGCCGTGGCCGAAATTACCGACTGGCCCGCCGGCGCTAAAAATCCGGTTGGGCGCATTAAGCACGTTTTGGGCGCGCAAGGGGATAACGATACCGAAATGAACGCCATATTGGCCGAATACGGTTTCCCCCTCTCCTTCCCTGCCGAAGTAGAGAAAGATGCAGAAGCTATCCCGGCTGATGTTACGCCGCAGGAAATAGCCAAACGGCGCGATTTCAGGAACGTTACCACATTTACTATTGACCCTTTTGATGCCAAGGATTTTGATGATGCCTTATCTTTTAAGTTATTGGATAACGGCAACTATGAGGTTGGCGTGCATATAGCCGACGTATCGCATTATATCATCCCCGATTCGCCGTTGGATAAGGAAGCATTTGAACGTGGCACATCTGTTTATTTAGTGGACAGGGTTATACCTATGCTGCCCGAGCGGTTATCAAACGGGTTATGCTCGCTTCGCCCTAAAGAAGATAAGCTTTGCTTTTCTGCCGTATTTGAACTGGATGAGGAAGCAAACGTTATCCGTGAATGGTTTGGTCGCACGGTAATACACTCGGACAGGCGCTTTACTTACGAGGAAGTACAGGACGTTATTGAAACCCAGCAAGGTGATTTTACCAGCGAAATATTAAAGCTTAACGCCTTAGCCTATAAACTGCGCGACCGTAAGTTTAAAAACGGCGCTATCAGCTTTGAAACTACCGAGGTTAAATTTAAACTGGATGAAAAGGGCAAACCAACCGGCGTATACGTAAAAGAACGCAAAGACGCACATAAGCTAATTGAAGATTTTATGCTGCTGGCTAATAAAAAAGTTGCCGAATTTGTAAGCAACAAAGGTAAGGGCAAACATAAATACACCTTTGTTTACCGCGTCCATGATTCACCTAAGCCCGATTCGCTGGCCAGTTTTGCACAATTTGCAGCCAGGTTTGGTTATAAGATCAACACTAAATCAGATAAGGAAACTGCCAAATCTCTTAATTATTTAATGGAGGATGTGGAAGGCAAAAAGGAACAGAATGTATTAACACAGCTGGCTATACGTTCAATGGCCAAAGCTATCTATACCACAAAAAGCAGCAGCCACTATGGTTTGGCATTTGATCATTATACGCACTTTACCTCACCCATACGCCGTTATCCGGATGTAATGGTGCATCGTTTACTACAACATTATTTAGATGGCGGACAGTCTGTTAGTGCTGACCATTACGAAAAACTATGCCAGCATAGTTCGCAAATGGAAAAACGTGCGGCCGATGCAGAGCGTGCATCCATTAAATACAAACAGGCCGAATTCCTGAAAGAGCAGGTTGGTCATGTATATGCGGGTGTAATATCGGGTGTTACCGAATGGGGAATGTATGTAGAGATCATTGAAAACAAATGCGAGGGCATGATCAGGCTGCGTGATATTTCGGATGATTTTTATACTTTAGACGAGAAAAATTATGCGATAATTGGTCAAAAAAAGAAAAAACGCTACCAGTTAGGTGATGAAGTGCAGATCAGGGTAAAAAGCGTTGATTTGACTAAAAAACAAATTGATTTTTCATTAGTACAGAATTAGTGAGTTGTTGATTGAGTTGATTGAGTGAATGGTTACTTTTAACTACTCACCTAATCAACCCAATCAACCAATCAACCAACACATGAGAAAACTTGAAGATTTACAGGACCTGATTAGCCAATCGGTTGATAAGCTAACCTTTCCTGTGCATCCTGCCGATTTATACGAGCCATTAAGCTACATTTTATCCATCGGTGGCAAACGTATGCGCCCGGCGCTGCTTTTAATGGCCTGCGACTTATTTGGCGGTGACATTGATGAAGCACTGTCTCCTGCCCTGGCAATAGAGGTGTTCCATAATTTCACGCTGATGCATGACGATATTATGGACAATGCACCACTGCGCCGCGGACGTGTTACGGTACACGAAAAGTGGAACCAAAACGTAGCCATATTATCAGGCGATGTAATGTTGATTGAAGGCTACAAACTGATGATGAAGGTACCTAACCATTTACTAAGGGAGATACTGGATATTTTTAATGATACAGCTGTAGGTGTATGCGAAGGGCAGCAAATAGATATGGACTTTGAGCAGCGCGACGATGTTGCTATTAGCGAATACATTAACATGATACGCCTTAAAACCGCTGTGGTTTTGGGCGGAGCTTTAAAAATAGGCGCGCTTATTGGCGGTGCCGAAGGTAAAGACGCCGACCTGCTATGTACCTTTGGCGAAAACCTGGGTATAGCTTTCCAGCTACAGGACGATATATTGGACGTTTACGGCGACCCGGAGAAATTTGGCAAGCAGGTAGGCGGCGATATTATATCCAACAAAAAAACATACCTGCTTATAAAAGCATTAGAACTGGCCAAGGGCAATACCGCTGCCGAATTAGCACATATACTGGCTAACAGGGATTTTATTAACAACGACAAGGTAAAAGCAGTTACCGCTATATATAATAGCTTAGATATAAGGCAACATGCCGACAGCGAAATGCAAGCCTATGCTGATAAAGCGTTTATTGCACTGGATGCCATTAACCTGCCCGAAGAGCATAAACAATACCTACGCGATTTTGCCGATGGGTTGATGGTGAGGGATAATTAACAGCACTACTGTATCTTGCATTAGTTATATCATATAGCTAACTTTATAAAACCAATTATAAACTCTTTATCTGCATATTTTACGTTAGTACTTGTATGAAAAGGCTTTTGTTTGTTTTGATTACTACTGCCTGTTCATCAGGTGCATTAGCCCAAACTACCAACCTGGCTATAGCAAATACAACAAACGTTGATGACCAGATATATACCACCCCGGTAGAAGTAATGCCCGAGTACAAAGGCGGCATGGACCGTTTTTACAATAAGCTAAAGACTATTCAATACCTATACTATGCCCGTATGCAAAATATACAGGGCCGCGTTATGGTAAGTATGTTGATTGAAAAGGATGGCACGCTAAGCAAGGCCAAAGTAATGAACGGACTTATTGAGGAGCAGGACAAAGAAATATTAAGGGTGGTACACAACCTGCGGCATTGGAAACCCGGTATGCACAACGGCCAGCCGGTACGGGTAGTGTACAATGTGCCGCTTAATTTTAAGCTGGTGCCCATCCCCGAAAGAATTGATTAAAACAAAAAACCCCGATCAAAATTGACCGGGGTTTTTGTTATGTGTTGATTTCTGATTACTCAGCTGCTGGAGCTTCGGTTTCAGTATCAGCTGCTTTCTTTTTTGGAGCTGCTGCCTTTTTAGCTTTTGGCGCTTCGGCAACTTCTTCGGTTGCTGCTGCTACTACAGGTGCTGCTTCGGCAACTGGTTTTGCTGCTGCTTTTGCTTTAGGCGCAGGTGCTGCATCTTCAGCTACCGGTGCGGCAGCAAAAGGAATAACTGATACGTACGAACGGTTATCAGCTTTCTTTTTGAAAACTACTTCGCCTTCTATTAATGCAAATAAAGTATGATCTCTGCCGATACCTACATTAAGGCCCGGGTTGTGTTTTGTACCACGCTGACGTACAATGATGTTACCTGCAATTGCCGGCTGACCACCAAATATCTTGATACCTAAACGTTTGCTATGCGATTCGCGGCCGTTTCTGGAACTACCGGCCCCTTTTTTGTGTGCCATTTTCTATATCTTTAATGAAACTGTTACCAGCCTCGATTTAAACTTAATTATAATGTTATTCCGGTTATCTCAATTTTGGTAAATTGCTGACGGTGACCGTTTTTCTTTTTGTAGCCTTTTCTTCTTTTCTTTTTGAAGATAATTACTTTATCCCCTTTTAAATGAGACAGGATCTTAGCTGATACTTTAGCGCTTTTCAAATCAGTACCTAATTTGAATTTACCTTCGTTTTCTGCTAACAACACATTGTCAAATTCAATACTAGCGCCCTCATCACCTTGTAATCTGTGTACAAAGATCTGCTGGTCTTTAGCAACTTTAAATTGCTGTCCGGCTATACTTACTATTGCGTACATGGTTTGTTAATTAATATTTTAAATTTCGAGGTGCAAATATAGAATTTTATTTTTCAATAAACAACCAATATTTTATCTGTTACATTGTTTTTTAAGAGCTTCAGCATATCCTGGGCTAATAGACTTACCTCCGAGTTTCATACACTCATCATAGTATTTCCACGCATTTGCGCAATCACTTTTATAAAAGTATGCTACCGATAGTTTAAATAACGTGTTTTGATTTAGCGGATCAATTTTGTAAGATTTATTAAATAATTCTATAGCCTTGTCTAAGTAATTTGCATCATGTTTACTGACAAAATATCCTGTATTGATAGTTGCTTCATCGGTAAGGATATTTGAACTATTGGGATTAATTAAAAGTCCTTTTTCAAACTGTTTTAGTGCTTCATCATAATCATTAAATGAAAAATAAATCGCACCAAACCCCCAATAAGCGTTCTCATTTTTATTGTCAAGCAACCAAGCTTGATTAAAACGCTTCATAGCAGTTTTCAAATCACCCCTATATAAATAATCGAAACCCAAACTCACCAGATGCTCGGATGCCTTATGTGATGTACCGTCCGTTTTTATTGCAAGGTCGATTAGTTTTTGATCCTCGGCAATCATTTCTTTTGGCTTCGGTAAATTTCCGTATTCCGGTATCAGATTAATTTCTGTTTCAGCATCTTTCTTCCATTGCGCATAAGTTATTTGCTGAGCAAATGAAGCAACAGAAAAGAAAGCAATAAAAATTGTTATTATGTATTTCATAGTATCACCGATTATTTTTTTGCTTCTTCTCCTCGTCGTTCAAAACATTGGTAATTTCTTTAATTAAACGCTCGTTAGCATCCTTAAGCCTGGGGTCGCCATCAAAGTTGGCGTCATATACAACCCTTTTGCTTTTGCGTTTATACTTAAACTCAATAATATAACGCGGCGGTTTTGGCCCGGTAGTGGTTACACTATCGCCTATTTCGGATGATGGAAAATCCCAAAAACCCAGGTCGGCAGCTTTACGGTGCAAGTACAACAGGTCATCCTTATTTAAACGCAGGTGCATTTTAACTAACGAATCATGCGTATCTATATATTGATAATCGCCCGTTTTTGAATTGTATTTATTAAGCAGACTATCCCTGTTACCATATTGAAACACTATCGAATCAAACTCGGCAAACTTATATGGTGCGTTTTTTACCATCATACCATAATAGTAAACGCAATAAAGTAAGAACGGGACGGTTATACTTAATAGCAGAAATATTTTTTTTCCTTTATTAGACATATGTTTTAATTATTGAATTAGCGATTTAGTGAATTAGTGATTTTGTTTTATTTATTATTAGAAACAGTTTTTCTAGAGGCAGCTGCAATTTTAAGTATTTGGTTGGCTTCATCTGTTAAATAATTTAATTCAGTTTGTTTTACTACCTCGGCTTCAATTAACACTTCCATCCAAAATAAAGATTCATCAGCTTCTTCAACTACGATAGAAAGTTTTGAATGAAATTCAGCTTTCGATCGTGCTCTGCAAGCTGCTCTATAATTAGCCCCGACTGATGACGAAGATCTTAAAAGTTGACGACCAATTATTTTGGCTTCTTCGGTTTTAGGAAGTGTTCTGTAAAATCTAATATTATCTACAACAAATTTCTTTGTTCTGTTTCGTATTGTTTCTGCAAAATCTGTTCTTTCAGTCATATATAATTATTAAAAAATATACCTTCAAAATCAATCACTAATTCACTAAATCGCTAATTCACTAATTAGAATCCAGTTCGTTCTCCCATTTACTTACCACTGCCGTGGCCATTGCATTACCCAAAACATTTGTAGCAGATCTTCCCATATCCAATAACGGATCAATACCTATTAAAAGTGCCAATCCTGCTTCCGGGATATTAAACATAGCAATTGTTCCGGCAATAACAACTAACGATGCGCGCGGTACACCCGCTACACCTTTACTGGTAAGCATTAATATGAGTAACATAGTTAGCTGATGCGAGAATGACAGATGCATATTGTACGATTGCGCCAAAAACAACGAAGCAAACGTCATATACATCATGGAGCCATCCAGGTTAAACGAGTAGCCTAAAGGCAGTACAAAGCTTACAATTTTGTTGCTACAGCCAAAGCGCTCTAACTCTATTAACACTTTTGGATAAGCCGCTTCGCTGGTTGATGTGCTGAACGCTATAAGCATAGCGTCTTTTATATTAGCTACTAATGTTAACGCCCTTCCACGCAATACCACATAGCCTGCAAATATGATAATGAGCCAAAGCATCAGCAGCGAAAAATAAAACTCGCTGATAAATATGGCATAGGTTGACAGAATGCCCAGCCCCTGTTTGGCTATAATAGCGGTTATTGCCCCAAAAACAGCAATGGGCGCTAGTTTCATTACCGAGCCGGTTATCTTTAATATTACATGCGCTATGGCATCCATAGCTTTTATAACAATTTCGCCATTTTCTCCAATTCCTGCCGTAGCCACACCAAAAAACAAGGCAAACACCACTATCTGTAATATCTCGTTGGTTGAAAGCGCTTCGAAGATGCTTTTAGGAAAAACATGCGATATAAAATCTTTTAATGACAATGCCGCGCCTTTAACACCTGTGCTTATGTGACTATCAGGCAGCATTAAATGCATGGCTTTGCCGGGTTGAAAAAAGTTAACCAGCATCATCCCCAACAATAAAGAAACCAGCGTAGCGCTTAAAAACCACAAAAGCGTTTTACTACCAATGCGGCCAACAGCTTTAATATCTCCTACTTTGGCAACGCCTACTACTAAGGTGGTAAACACCAGCGGCGCTATTATCATTTTTATGAGGCGGAGAAATATATCGCTTAAAATACTAAAGTATTCAACACTGCTTTCGCGCAGGTCGTCGTTTTCTTTACGTATTTTGGTTTGCGCGGAGCGACTTGCTTTTAATTGCGTGTAGGCAATGGTGGTTGTATCTGTTACTTGCCGTAATTTAGCATCAATGCTTTGTATGGTTGTTTCAGCGGCATTAATTTTGCTATTGTATTGGTCAACAACCTTAATGTTATAAATGTACCCGGTTATAACACCTAAAATAAGCGCGATGAAAATATAAAGGGTTAACCTGCTTTTTTGCATTCGGTACAAATAAGGTTACAAAACTACAACTATTTAGTACTTTGCTAAACTAATTTAATACCATGAGTACCATTACCCACGGCTTACAGGATATAAAAAAAGAGTTACAGCATTTACCTGCCGAGCAAATTACCGCATTATGCCTGCGTTTGGCCCGGCATAAAAAAGAGAATAAGGAGCTTTTAGCCTATTTACTGTTTGAGGCGGACGACGAAGCTGCTTTTATTGAAAAGGTAAAAGCCGAAGCCGGGTTTATGTTTAGTCAGTTGCCCGTACAAAGTTACAACGCGGCTAAAGCTTTGCGCAAAATTTTAAGGCTTATAGGTAAATACACTAAATTTATGACATCAAAAGGTGCCGAGGTTGAGTTGCTGATAAACTTTTGCACCAACTATATTCAATATGCCGACAGGCGCTCTTCCTACAAACCATTACGATTGATACTTACCCGGCAACTGGAAAAAATACGGGGGCAGATAGAAAACCTGCATGAGGACCTGCAATTTGATTATAGCAATGATTATAACGCCATGGTTGAAGGTGCAGCGACTAAACTTTCGTGGTTAAATAAGAGTAGCTATTTGCTGTAACATTATATTTGCAATCCTATCTAATAAACACCAACACCAAGTAAGTGACTGATAAAGAAGCATCATTTAAGAAAATATTTGAAGCTAATTCTAAAAAGATTTACCATTTATGCTATGGTTATACCGGCGACGATGACTCCGCGAACGACCTTATGCAGGAGACTTTTTTAAAAGTTTGGCAAAATCTGGATAAATTCAGAAACCAGGCCATGATATCAACCTGGATATACCGCATTGCTGTAAACACCTGCCTAACCTACCTACGATCAGAAAAACGCCAGGCTAAAGATGAACTTACCCCCGAACTGGAAGAAACCAAAGGGGAAGAAGTATCAGAAAAAAACGAACAGGTTGCTATGCTTTATAAATGCATATCCAAACTGGAAGAATCAGAAAGAATAATTATAACCATGGTACTTGATGAAGTGCCGTATCCCGAAATTGCTGAGGTTTCGGGTATATCAGAGGGGAACTTAAGGGTTAAGGTTCACCGCATTAAACAACGATTAACTGAATTATATAACCAATATGAAAGACTTTGATCAAATAATTTCGCTTTGGCAGGGACAGCCAAAGGGGGATCAGCTTTCTGTGGATGAAGTGCTGAAGCAGGTAAAAAAAGGGATAAGTGGCATAAGCGAAAAACTGCTATGGAACATTACCATTACGGTAATAACGCTTTGCGCCATGCTGGCGGTGATGTTGTTTTTTGTGTTCCAGTCGGTGGTAACTTACCTGGGGATAGGTATACTGGTAATAACTATATTACTATATGCCCTGATGATGATACGCGATTACCGTTTAATAAGCAAGCAGGACATTACCATTAACCCCGCCGATTACCTGCAGGGCCTTAAAGAATACCAGAAAACCCGCGCTAAAATATATGGCTGGATGTATTATACTTACGTTTTGCTGATAAGCACCGGCTTATTATTATACTTTTTTGAGGTATTGCAAAGCGCCTCGGCTATTTTTAAAGCGATTATATATAGCATATACGGGGTGCTGGTATTATTTACCACATTTTTTGTACGCGAACGCTTTGTAAAAACCGAACAGGAAAAGTTGAACAGGATTATTGAAAAGTTAGTTAAGCTACAGGGACAGTTTGATTAATTATTACACAAAACAACTTTGATAAAAAAGCCTCCGAATATTTCTATCCAAAGGCCCTTTACTAAATCAATTACAAAAATGCATATTTCTATGTTAGTTCATACATCAGACAATATACTACTTATTAATTTAAAACCATGATATTCAGGCAACTAAATTAAAAAAATATCCCAAATTATCCCAAAACCTGTTCGGGCTGTTTAATCATTTCAAATTCTTCTGTCAGATGCTCAACTTTTTCTTTAATATTCAGCGCCATGAAATAGGCCATACTAAATACTAATGACAATAACACACTTGCCAGAATAGCAACCTTCGCTACATCTTGAAAAGCCTCCTGTTTAAACGCCAACATGGTAGTAAAAATTGACATTGTAAAGCCAATACCGGCTAATGCACCCATGCCAAAAAGCTGTTTCCAGCTAACATTTCGCGGTAGGCTCGCAACCTTTAATGCAACTAAAACCCGGCTGAATAAAAATATCCCAACCGGCTTACCTATAACCAAACCAAACATGATACCCAAGCTTAGTGTACTGCTAAATGAGCCTATTATATTTGTCGGTAAAAGAATAGCTGTATTAGCAAACGCAAACAACGGCAAAATCAGGAAATTAACATACTTGTGTATATGTACTTCAAATTTCGGCAGCATATCTATTGGCATAGCAAACGCTATCAAAACACCTGCAATGCTTGCCTCGACGCCCGAATTATATAAAGTGATCCAAAGGCCAACGGAAACAACCGCCCACAATATTTTTGATTCTATTTTAAAAAAATTAAATAAAATAAGCGTAACATAAAGCAACGCCGCTATAATAAAAAACAACCAATGAATATGACCACCATAAAATAACGCGATAACGACAATAGCGCCCAAATCGTCAATAATGGCCAATGCCATTAACAAAATTTTAAGTCCTACGGGTACACGTTTACCTAAAATAGATGCAATGCCTACCGAAAATGCTATATCGGTGGCTGTAGGGATTCCCCAACCTTTTAAATATGACGTATGTAAATTAAATGCAACAAATATTAATGCCGGCACCAACATTCCGCCCAATGCAGCACCAAATGGCAATACTGCTTTTTTAAAAGATGATAATTCGCCGTTTACTAATTCTCTTTTTATCTCCATACCGGCCATCATAAAAAAGAAGGCCATCATATAATTATTGATCCAACTGATAAATGTTTCCGGAAGATGGTATGAAGGGGGAAATAGCCGAACTTCCCAAACGGTCTTGTAAAATGCCGCTGAACCTGAATAATTTGCAAAAAATATTGATGTTATTGTACATACAATTAACATCACGCCGGTAAACCGGCTGTCATTAATTAAGATCCGAAGGGGGTCAATTGCTCTTTTTAAAATCCTTTCCATGGCCCGAATATTTTACAAGGTATTATTTTAATAAAAAAAGTGACCGGCCACAAACTAATGACCGGCCACAAAATCAACAAAGAAAGTTCTTAGTCAACATAGCCATGAACACCCATTTCAGGTATATCAAGACCAGCAATTTGGTCTTCATCACTTGACCTCAGACCAATTGTTTTAGCGCATATTTTAAAGAATATCCACATTACGACAAACACAAATACAAAACAGGTTAACCCTCCAATAAGTTCAGCAACAAACTGGCCGGCATCACCATAAAACAATCCTTTTACAGTGCCTTTTACACCGTTCCATCCATCGCCGTAAGACCCATCTGCAAATAACCCTAGTGACAATACGCCCCAGAAACCACACATGCCATGCACAGAAAATGCACCTACCGGATCGTCGATTTTTAATTTTGTATCAACAAAGTTATAAGTGAGGATTACCAGTATGCCTGCAATGGCTCCGATAAGTACCGCACAAGAGGCATTTACAAAAGCACATGGAGCCGTAATTGCCACAAGGCCTGCCAGCATTCCATTAGCCGCCATCCCAGGGTCCCATTTGCTAGTTTTAATCTTCATATAAAGTATGGCCGCAAGTGCACCGCTTGCACTGGCAAGCATGGTATTAACTGCTATAACTGAGATTCTTAAATCTGTACCAGCTAAGGTAGAGCCCGGATTAAATCCAAACCAACCGAACGCCAGAATAAACGTGCCAATTATTGCCATTGGGATATTGTGGCCCGGTATAGTGTTAACTTTTCCGTCTTTACCATATTTTCCGACACGTGCGCCGATCACAATCGACCCGGCCAATCCGGCTACCCCGCCAACTTCATGCACAACTGAAGAACCGGCGAAATCTACATGCCCATGCCCTAAGTTATACATAGCACCTAATTGGGAAAGCCATCCGCCGCCCCAAACCCAGTTACCAAAAAGAGGGTAAACGAACATAGATATAAACAAACCATAAATAACAAAGGACTTGAACTTCCATCTTTCTGCCATGGAACCTGTCGGTATTGTTGCGGTAGTATCCATAAAAACTAACTGGAAGAGGAATAAGGTAAAAATACCTACATCGTATACCTGGCTATTGAGGAAATAGCCTGCATTTCCCCAAAGACCGAAATCGTGCCCCAAAATATGCACGGCAAATTCATGGCTTGTTACACCCGGCGCTCCACCAAGAGCACCAACATTTAGCCCCCCGCCAAACATAAATGCGAACCCGCATATCCAAAAACCCATTACGCCGAGAGCATACACCATAAAGTTCATGGTCATAGTGTGGGCCACATTTTTCTTTTGGGTGAAGCCAGTTTCCACCATTGCAAAGCCAGCCTGCATAAACATTACCAGGAAGCCCGTTATAAGGGTCCACATAATGTTAATAGCAATTTTGTTGTGTCCTACTGCATCACCTAACTCGGCAGTTGTAGGAGCACCTGCTTTCGCAGCGGTCACATCAGTAATTGTTCCGGTTTTTGCACCAGTTGGGTCCTGTGCAAACACATGTGAAACATCAAACACTATAAATAGTGCCACCAACACCATACCAATTAACAGGTACGAGGGGATTTTCTTTTGTAAAATTTTAAAATTCATAGTTTTTAAGGATAAGTTAGTTAAAAGATATATTGTTTTAGATATTTATTAACATTTATATATAAAAAAAAACGACTTTATTCAAAATTTTAAACTTTGTATAGTAAAATTATAAAAAAAAATAATTTATTTCAACAATTTCTATAAAAAAAAAGAATTTTTATAGAAATTACAAATAAAGTAGTGCAAAAAACTCATTGTAAAATAAAAAATAAATCTTTACAAGCTTAATTTTTAACATTTGTTGCTATTTTTAATAAATAATAAATTATTTAAAAAAAATAGCAACAATATGGGCGCGGTAATTTTTAAGATATTTATTTTATTACTGATATTGGTGTTGCCACTATCGGGACCTGTTAGAAGAAAAAGGAATGACTTTAATGAAAACAACCAAAATGAATTTTATTCAAATTATTCCATCAATGAAGATGGTCATCTGGAAATAACCCGGGATGATATTACACCTAATAATAATGATATTGAGTAATTACGTTGTTCCTTATTTTAAAAAATGATATTTTAAATATCCTTCATAGGGATAAAATAATTATATCAACTAACCACTAAAACTATCATTATAACCATTCACCATTTTTTATATTTTTGTGGTGGATAGTATAACGCCTATCCCGCCTTTGCCAAAAAAATGAATATATCAGTAGTAGTACCTGTTTATGATGAGATTGAATCATTACCCGAGCTAACCTCATGGATAAGCCGCGTGATGGATGAGAGCAGCTTTTTATACGAGATCATACTGGTTGATGATGGCAGCAGGGATGGATCATGGGAATTAATAACTGAGCTGCGCAAAACCAACCCTTTTATCAAGGGAATTAAATTTAGGCGCAATTACGGTAAATCAGCCGCGTTGAATACCGGTTTTGAAGCCGCGCAGGGTGATGTGGTAATTACCATGGATGCCGATTTGCAGGACAGCCCCGACGAAATACCGGAGTTATACCGCATGATAACCGAAGATAAATATGATTTGGTTAGCGGCTGGAAAAAAAATCGGCATGACCCTTTAAGCAAAACTATTCCTACTAAATTATATAATGGCGTTACCCGCTGGATCTCGGGCATTAAACTGCACGATATGAACTGCGGTCTTAAAGCGTACCGTAACGAGGTGGTTAAAAACATTGAAGTTTACGGCGAAATGCACCGCTATATACCTGTAATTGCCAAATGGGAGGGCTTTAATAATATTGGCGAAAAGGTAGTGCAGCACCAGGCGCGCAAATTTGGCGTAACCAAATTTGGCAGTTTGAGGCGCTTTATACGCGGTCCGTTGGACCTATTGTCTATCATGTTTGTTTCTAAATTTGGTAAGCGGCCTATGCACTTGTTTGGCGGTATGGGTGTGTTAAGTTTTTTGGCAGGCACCATTTGTGCCATCTGGATAATAAGCGAAAAATTATACGCAATAGCCCATAATGAGCATTACCGTAATGTGACTGACAATCCATTATTTTATATAGCCCTGGTTGCTATCGTATTAGGTTCGCAATTATTTTTAACCGGCTTTGTTGCCGAAATGGTATCGCGCAGTGCCCCCGAGCGCAATAAATACCAGATAGAGGATGTTATTTAATGAGATTTGAGACGCGAGATTTGAGATATGAGAAAAAACAAATTAAAATCACATTGCTTTAATCTCTTGCCATTACCTTTTTATCTCAATACTCAAATCTAATATCTAAGATGTACTTTTCCATCATCATCCCACTATACAACCGTCCGCAGGAAATTAAAGAACTGCTGGAAACCCTCACCCTGCAAACATACACGCAGTTTGAGATTTTGGTTATTGAGGATGGCTCTGTAAATGATGCCGCTGATATTGTGAGCAGTTTTACTGATAAACTGAACATTAAATATTTTGTAAAAGAAAACGCCGGCCAGGGCTTTGCCCGTAACTACGCATTTGAGCGGGCCAGCGGCGATTACTTTATCATATTCGACTCCGATTGCCTGATACCCGAGGATTATCTGGAGATAGTTAACAATTCATTAACCCAAAACTGGCTGGATTCCTATGGCGGCCCTGATGCGGCGCACCACTCGTTTACAGCAATCCAAAAGGCCATTAGCTATGCCATGACCTCTCCTTTTACTACCGGAGGGATACGTGGCAATAAAAAGGGGATTGGCCAGTTTCATCCACGCAGTTTTAACATGGGTATATCGCGCCTGGTTTGGGAAAAAGCAGGTGGCTTTATTATTACCCGGCTGGGCGAGGATATTGAATACAGCATCCGCATACACTCCATGGGGTTTAAAATCGGCCTCATACCCGACGCGAAAGTTTATCATAAACGGCGGGCCACTTTCTTTCAGTTTTACAAACAACTGCACTTTTTTGGCAGGGCCCGCATTAACGTTTATAAATTTTTTCCTAAAGGTTTAAAGGCGGTGCATTTCTTTCCGGCTGTTTTTACATTAGGGTTATTATTTACCATCATCAGTAATATATTAAACTGGCAAATAAGTTATTTATGTAATGCTTTATTAGGTATATTTATTTTGTTGATATTTTTTCATGCGTGGTGGAAAAACAAGTCGGTAAAAATTGCATTTTTGAGTATTATAGCCTCTATTATCCAACTTACGGCCTATGGTTTAGGTTTTATGCAGGATTTTTGGAAACGCATAATCATAAACAGATCTAAATAATATATATGTACCACCCTTTTTCTATTGCAGAGACCATTAAAACTGCATGGAATATTTTTAAAAATAACTTTGTAACTATTATAGTTTATTCGGCTATATCCTTTTTTTTATTGTCTGTTTTAGCTGTTATAACCGAATTTATAATCCTGCCCGAAGAGTTTGCAGGCAGAATGTTTGTATCGTTTATATTAATATTTGTACAAGCCTATACTACGCTTGGCTTATATAAACTGATATTCACGGTAATTGACAGTGAATATTATGAGTTTGAAATATCGCAGGTACTACCGGGTATTAAAATGATAATAAGTTATCTGATAGTGGTTTTTTTGATAGCTTTTTTGATCACTACTTTCCATTTTCTGGCAATAAGGTTAGATGATTATCCTAATATTGAAAAAACAGTTGAGGTGGCAGGTACTTTTTTAGGTTTATTTTTAGCATTAAGGATCATGTTTTTTAACACTTTTATTGTAGATGATCATTCGAGTGCTTTCGAATCCTTGCGTCAAAGTTTTGACCTTACCCGTGGTTATTTTTTTAAAGTTTTAACCATCCTTATCATAATTCTCGTGCTCATTGCCTTACCTGCAATAGTATCTCAATACTATCCATTTGTGTCCTTAGCTATTGTATTTACCTATCCGTTTGTAAATATTGTATTGGCAGCTACCTATCGCAAACTGGTATACAGCCATCAGGATGTAGATGACGATATTGCCGAAACCAATTAAACGCTATGGGTTTAAAGGTACTGTTGAGCAAGATTTTCGCGGCGTGGGTTAACAGGGATCTGAACCAAATTCGTCACCATGCGGTTCATCTGCAGCAGCAAACTTTTACCCGGTTAATTGATCAGGCAAAAAATACCGCTTTTGGCCACGACCATAATTTTGGCCACATAAAAACCTATGACGATTTTAAAAACCATGTTCCCATTCGCGATTACGAGGAGCTTCGCCCTTATATTGAACGCGTAATAGCAGGCGAAGCAAATGTGTTGTGGCCGGGCAAACCAACCTATCTCACCAAAACATCAGGCACAACCTCCGGTGTAAAATATATACCCATCTCTAAAGAAAGCATGCCCGAGCATATTAAAGCTGCCCGCAATGCATTGTTAAGTTATATCCACGAAACCGGCAAAGCCGATTTTTTAGATGGCAAAATGATATTTCTGCAAGGCAGCCCGGTGCTTGCCGAAAAAGCCGGGATACAAACAGGCAGGCTATCAGGCATTGTAGCACACCATGTACCCGCTTATCTTCAAAAAAACAGGCTACCCAGTTATGAAATTAACTGCATCGAAGATTGGGAAGAAAAAGTTGATGCTATAGTACAGGAAACATCAACAGAAGATATGCGCCTAATATCAGGCATCCCCCCCTGGTGCCAGATGTATTTCGACAGGCTATCAGCAGTTAGCGGTGGAAAAAAGATCAGGGAGATATTCCCCAACTTTAAGCTTTTTGTGTATGGCGGTGTAAACTACGAGCCTTACCGTGCCCGTATAGAAGAAAGTATTGGATTTAATATTGATACTATTGAAACTTATCCGGCATCCGAGGGTTTTATAGCTTTCCAGGATTCGCAAACCGATAAAGGATTACTGCTATTGGTTAACTCGGGTATTTTTTATGAGTTTATCCCGGCTGATGAATATTTTAATGATAACCCTACCCGTATCAGTTTGGAGGATATTGAACTGAAAAAAAACTACGCGTTAATACTAAATACCAATGCCGGCTTATGGGGCTATAGCATTGGCGATACCGTTAAATTTATATCAAAAAATCCGTATAAAATTGTAGTTACCGGGCGTATAAAGCATTATATATCTGCCTTTGGCGAACATGTAATTGGCGAGGAAGTGGAGCAGGCATTGATGAGTGTAGCGAATGAAGAAGATGTAGATATTGTAGAATTTACCGTTGCCCCGCAGGTTAACCCGCCGCAAGGGCAGCTACCTTATCACGAATGGTTTGTGGAGTTTGGCAATGAACCAAAAGATCTGAAAGCATTTAGCCTTAAGGTAGATAAAGCCTTACAGCAAAAAAATATTTACTATTTTGACCTGATTGATGGTAACATTTTGCAACCTTTGACTATCCAAAGCTTAAAGAAGGATACTTTTATAAACTATATGCGGTCGCAGGGTAAACTGGGCGGGCAAAATAAAGTACCCCGTTTAGCAAACGACAGAAAAATTGCGGATGAATTATCTGCGTATATTATAAAAAACTAAATTACCACGCGTTATTGTGGTTTGATAAATATAATTTGAGTAATCAAGTAAAAAACATAGCCGTTTTAGGATCTACGGGAAGCATCGGCACACAAACCCTTGAAGTGATAGGCGAAAACCCGTCGCTGTTTAGGGTATATATTTTAACGGCCCATAGTAATGCTGATTTGCTTATTGAACAGGCATTAAAATTTAACCCTGAATATGCCATTATTTGCGACGAACGTAAATATCAGGAAGTAAAACAAGCCTTATTTAATACCGGCATTAAAGTACTGGCAGGGCATACCGCCATAGTTGAAACCGTTACCCACCCAGATATTGACATGGTGTTAACCGCCATGGTAGGTTTTGCAGGGTTGGAGCCTACCATAGCCGCTATAAAGGCAGGTAAAGACATCGCGTTAGCAAACAAAGAAACCCTTGTAGTGGCAGGCGAACTGATTACCGATCTGGCTAAACAACACGGCGTTAAAATTTTGCCTGTTGACTCTGAACATTCGGCTATTTTTCAATGTTTGGCAGGAGAAGAAGGTAATACTATTGAAAAGATCATACTAACTGCGTCCGGCGGACCGTTTAGGGGTAAAACTTTAGAATTTTTAGCAGGCGTTACCCGCGAACTTGCTTTAAAGCATCCTAACTGGGTAATGGGCGCTAAAATAACTATCGACTCGGCTACGTTAATGAACAAAGGTTTAGAAGTTATAGAAGCAAAATGGCTGTTTGATTTACAGACATCACAAATTGATGTGGTGGTGCATCCGCAGTCAATCATCCACTCTATGGTTCAGTTTGAAGATGGTTCTATAAAAGGGCAAATGGGTTTACCCGATATGAAGCTGCCTATACAATACGCGCTGGCCTATCCTACCCGCTTAAAAAACAATTTTAAGCGGTTTGATTTTACAGCTTACCCAAATTTAACTTTTGAAAAACCGGATATAGATACCTTCCGTAACCTTGGTTTAGCTTTTGAGGCGCTGAAACGCGGTGGCAATATGCCTTGTATTATTAACGCGGCTAATGAAATTGCGGTAGCCGGTTTTTTAGCCGATGATATCAGCTTTTTAGCCATGAGCGATGTGGTTGAAAGCTGTATGCAGAAAATAACCTACCAGGCGCAACCCTCTCAGGCCGATTATTTGAATACTGATAAAGAAACACGCATATTTGCGCAAAATTTAATAAAACAAATGCCTTTAAAGGCTTACAATTTGATATAATAGAGAATGAATATAGTAATTATGGTTGGCCAGTTAATACTGGGACTTTCGATTTTGGTGATATTGCATGAGCTGGGCCATTTTATAGCCGCAAGGGCTTTTGGTATTAAGGTAGAGAAGTTTTACCTATTTTTTGATGCCTGGGGCTTTAGCCTATTTAAGTTTAATTATAAAGGTGTTGAATATGGTATTGGATGGCTACCGCTGGGTGGTTATGTAAAAATTGCCGGTATGATAGATGAATCTATGGATACCGAGCAGATGGCGGGACCGCCGCAGCCCTGGGAGTTTCGTTCAAAACCGGCATGGCAGCGTTTAATTGTAATGCTGGGCGGTATTACCGTAAATATTGTTTTAGGCATCCTGATATTTTGGGTGCTTACCGCGCGCATGGGCGAAACCTACGTACCTATAGAAAATGTTAAATATGGTATAGTACCGGGCGAAATTGGTAAAAAAATGGGGTTGCAGGCAGGCGATAAAATTATTGCTATTAATGGCAAGCCTGTTGTAAAGTTTAATGAATTGGTAAGCTCAAAGGTATTGCTGGACCATTCGGTTTTAACAGTACTGCGCAACGATAAAAAACTTACCCTAACCGTACCGCGAAATATTATTAATGACCTGGCCGATTACGGAGACAGGGCGCTTGAAGAATTTATTAGCAGTATTCCCCGCACTACGTTCCATATAGATTCGGTTGTGCCCAAAAGCCCGGCACAGGCAGCGGGTTTAATAAAGGGCGACAGCATAATGGCTATTAACAATACCCCTATAGTTTATTATGACGAATTCAGGTCGCAATTACAGGCTAATAAGGGCAAGGCCATTGATTTAAAAGTGCAACGTAATAATGACACCTTACATTTAATAGCCAATATAGGTGCTGATGGTAAAATTGGTATAAGTCAAATGTTTAACCTCCCTGCTGAAAAAACCGTTAACTATGGCTTATTTGGTTCGTTACCTATAGGTGCTAAAAAAGCGTTCACAACATTTACAGATGATGCCAAAGGCCTGGGCAAAGTGTTTAAAGGCGATGTGAAATTTACCAAAGCATTTGGCGGACCGGTTGCTATTGCCAATATGTTTGGCAGCCATATTGATTGGGTGCACTTTTGGAGCCTGGTAGGCTTTTTATCAATGGTGCTGGCATTTACCAACCTGCTGCCCATACCTGCACTGGATGGTGGCCACGCAGTGTTTTTACTTATTGAAATGATAAAAGGCAAACCATTGAGCGATAAATTTTTAGAACGCGCTCAAATAGTAGGCTTTGTATTATTAATAACCCTAATGGTGTTTGTGTTTGGCAACGATATTGTGAAACAGGTAATGAAGAAGTAGTTCTTAGAGTTAAGAATCAAGAGGCAAGAGTTAAGACAATAATCAATATAAAAAAGAAGGGCCGTTTCAAATTGAAACGGCCCCTTTTAATTTCATGCTTATTTAACTTCTTATACGGTTGGATCAGTTATAGTTGGATCTATCGCGTCCTCAATACTGTAAGGTGCCTTACGCTTAAAAAATGCAGCTAATATAAGGGCCAACACAAATACCAGGAGGATTGAAGTACCTATACCTTGCACTACCTTCCCTACGGTAGGGTTT
>NZ_JBDTJZ010000067.1:0-19424 GCF_039935595.1 Mucilaginibacter sp. | reverse complement strand
CGGATTTGCAATCCGCATATCCGCAAGGATTTTTCATAGAATAGTATACTGTGCCCCGGGGATTGCAAATTAGGACTGTCCTAATTTCTCCTGCATTATTTAGGCTAAAGCCAATATTGTTGTATCTATTCATTGCCGTTGGTTAAAACCAACGGCAATGATTTTTTATTTTATTTATTTAATTGACATTTTATAATAGCTGCTGCAATTAAATTCATTGCCGGCCCATTTATGGGACGGAATAAAGATGAAGACGGGTTGGCTTTAGCCAAACTTATAGGAGTGTCGTATCTCCCAAGCTGGTGCAAGAATGTAGTGGGGTTATAGTTGGGGTTCTTGTGTCTTTGTAGTTATTTCCACCTTTTTAATAAATAAACGGAATCAACATCTTGGTTTTTTTGGCGTAGGTCTCATAATCTTCGCCATATTTTTTTTCGAGATAGTTGTCAAGTTTCGGCGCGTTATAAAAAGCGAAAAAACAGAAAAGGAAAATGGGAATGGTGGCGGCGTACCCGTTTTTTGTGAGTATGGCATAAGCCGTGACCCATAAAATATCGCCAAAATAATTGATGTGCCTTGAATATTTAAACAAACCCGCTGTATACATTTTTCCTTCGTGCCCGGGGAGTTTTTTCCATCGGTCCCGTTTTATTTCGCTGGCAGTGTTCAACAAACATCCTGTTAAGAACAGCGCAAGGCCAAAGTAATCAAGCCCGTCAATAGGTGCCGAAACCGGTAATACAAACAACGGGAAACCAATATAGTAAAGCGCAAAGGCTAACGGGACACTTATACTTTCTTCCCAGGGAATTTTCCGTTTTAACAGAAAGACCATCATATAAGCAAGGCGCAAAAAAATGATCATATTAAATGTAAAAATAATTATTCTTCTGACCGGATTTCCTGTTGCGTTTTGGATGTGCAAATATCTTTGACACCAATCCCCGCCGCTTTGAAATAATATCCAATAGGAAAGCATTAATAATAATATCTCTAATAAATGAATGGTGATCTTCTGTGGGGTACTTTTGCTTTTTTGTCCGTATAGGTCCATTTCTATTTCAGTTTATTATCGATAAATTGGTTTTAAGCCAAATGGTATAAAAGGTCTGGTTATAATGTAAAGATACTGGATTTTTTGGCGAGGCTCAAAAAGTGTTTTATTCTTGCCTTATCCTATTGAAATACAGTTTATTGTGCGAACTAATTTAAGTTGCGCTAAAGTTACACTACTGGGAGTGATTATTAGTAAAATATAGGTGCAATAGGGTTTACATCCTTTTTTATTAATAAATTGATTGTCAATTAATTACCTAATTATTTTTTAATTATGTAAACCTTTGTAAACCATTTTACCAAAAAAAACGCAGCAAGAATTAAGGTGCGTTGTCATGGTGGATCCACGTCGAACCATGAGGGCAAAGGCCACACGCGCACATCCTTCGACAGGCTCAAGGATGAGACCCCCGCTGTTATCAACAAAAAAGGCTTTATCAAACGATAAAGCCTTTTAAATATAATGGTTTTTGAATGCTTAGATCAGCTTGCTATCAGCTAATACATTATTCATGGCACGTACGGCATCGGCGCTTTTGTTAAAGGTAGCCTGCTCGTCGGCGCTAAGTTTAAAGTCAACAATTTTTTCCCAGCCGTTTTTGCCTAAAATTACCGGCACTACTAATGAGATATCTTTTTGCTGGTACTCGCCATCTAAAGCAACCCCGCATGAAAGTAGTTTCTTTTGGTCGCGCACAATCGCTTCAACCATAAACGCGGTACCCGCACCCGGTGCGTACCACGCTGATGTCCCTATAAGGCCGGTTAAAGTAGCACCACCCACCATAGTAGCTTTAACTACTTTTTCCTGTTGCTCGGCGCTTAAAAACTGTGTAACCGGTATACTGTTCCAGGTAGCGTGGTTAATTAATGGAATCATGGTGGTATCACCGTGACCGCCAATAACTACAGCGTTCAAATCGGCGGGAGAGCAGTTAAGCTCCTGGCTCAAGTAATATTTAAAACGTGCCGAATCTAAAGCGCCGCCCATACCTATAATACGGTTTTTAGGTAAGCCTGAGGTTTTCAGCGTTAAATAGTTCATGGTATCCATCGGGTTTGAAACCACGATAATAATAGTATTTGGCGAATGCTTTAAAATGTTCTCGGTAACGCTTTTTACAATACCTGCGTTAACACCAATTAACTCCTCGCGGGTCATTCCGGGTTTACGCGGCAGGCCCGAGGTTATAACTACCACTTCCGAATCGGCCGTAGCGGCGTAATCGTTGGTTACACCTTTAATTTTGGTATCAAACTCTAATAGCGCCGAGGTTTGCATCATATCAATAGCCTTGCCTTCGGCAAAACCTTCGCGGATGTCTAATAATATAAGTTCTTCAGCTAATTCTTTTCTCGCGATATTATCCGCGCAAGTAGCGCCAACAGCTCCGGCACCAACAACAGTTATTTTCATAGTATTTTTATTTTATAGAAGGAAACTAAACAGGCGCAATTTTAATAAAAAAATAGTAAAGTAGCGTGAAGCATTATGTTAAACAGAAAAAATTACCTGCCGGCCACAAATAATTCGCGCTACTCTACATTATATTAATAATTGAGATGTAAATATAAACACGGTGATTTTTATGATTTATTTAATTATAGGTAATTATCGTAGATCTTAGCTTTAAAAAATGATAAAAATCATTAGAATGTATTTTTTTTGTGGCCTAATTGCGTTTTTTGGCTGTAGTAGAACATCTTTTTAGGCTATTTTATATTTTTTTTATGTTTTTGTGATAAATTTTGCAAAAAATAGAAATATTAATATAAATTTGTCGTAATAACGCACGTTAACATTACAAAAAGCATAATTTGAAATCAACTTTACAAAAATTTTAAACAATGGCAACTAAATTAGAGTACATCTGGCTGGATGGTTACAAACCAACACAAAGCTTGCGTAGCAAAACAAAAATTGTTAAATCATTTAGCGGCAAGGTTGAAGACCTTGACAATTGGAGCTTTGATGGCTCATCAACTGAACAGGCACCGGGTGGCTCATCAGATTGTATCTTAAAACCAGTGTTTACCTGTCCTGATCCGCAAAGAAAAGACGCGCACCTTGTAATGTGCGAAGTTTTGGATTCAAAAGGTAAGCCACATGAGTCAAACGGCCGTGCATTGATACAAGATGATGATAATGATTTCTGGTTTGGTTTTGAGCAGGAGTATTTCCTTTGGGATCCGGCAACTAACAAACCGCTTGGTTTCCCGGCAGGTGGTTACCCAGGTCCGCAAGGCCCGTACTACTGTTCTGTAGGTGCAAACAATGCTTACGGTCGCGAAATTGTTGAAGAACACTTAGACGTATGTTTAGATGCAGGTTTGAACGTGGAAGGTATAAATGGAGAAGTTGCTGCCGGACAATGGGAGTTCCAGATATTTGCTAAAGGCGCTAAAGAAGCCGGCGACCAAATTTGGGTTGCACGTTATTTGTTAGAAAGAATTGGCGAGAAATACGGAGTATCAATTAACTGGCATTGCAAACCATTGGGCCAATTAGATTGGAATGGTTCAGGTATGCATGCTAACTTCTCCAATACATTATTACGTACTGCTAACAGCGAAGCTAAATTTAAAGCAGTTTGCGAGGCTTTCCGTCCTGCAGTTGCTGAGTGTATTGCTGTATACGGCGCTGATAATGATCAACGTTTAACAGGTAAACACGAAACAGCTTCAATTACCGACTTTAGCTATGGTGTATCTGACCGTGGTGCTTCTATCCGTATCCCTCTTTACGCAGTTGACCACAACTGGAGCGGTTACCTGGAAGATCGTCGTCCTAACTCTGCTGCTGATCCATACAAAGTAGCTGCGGTTATTATAAAAACTGTAAAAACAGCTAAAGTTTAATTAAGCTTTAGTATAAATTATAGATCCTTCCTGAGCAATCGGGAAGGATTTTTTTATGCCTTTTTATAGCTCAAATAATCGCCCGAATATATCTGCTTAAGCTGGCTTATCTGGTGGTTGTATAGGTACACCCAGCATTTAACAGCTTTATCATCAGTAGTAATAGTTAGTAATTTGCGAATAAAAAGATTGGGCTGCAATTGATCGTCGCCGTAACCTTCGTAATCATCAAGGCGCTTTAAAGCTTCGGTTATATTGTTTAATATCACAATACTACCATGCACAAAGTAATCGCCGGCAGGGTAGGTTATAGCTCCCGGGTATTCACCAACATCATATAGTTTACCTTTAAATTTACCCGGCTTAAAGTAAACAGCATATTGCTTAAGGTACCGTCCAAATTCGTTATCAGTTTCCAGTAATGAGCCGTAGATGAATAGTTTGTTTATCATAATATTAGCTACTTGTCATTTCGAACGTAGAGAGAAATCTATACACAAGTTCGGATTTTTATGTGTATAGATTTCTCCTAGTCCCTAGTTCGAAATGACAATGGATTTGTCTTTTTTAACACAAAATACGCTGTTTTTGTATTATATTGCTGCATAATACATTCTTTTTGCCTATTACGATGAACGAACAACAAATCATTGACTATTTACAAGAGAATAATCAGCAAAAAATAAAATTTGCCTTTGCCGATATCGACGGCGTGTTGCGTGGCAAAGTAATTCATCAACAAAAATTTATTGACGGACTGCAAAGCGGCTATGGCTTTTGCGATGTAGTTTTTGGCTGGGACAGCAACGATGCCTGTTATGATAATGTACAACTAACCGGCTGGCATACCGGATACCCTGATAAACCCTGCCGCATTGATCTGTCAACCTTTCGCACCATACCCTGGCAGGGGAATATCCCCTTTTTCTTAGCTGATTTTAGCAATCCTGATGGTAATGATTTGTCGGCCTGTCCGCGTAGTTTGCTGAAACGTATTGCTGCGCAATGTGAAGCTATGGGTTATCATCCGGAATTTGCCCAGGAATTTGAGTGGTTCAATTTTAAGGAGACACCTCAAAGCCTAAAGGATAAAAACTATGTAAACCCCGAGCCATTAACACCGGGTATGTTTGGTTACTCTATACTACGCACCTCACAACAAAATGAATTTTATACTGACCTGTTTGATTTATTGGGCCAGTTTAATATTCCGTTAGAAGGATTGCATACCGAAACAGGACCGGGTGTATACGAGGCCGCGATAATTCATGACCATGTTATAGCGGCAGCAGATAAGGCTGTTCTGCTAAAAGCAGCCGTAAAAGAAATCGCTTATAAACATAGTATAATGGCCTCATTTATGGCTAAATGGAACGCCGGTTTACCGGGTTGCAGCGGCCATGTGCATCAAAGTTTGTGGAGCCCGGATAAGGTTGAAAACTTATTTTACAGCGAGACGGATGAAAATAGCATGAGCGACCTGTTTAAACATTACCTGGCCGGGCAGTTATACTGTTTACCCCATATATTACCCATGTATGCGCCCACTATAAATAGCTATAAACGCCTGGTTGACGGCGCATGGGCGCCCACCACCATAACCTGGGGGCTGGATAACCGTACTACAGCATTAAGAGTATTGAACCTGACTAATAAGCTAACACGACTTGAAACACGTATTCCCGGTTCAGACACCAACCCTTATCTGGCACTCTCGGCGGCGCTGGCTTCCGGCCTGTATGGCATTAAAAATAAACTGCCTTTAACCATTCCGGCAACGGTGGGTAGTGGTTACCAGGATACCCGTAACGGTAAACTGGCCTCAAATTTATATGAGGCAACCATAGCAATGCAAAACTCCACAATAGCGAAAGAACTTTTTGGCGAAGCATTTACTGAGCATTTTACACAAACCCGGCTATGGGAGTGCCGCCAATTTGGTAAAAGTGTAACCGACTGGGAACTGAAACGCTATTTTGAAATAATATAAATCATATTATTCATTCAGTTGTTGATGTGTTATATCTTTGTGCCCTTTGTGGGGAAATAGAAAATGGACTATTCGGTAATTATAAAAAAAGCGTGGGAGGGGTATGATGCTTCAAAGAAGATCAAAAGTATTGAAGATATCAGTGCCATGGTGTCTACTAACCAGGTGTTCAGAATAACTTTTGATGATGAAGACATTGTTATTGCTAAATTCTCATATTTTGGTAAATACGAGTATTTTAAAGAAGATCATCGTATTATTCACAGCTTATCAAATAACCTGCTTTACCCCTTTGAGAACGTACTTACCAAATCATTATTAAAAAATAACCGGGTATATATTTATCACTACAAACAGGGTAAAACCGATGCCTGGGTAGTTTTTTATAATCCTACCCGTATATTGAACAGGCTGCCCCGTAAGCTTGATGAGCACTATATTGTTAAACTGGGCCAGCAGATAGGTAAATTTCATAAAGCCTGCTCACGTATAAAAAATGTGCTGCCCAAATCATCAAAAACGTTGCGTACGGATATTTATGCCTTGCTTCATCAACTCGAAACCGACGAGAAGAAATTTGGCACAGCTATGCAGGCCGATTTTTTAAAGTTTCATTGCGAAGCTTTTTTGCGTAACCGCTCAAAATACAATATGAAAACCTTTGAGATACTGCCGGTTTTTATTGACTGGAACATAGGCAATTTCTCGGTAGACTCTAATCTCAATTTATACTCGCGTTGGGATTATGATTGGTTTAGGATGAGTTACCGCATACTTGATTTTTATTTTTTAAGCAGGGTGGTATCTGCCGCGGGCGATAAAACCGTGTTTAGCTACCTCATAGATACGATGAATGAAGAGGGCTTTATATTGTTCCTTAAAGAGTATCATAAAATAAACCCTTTAACAGCTAATGAGGTAAGGTTTTTAAAAGAGATGTACCGCTTTTTTATATTGAACTATGTAATCAAAGACGGTAAATACTTTTTTAATGCCCAATATGCTAAAAAACTACAGGCAGAGGCTTTTGATATCTATCTGCCATCGGTAGACAGGGATTTTGATGCAGACATATTGCTTGATGCACTTAAACTAAGCTGATAAGCAACAAATAGATTATATTGCATACTTAAACATCATCATAAAAAATAATGCAGCGAATTGACAACTTTAAATCTATAATTGATCAGTACGATGTGATATTTTTTGATGCGTTTGGTGTTATAAAAACCTATCAGGGCCTTGTACCCGACATTGAGAATACGTTTGCATACCTTAAAGAGCAAAAAAAGGAATACTATATAGTTACCAATGATGCATCGCGCAGCCCGGCACAGCTGGCAGATTCATATCATAAAATGGGCTTGCATGCCATATCACAGGATTGCATTGTGTCTTCGGGTATGCTAACTAAGGAATATCTCGATTTAAAGGTACAGGATGGTATTGTTGCTTACCTGGGTACTGAAAATTCGGCACACTATATTGAGAGTTCTGGCTTGCATACGTTACCGGTAAGCGAGATTAATGACACAAATATTGACAAAGTTAATGCACTTATTTTTTTAGATGATGAGGGATTTGACTGGTGCCGAGATCTTAATAAAACGGTTAATTTGCTGCGTAAACGTACAATCCCGGCTATTGTGGCTAATACTGACCATGCTTACCCGCTTACAATTAGCGATGTAAACATTGCCATAGGCGGTATTGCCCACATGATTGAAAATATAGTAGGCAGGGAGTTTATTCGTTTTGGTAAACCCGATTCGCAAATGTTTATGTTTGCTTATGACCTGATACGCGACCAGCGACCCATAAATAAAAAAGATATTGTAATGGTAGGGGATACACTACGCACGGATATTTTGGGCGGAAATAAATTTGGACTCGATACCGTATTAGTATTATCGGGCAATACCTTGCCGCAAGATGCTGATACAAGGATAAGAGCTACAGGCATTGTACCAACTTATATATGCGAGTCGGCGGTGGTTGATATGGGTGGGTTAGGGTTTTAATTATATTATTGTTACAAATTACAGATGTTGTATTTGGATTTTTTTATCATTTTTGATCAACCTAAATCAACCAATCGATAAAAACCTATAAAAATAAATTCATGCGGTTATCAATAAAAAATTTCGCGGCTACCATATTACCGGCTTGCTTATTATCTTTGGCGGCTTATAGCACCCCAATAACTAATCTTATTACAACAACTACTACTATTAATATGACTGATACTACCGCCCATGCGGCTTTACCCGCCGCATCGGCATTTGAAAGAACAATTGATGGGAAACAAACCCACTTATTTACCATGAAAAATAAAAAGGGCATGCAGGTAGCCGTAACCAATTATGGTGCACACCTGGTAAGCGCTTTAGTGCCCGATAAAACCGGCAATCTGGTTAGTGTAGTATTGGGTTTTGATAACATGGAAGGTTATCAAAAAACAGCAGGGTCCTATTATGGTGCAACAGTTGGCCGTTTTGGCAACCGTATAGCCAAGGCTAAGTTTACTTTAGACGGACAGGAATATACCCTGGCCGCAAATAACCGCCCTAACACCTTACACGGTGGCCGTAAAGGCTTTAGCGCGCAGGTATGGGATGGCAAGCAGGTTGATTCGCATACTGTTGAGTTTACTTACCTGTCTGCTGATATGGAAGAAGGTTTCCCCGGAAATTTAAAAGCTAAGGTGACCTATCAGTTGACAGAGGACAATGCCATACATATAAGCTATGAAGCAACCACAGATAAAACTACCGTAGTAAACTTAACCAACCATGCTTATTTTAATTTAAATGGCGAGGGTAGCGGAACCATACTTGATCATTTAGTACAAATTGATGCTGATAACTATACCCCGGTTGACCGTACGTTGATCCCGACAGGAAAATTAGAACCGGTAAAAGGTACCCCGTTTGATTTTACTACGTTTACCCCGCTTGGCAAAAACATACATACTGATAACGAACAGTTAAAAT
This sequence comes from Mucilaginibacter sp., assembly GCF_039935595.1. Lineage (GTDB taxonomy): Bacteria > Bacteroidota > Bacteroidia > Sphingobacteriales > Sphingobacteriaceae > Mucilaginibacter. The sequence continues at coordinate 10,526 of NZ_JBDTJZ010000067.1, read as the reverse complement.
TTGGCGGAGGTATTGACCATAACTTTGCCTTAAATAAGCATACCATTAAAACCCCCATAGCCCGCGTAAAGGGCGATAAAAGCGGCATTGAAATGGATGTTTATACAGCGGAACCGGGTATGCAACTGTATACCGGAAATGGAATGGGCGGCTTTAATACTATACGCGGCGGAAAGAAAGACGGTAAACAAACTGCTTTTGCTATGGAAACCCAGCATTTCCCTGACGCGCCTAACCAGCCTAACTTTGCTTCGACCACGCTTAAACCGGGTGAAGTGTATAAAACACAAACTATTTATAAGTTTACGGCTAAGTAAAATTAAATACCCTGTCATTTCGAGTGATAACGAGAAATCTATACACAAGTAGTACTGACTGTTTAGCACGTGTATAGATCTCTCACTGTCGTTCGAGATGACACTTTAACTTAACTCCCAATCTCCAGCCGTTCAAAATCTCCAATAGTGTCAATGTCTATCGTTCCTAATGGGAAAGGTACTTTATAAACATCATTGCCATATTTTAACAATAGCTTTTTAGCGCCTTCATTGCCTTGAAGGTTTAATAATTCGTCAAAGTAGAGTTTAGTGAACAGGGCAGGTGGGCCAATTGTACCGTTATAGGCACTGGCTACTATGGTTTTTTCGGTTGAGGCAGCTTTTATGAGTTGGTTAATAATGGATATATCAGCAAAAGGCTGATCGCAAAGCATTAAAATTACCGAGCGTAATTGCGGGTTTATTTTTAGCAAAGTCGATAAACCATGTCTTATTGATGAAGCCATACCTTCCTGCCAGTCGGCGTTTTGAATTATTCGTATGTTTTTATCGGTTAGTGTAGGCTTTATGCTCTCGCTATTGGCTCCCAATATCACTATTACCTCGTCGGCATCCGCAGCTAAAGCAGTTTTTACAGTACGTTGCAAAAGTGTATTGCCTTGAAAAACAAGATTTTGCTTAGGTTTACCTAAACGACTTGATGATCCGGCAGCTAAAATAACAACCCCTATCATCAGCAGGATTTAATAACTATAGCCGGACGCTCCTGCTGGATGATCAGGTTTGCCTGGCGGTTATGAATAATTGCCTTTTCGCGCAGTGGAGTACCCCTGCGTTTTTTTAATACGGCCTGCATTTCAGATAATATAGATAGTGCTATTTCGTCGGACGTTTCGGCACCAATATCTAAACCGGCCGGGCCATAAATGCTTTCTAACTGCTCATCGGTAATATTTAAACCTTCATCGCGCAGTTCGTCAAGCATACGGTCCAGACGTTTTTTAGGACCTAAACAAGCTACGTAGGTTAACTGTAAAGGCAATAATTGCTTTAACATGGCCATATCGTAATTGTAATTATGCGTCATCAACACAAAAACGGTGCGCTTGTCAATATTTAACTGGGCCAAAGCTTGTTCGGGTTTGGCTATGATGATACGTTTAGCCAACGGAAAACGGGCGGATACCGCATAATTGGCGCGGCCATCTATTAGGGTAACATGCCAGCCCAAAACATCCGCCAGTTGCACCAGCGGGATAGCGTCATTACCTGCGCCAAATATTATTAATGACACCGTTGGTTCCAGTAATTCTATAAAGCAGGTAAATTTATCGCCATATAGATAGGTTTTGGTTACCGAATTACCGTGTTTAAGCACATCCTTGGCATCATCCAGCAACGCATCTTTTATATCTTCATCAGGGAATGATCCGCGCAGCCTTTCGTCAGCCGTCATTAATACACAGGTGCCGGGTTGATTGGCCTGTTTATCACTCAACGAAAATATGGTTATCAGCACTACCGCCTGACGTTTGCTTAAAAATAACTTAAATAACGCTATGGGGTTATCCTGCTTATTAGTAAAAATGGGTTCAATCAATATATGTATAATTCCGTTGCAACCCAGGCCAACGCCAAATTTAGCATCGTCATCATCGGTGGTATCGTAAGTAACCAGCATGGAACGGTTTTGGGTCATCACCAGACGGGCTTTGCGCAGGGCATCGCCTTCAAGACACCCGCCACTTATGGCACCGGTAAGTTGGCCATCCTCGGTTATCAGCATACGTGCACCGGCACGGCGGTAGGATGAACCCTCCACGTGTACCACCGTAGCTAAAGCCGTTTGTTTGCCCTGGCTTATTGCTGTATCAAATGCCTGTACTATGTCCTGTAGTTCTTTCATAAACTGTAGCTTAACAAATATAAGTTAATGTTGCGGGAATTTATTGAAAAACAAATTCACCCTTTTTTTCTTTATTAGGAAAAACACATAAGCATATGTCATTTGATCAATACCACGAACCCGTAAACGAACTGTCTGACGAAACGCGCACGTTTGCCCGCATGATAGTATCATTAACCGAAGAAGCAGAAGCTATTAACTGGTACGAGCAGCGTATATCTGTTGAAAAGGATAAACAAGCCAAAGCTATTATGCAAAATGCACAACATGAAGAGTTTAAGCATTTTGGTATGGACCTTGAATTTTTGCTTCGTAAAAAAACGGTATGGCGCGAAACGCTTAAAGCTATACTTTTTCAGAATGGCGATATTGTTGAGTTAGGCAAAGAGGGGGAAGAAGCATCTGAATAGCGGTGATTTAAGCGGTGCATGAAGATATATTTATGCTTAACCGCAAACGGTCTGTATAATATAGCTTAAATATTACTTTATAAAACGCCTTTAGTGATAGCTAAAGGCGTTTTTATTTTAAATTTGAGGCTTGTATTAAGTAACAATGCTGTCAACTACAAAGCAAAATCTATTATATATCCTTTTAATTTCAATTGCCTGTATTTACTACGGATGCAATACCAAATACCAACAACCTGACCTGCATAAAGTAACTTTTAAACCTGTATGGGGCATACATTTTATCGAGGTTAAAAGGAGGCATAGCACCGGGCGGTCAGTTGATAAATATGGTTATGTTGTTGAACCTACGTGGAAGATGACTTTTTTATCAGACGATAGCGCGAGCGTATATAGTCCCCAAAAAAATGGCTTTGCAACTTTTAAAATAACCAACGACCATGATTCCATATTTTTCGTAGCACGAACCTGGCTCCGCGCAAAAAAACTTACTAAAGATAGCGCGGTTTTTCAGGTGATGGATGTTGGTACTAATGTTATCTATTTAGTAAGATCAACGGTTTATATGACCTTTTACGCAGATGATTATATAAAAAATGTTTTAAAAACTACCCCGGCCAATCTGCAAAAACCGGATAGACAGGATACACTGTTTGTAAAAAAGATGTCGGCACAGGCAAATACGCATATTGATAGTGTATTTGCCGCACGCGAACCTGTTGTATTAAAAAGTAAAAGTCCTTACGTAACAGTTGAAAAAGTAAAAGTTATAGGCGATGAGCAAAACAGGTATAGTACAACCGATGCTTACATGTACCCGGAGTATAATATTAAAATTAAACATGCCTATACTGATTTTTACTATTCATTTACCATTAAAGTTGACGATAAAGGGCAAATGCATTTTGACAAATCATTAATGCCCGATATTGAAAAGTCATACCCGCAAACTATGAAGGCTATAATGGATGGCTATTTACGAGCTTATCTGGATATTACTCCCGGAAACACCTTTGGCATAACACATACCAGCCGTATTACGGTAAATGTATACGGTAGTAAAAAAGGGTAGAAGTAATTTTTTAAAGTTTAAACACCATGCCTATTTTATGTCCATCAAAATTAACCGGGTGGGTTTGTAAAAATTGCACCAGCTTTTTGCCATTGCGCTTTTCGGAGGTGTACATAGTGGCGTCAAATAACAAAAGAAAAGCACCCTGTAATATAATTGATGAGCCATAACCTTTTAACTTATCGTCATTATTATTTATACCACGATTATTGAGATAGGCCCCGCCACCAATGTAGGCAACATCCAGTGCGCCGTTAACCAGGAAGATTTTTTCAATTTTACGCTGTTCCATTAGTACCTCATCAGCAGTAAGCGTCTTGTTTTTATTTTTTTGCGAACTGAGATAACCGCTGGTGGCAGCGCCCAGATTAACAAGGTTCCAAAAGGCGTTCATTTGGTGAAAATATTTGGTTGACCCGGTTGTATTAAAGCTGCTTATGCCACCAATAGCAATGTTTCCAGCGGCCCAACTCCCTAAAACTTTCATGCCGGTTAGTTTTATATGCTCGCGCGATTGATTATAGTAACCTAATGAATCCTGTGCGTAGGCACCAAAGCAGGTTACAGATAACAAAATAGCGAGTAGTTTTTTCATAACCGTTGTTAAAAGAAAATACGCCGAAAACTGTAAGTTAGTTTTATAAAACGGCTTTTATCATACGATCGCGGCCGCTCATGTCTTTTCTTAGCTCAATGCCTTTAAACCCGCTATCGTTTAAAAGCTCAACCGTTTCATTGCCGTAGCTTTCATTTATCTCTAAAAACAACAGGCCGCCCGGTATTAAATTATTTATGGCATAAGCTGCAATGGCCCTGTAAAATAACAACGGATCATCTTGCGGCACAAACAAAGCAGTATGCGGTTCAAAATCAACAACATTAACATGCATTTGTTGCTTATCAGCAGGAGTAACGTAGGGTGGGTTACTGATTATTAGTGAGCAGTGATTGGTGATTGGTGATTGGTGAGTTAAAATATCGGCCTCAACAAAATCAATTTCCACCTCATTTAACTGGGCGTTGGTTTTAGCTACCTGTAACGCTTCCGGCGATATGTCCATAGCCATCACTTTAGCAAGGGGTAAATGTTTTTTCAGGCTTATAGCAATACAGCCGCTACCGGTACCTATATCTAAAATACCATGTGATGACTGCCCACTGCCGACTGCCCACTTTTTACTACCAACTGCTACCTGCCAACTGTTCAACGCCCATTCAACCAATTCTTCAGTTTCGGGGCGGGGTATGAGGGTTGAGGTATTAACAACAAACCTTAATCCATAAAACTCCGTATAACCCAGTATGTATTGCAATGGTTTGCCCGTTTTGAGTTCCATCAACATTGACGATAATAACTCCTGTTGCAATACCGTGAGTTCTTTTTCAGGAAAAGCTTTGGTTGAGGCTTTCGATATTTCCATTATTTCGCTAACCACCCACAAAGTAAGTGCCTCTGTTTCATTGGAGTTATATAGCTCATCCAATTCGTGGCGGAAAGATTGAAATACATCATTTATTGTTTTCACACAACAAAGTAACATAAAAGCTACTTTTGTAGTATGCATCAGCATCAAATATATATGCGCCGTTGTCTGGAACTTGCTGCTTTAGGTATGGGTAATGTTAGCCCCAACCCAATGGTTGGCGCAGTAATAGTACATGATAACAAAATTATTGGCGAAGGTTACCACGAACAATACGGGCAGGCACATGCCGAAGTAAATGCCATAAACCAGGTAATTAGCAAGTTCGATAATGCGGCTGATTTACTTAGACAGTCCGTTATATATGTATCGTTAGAGCCCTGTGCGCATTACGGAAAAACGCCGCCTTGTGCTGATCTAATCATTAAACACCAGGTACCTACGGTAGTTATTGGCTGCCGCGATCCTTTTGATCAGGTTGACGGTAAGGGTATTGAAAAATTGGAAGCCGCCGGAATAAAAGTAATAACCGGTGTTTTAGAAGAAGAGTGCAGATGGCTTAATCGCAGGTTTTTTACGCGGGTGCAAAAGCACCGCCCCTATATTATTTTAAAATGGGCACAAACCGCCGATGGTTTTTTTGCGCCCGAAGATAAAAAGCAATATTGGATAACCGGCCCTGAAACACACAAACTGGTGCACCAATGGCGCGGCGAAGAAGATGCTATATTAGTGGGCAAAAATACCGCGGCTATTGATAACCCGCAGCTTAACGTGCGCTTTGGTGTCGGGAAAAACCCTAAACGTGTTATTATTGATCGTAGGTTGGAATTAGATAGCAGCATGCATATTTTTGATGAAACTGTTGAAACATTTATTTTTAACGAAATAGAAACAACTATTAAGGGTAAAAACAAATATATTGCATTGGAAGATTTTGACCGGTTTGTGCCGCAATATATTTTATACCAGTTATACTTGCAGGATATACAATCAATAATTATTGAGGGTGGTGCATTTACGCTTAATAGTTTTATAGAAGCCGGTTTGTGGGACGAAGCACGTATTTTTACAGGAAGAAATAATTTAATAAATGGCATTAAGGCCCCGCAGGTGAACGGTGATGTTAACGAAGAGCATTTATCGGGCAACGATAAATTGCAGGTTGTTTATAATTAATAATACCTATGTTATTTGTTATTTTAAGTATTTGCTGCAGTGTAATTATTTTGGTGCTGTTAAAACTAGCCAAGCGGTACCATATTGATGTTTTACAAGCCGTAACCTGGAGTTATTTCTCGGTTGTTGTTGTTACCTGGCTGGTTTACAAACCACATATAACTACAGGTGTTTTATCATCTACCTTATCAAACTATAATTATATTTTATTGGCTGTATTAATGCCTGTAATGTTTATGCTGATCAAATCAAGCATACAGGCTACTGGTATTATTTTAACAATTATTGCCACACGGCTTTCATTAGTAGTTCCACTTATATTCTCGTTTTTATGGTTTGGCAAGGTGCTTAACCATAGCCAATTGTTAGGCATAGCGCTTAGTTTAATAGCTATTATATGCGCTATCCCCTGGAAAAAGGGGCGAGGGGCCAAAAAATCAACCGGAGCATGGTTTTATCTGCTAATAATTTTTATGGGGGTTGGCCTTGTTGACGTTTTGACAGATAAATTGATACTTATTAAAAACTCGCCTGATACAACGTCGTTATTTATAACATTTGTAATGGCATTTATTGTTTCAATGCTATTTGTAGCTATACAAATAGCACGCAAAAAAACACGTTTTTCAGTGCCTCATGTATTAATCGGCTGTGTGCTGGGGTTTGCTAATTTTGGCCGGGTGTTTTTTTATTTAAAAGGCATGAAAGCTTTGGATACTCAGCCATCAGGTTTTTTCCTGGCAATAAACATTGGCATTATAACTCTGGGTACACTGGTTGCTTTGTTGATTTTTAACGAAAAACTAAGTATCATCAATAAAATAGCTATATTTTTTACGCTTGTAGCCGTACTGGTGCTGTCAAATAAATTTATTAATGCTGTTTGATGATACTTATCGCACCATTGAAACACCTTGTGCGGGCCTGTTTCGCGATCGCGGCAGCAAATTCATGGCTTTTGCTTATCCTATATCTTCCGAGCAGGAAATAAAGGCAATTGTAACAATGCTAAAAGCACATCACCCCAAAGCAAACCATCATTGCTGGGCCATGCGGTTAAGCACTGATCGTTCGGTTTTTAAATTTAATGATGATGGCGAACCGGCCGGTACCGCCGGTAGGCCAATACTTAACACTTTACTTTCGCGCGAACTAACCAATGTACTCGTAGTAGTGGTACGTTATTTTGGTGGTACCTTATTAGGTGTGCCGGGTTTAATTAATGCCTATAAACAAGCTACGGAAGATGTACTTAACCAGGCGATTATAATTGAGAAGACGGTAAATGATATTTATCAGATCAATTTTACCTACATCCAAATGAATGATATTATGCGCTTGCTAAAAGAGGAAGGGATAACTATGCTGTCACAGCAATTTGATAATGACTGCAATATTGAAGTGACTATACGTAAAACACAGGTTAACAATATTTTAACCAGTTTAGATAAAATAGAAAGCGTAAAAGCTGTTTACTTACGAAGCGTTTAACAATACTGAACTTTCTAAATGCCAACAAATATTCCACGTTTACAGGCATAAATGCTTATTTTAGTCGGGTATGCAATCCTTTGAAATAGATAAGACCGACCTGCTGCGCATTAAAACCGCGCTTGACGGAAATGACGCGGAACTAAAGGCCGTATTAAAGGAGTATCATGCTTCGGAAATTGCCATATTATTTGAAAAACTACCCCAGGAGGCCCGCGAGAAGATCATCAATATACTTCCGGCTGATATCGCGTCAGAAGTAATTGCCGAAATGGACGAAGAACATCGTCCCGGCGAATTATTAATAAATCTTCATCCTGAAAAACGTTCGGAGATAGTTGAAGAACTGGATTATGATGATGCTACCGACATTATTTCGCAGTTAGAAGAACACGAGCAGAGGGAAATACTGGAGGATATTGACCAGGATGACGCCACCAGTATCCGCGCCTTAATGAGTTATGATGAGAATACTGCCGGGGGGTTAATGAACTCCGAACTCATCAAAGTTAATATTAGGCTGGACAAAAAGGGCGCGCTGGATGAGATCATCCGTCAATCAGAAGAAATGGAGGAGTTTTATACCATTTATGTGGTTGACGACAACGATACCTTACAGGGTGTAGTTTCTATAAAAAGCATAATTAAGGCACATGCCAACGCCAAAATAAAAAGCATTTTAATTGCGGACCCTGTATATGTTAAAGCCGATCTTGACCAGGAAGAAGTAGCCAAACTAATATCGCAATATAACCTTACCGCTATTCCTGTGGTTGATGATAATATGAAACTGCTGGGCCGCATTACCGTTGATGATATTATTGACGTCATGGAGCAGGAAAGCACCGAGGATATGTTAAAAATATCCGGTGTATCAGAGGATGAGGAACTGAGCGGTAACTGGAAAGACGCGGTAAAAAGCCGCTTACCCTGGTTGGTTATTAATTTAGCTACGGCCTATTTGGCGGCATCTATTATCCGGCATTTTGATTCAACAGTTGCACAAATACCAACCATAGCGGCTTATATGACCATTATTGCAGGTATGGGTGGTAATGCGGCAACGCAGGCACTGGCTGTAACTGTAAGACGTATATCATTAAGTGATTTGACCGATAATCAGGCCTATAATACCGTGCTCAAAGAATTTTTGGTAGGCTTGTTAAATGGAGCTGCTAATGGGCTGATAGTATTTGGCATTGCCATATTTTATGATGCAGACCCATTATTAGGTTTGGTTTTATTTTTGGCGATGACAGGTAACCTGGTAATAGCGGGGCTCACCGGAGCGTCCATTCCGCTGGTATTAAAACGGGTAGGGATTGATCCTGCGGTAGCATCGTCAATCATTATAACCACCTTTACTGATTGCGCCGGGTTTTTACTGCCGCTTTTTTTAGCCACCAAGTTTTTATTACATCATTAACGATAAATATTGCTTTTATAAGTAAATTTGATTTTTTAATAATTATCATGCTTCACCCGATAATACAAACTCATTTACCTTCAATAACTAAGGTTTTTAAGGAAAATAAGATCAAAAGTGCGTATGCCTTTGGTTCTGTAATCGGCAATAATTTCAATGAGGAAAGTGATATAGATCTGCTCATTAATTTTGAAGAGGGGATTGAGTCTGTTGAAAAGGGTAGGATATGGTGGAATATACATGATACCTTGCGTGATATATTTAACCGGGAAGTTGACTTATTAGTAGAAACCTCACTAAAAAACCCTTATTTAATTGAAGACATCAATGAGAAGAAACAATTAATATATGCAGCGTGAGATAAAAAAATATCTTTTTGACATACAAAGCAGTATTGAAAATGTTGAAGGTTTATTGGAGAACCAAAATCATTCGAAAACTTTAGAGATAATTTAATGCTTCAGCAGGCTGTTGAAAGAAATATAGAAATTATTGGTGAAGCAGTGAATGCATTACTTAAAATCGACGATAATATAAAAATAACTGATGCACGGAGAATTGTAGATACTAGAAATAAAATTATTCATGGCTATGACTCTATACAACCGGAGCAAATATGGAATATAATAATCAATCATTTACCTTCGCTAAAGACTGAGGTGCGAATGTTATTGGACAATTAATAAAACTATACATGACCGAAGTACGATACAACTGGACAAAAGAAGAAATTACCGAAATATATAACACCCCGTTACTTGATCTTATTTACCGTGCGGCAACCATCCACCGCGAAAATAAGGATTATGCCGAGGTACAGATAAGCTCGCTGATATCTATAAAAACAGGCGGCTGCCCTGAGGATTGCGCATACTGTCCGCAGGCTGCACGTTATAATACAGGTGTTGATGTACATGCTATTATGCCTAAGGACGAAGTGGTTGCCGTAGCGCAACGTGCCAAGGCCGGTGGTGCTTCACGGCTATGTATGGGTGCCGCATGGCGCGAAGTACGTGATAACCGCGATTTTGACAAGGTAATTGATATGGTTAAAGCGGTTAATGAGCTGGATATGGAAGTTTGCTGTACCCTGGGTATGCTTACCGAAGACCAGGCACAACGCCTTGCAGATGCAGGTTTATATGCCTACAATCATAACCTTGACACATCCGAAGAAGATTATAAACGTATTATAACCACCCGCACTTACGATGATCGCTTGCAAACCTTGCATAATGTGCGCAAAGCCAAAATAAGCGTTTGCAGCGGTGGTATTATTGGCTTAGGTGAAACGGTTGACGACCGCATATCCATGCTTAAAACACTGTCAAACCTACCGC
>NZ_JBDTJZ010000066.1:0-10182 GCF_039935595.1 Mucilaginibacter sp. | reverse complement strand
GGAACTGTATCGGTTTGGAGTTTGGACACTTTGCAATTAGTACATACCATTAACGTATCGGCAGACACGGTGCGGTGCATCAGTATATCGCCAAATGAAAAGCAGGTAGCCTTTGGCTGCCGCGATAACAAAGTAAAGGTTTACGATCTGGAAGATTATACTTTATTGGCTACACTTGAGGGTCATACTATGCCTGTATTCTCCTTACAATATTCTCCTATGGGAGATTACCTCATTTCTGGCAGCCGGGATGCACAGCTAAAAATATGGGATACCACAACATTTGAACTGATACAGAATATCCCGGCACATTTATTCGCTATAAATCATATTGCGTTCCATCCTACCGAGCCCTATTTTGCTACCGCAAGCATGGATAAAAGCATTAAAATTTGGGGATCGGACGATTTTAAATTGTATAAAGTCATCAGTCGCGAAAAAGGCTATGCTTCGCACCGTTTATCAATCAACAAACTGGTTTGGAATGACAATAACTTAATATCAACCAGCGATGATAAAACAGTTATGATCTGGAATATTACCTTTTGATTTACAGGTAGCGCTTAATAAATTTCAACTTATGCGTGTATCGCTTTAATTCTTCCGAATAAATACCTTTACTTTCCAGCGTATCTATTTTTACTTTGCCGGAAGCATGAATAATATGCATTTTATCAAGCATAATACCTACATGGATTACTTTACCTTCGGCGTTATCAAAAAACGCGAGGTCGCCAAGCCGTACATCTCCTAATGAGTTGATTACCCTGCCCCCATCGGCCTGCATACTGGCATCTCGCTTTAAATTAATGCCAAATAACCTAAAAACCACTTGCGTAAACCCGGAGCAATCTATCCCAAAATGGGTGCGGCCACCCCATAAATAAGGCGTGTTTATAAACGTTTTTGCAACAACATCTAATGCTTCATCGTCGCCGGCCTGTCCAATTATTTCAAATCTCTCCTTATTTATATAACAGGTTGTGCCCTTTAAAAACGACAGCGAACTGCCTATTGGCAAATAAAAAACGCTGTTATCGGCTATTTTCCAGGCTTGTGTTACTGGCCTGCGGGTTAACAGCGGCGGTTTTTCGATAAGTCGTTTATAGTCCTGGTGGCCCAGCATGGCAAACTGCAAGCGCCCTATCCATCCTTTGTAATTATCAAATGCGGTAATTATATGTACCCAGTTTTCCTGCCATTCAGAAATCTCAAAGGCTTCGCCAAAAAGCACCTGCGATACTTGTTCGCTACGCTCGTTAGGATCGGCGCGCATAGGAATTATAGCCAGATTACAAATACCGTATTCCATAAAGTTGTAAGCTTTTTAAACGCAAACAATTTCAAAAAGTTTATAAATAAAAAGGGACTACATAAATGTACTCCCTTTTTTCCTATTAAGAAAATAATTTTTATTCGTTCATGTGCAGCCATTCTTTTTTGGCTAACAATTCTTCTCTGGTTTCGCGTACATTTTCATCATCTACACAGCAATCAACCGGGCATACCGCAGCGCACTGCGGTTCGTCATGAAAACCAACACATTCTGTACATTTATCAGGTACTATATAATAAATATCGTCTGATAAAGCACCTTGGGTTTCTTCAGCATTTAATGTTACGCCATCGCCAAAATCAATTATGCCTTTTAATCCGGTACCGTCAGAAAAACGCCAGGCTGCTCCTGCATCATAAATAGCATTATTGGGGCACTCGGGTTCGCAAGCTCCGCAGTTTATACATTCATCGGTGATTATAATCGCCATATTGTTAAAATAATATTATATTCTAAGTTACCTTTGCCGGTATTAATAAAGTGCAAATATAACAAAAAAAGGATTTAAGAGTTTCAAATCCTTGTACCATATATATGTCAAATTTAAATACAGCAAGCGCGTTTGTACAATTGGGTCAATATTTATTAAATCCTGATGAGCAGTTACAGGCTATAATAAACAACGAACGCCAATATAATGCCTGGTTTACCCCTGCTAACGTTAACCGCGCGGTTAACGCCATTGGCCAAATGCTTAATGAAACCAACTTAACCAACTGGCTTACCATGTATAACCTGACCAATAACGACCCTAAAAAGGTGGGAGTAATATTAGCAGGCAATATACCGTTAGTGGGCTTTCACGATGTATTATGTGTATTGGTAAGTGGCAATATTGCACTTATTAAGGCCTCTGCACAGGATGCCCGGCTAATAATACATCTGCTAAAAAAACTTACAGAATTTGAACCTGCTTTTGCCGGCAGCTATAGTTTTGTTGACCGCCTTGAAAAATTTGATGCCGTAATAGCTACGGGTAGCGATAATACATCGCGCTATTTTGAATATTATTTCAGCAAGATTCCGCATATTATCCGTAAAAATCGTAATAGCCTGGCAGTGTTAACAGGCAATGAAACTGAAGCCCAGTTATACCAACTGGGCCATGATATATTTGACTATTATGGCTTAGGCTGCCGTAATGTATCTAAATTACTGGTACCACAAGGCTATGATTTTACGTTCTTTTTTGAATCCATAGAACCGTATTATGTGATTGCCGATCATCATAAATACCATAACAATTACGATTACAATAAATCAATTTACCTGGTAAATGGCGATAAACATTTAGATAACGGCTTTTTACTGGTAAAAGAGGACATCAGATGGGTATCGCCCCTATCTGTTTTATATTTTGAATATTATGAGGATATAAAAGCGGCAGAGGCTATTATTAACGGGGTAAGCGATAAATTACAGTGTGTGGTAAGCGCTTTACCACTAAATATTAATACCCAAACGGTTGATTTTGGCATGAGCCAGCAACCTGCATTATGGGATTATGCCGATGGTATTGATACGATGGATTTTTTGTCAAATCTTTATACCTTTGAGGAAGGTAAAAGCTAAAAGCAGAAAGCTTAAAGCAACAATCAATTTAATATGCTTTGAGCTTTTTGCTTTAGGCTTTTCGCTTGTAAAATGTATATTATAAAAGTTAAAGGCGTTGCCAAAATACCCGACTATGTACAGCTAAGGGATGATAAATTTACCTTGCTGGCCTATTTCAGGGTTGACCGCCCTGAAAAATCATTGGATAAAGCAGGGCTGGCCGACAAAGCCGAGTATATAATGAATATTGTTAAGGACCTGCCATTTGGCCAGATATTAAAATTAGAACTATAATAAAATGATCGGTAACTCCATTATAAAGCTAAACGGCGTTGATGTTTTTCAGCAAAAGCACCTGGTACTGTCAAATGTTAACCTGCATATTGATAAGAGCGATTTTGTTTGGCTTATTGGCCAAACGGGCTCTGGTAAAAGCAGCTTGCTTAAAGTTATTTATGGCGATCTGATCATCAATACCGGCTCAGGTTATGCCTGTGGTTACGACCTCAACAAAATTACCGATAACGATATACCTTTTTTACGCCGTAAACTGGGTATTGTTTTCCAGGATTTTCAATTATTGACCGATCGTTCGGTTGAACAGAATCTGCAATTTGTAATGCGCGCCACCGGGTGGACCGACCCCAAACTAATTGCTGATAAAATACTGGATGTTTTAGAAAAAGTGGGCCTTCGCTCAAAACTTAAAAAAATGCCACATGAGCTTTCAGGTGGCGAGCAACAGCGTGTGGTTATTGCCCGTGCGTTGTTAAACGATCCCGAAATTATTTTGGCAGATGAGCCAACCGGTAACCTCGACCCTGATACATCCGAAGAAATTGTATTGCTGCTTAAACAAATAAGCCAATCAGGCACCGCCGTAGTTGTAGCTACACATGATTACCATATCATCCGTACATTCCCGTCGCGTATTATTAAATGCGAGAACGGCAAAGTGTTGGAAGATGTGCAAATAGCTTAGTTTGTCTAAATCAGACAAATCAGCGGTCAATACTGACACCACTACCTGAAAAAATTTATTCCGCTGACAGCTTGTCGGCTTTTAAACAATGGCAGGATACTTGTTTTGCCGTATTTACTATGAATTTTAACGATATGTTGAAAAAGAAAAAGACAGACGATTCAGACACACCTGAAACTTTGAACAACAATATGGATAACGACGAGACGCCTCAAACAGAAACCACTTTAGACGAAAAATCTGCCGAGGATCTGTTGAAAGAAGAGTTATCGCTGGCAAATGACAAATACCTGCGCCTGTATGCCGAGTTTGACAATTTTAGAAGGCGTACCACTAAAGAACGCATAGACCTGCTGCAAACTGCGGGTAAAGAAACTATAGTGGCCATGTTACCGGTGCTTGATGATTTTGAGCGTGCCGTAAAGTCAATGTCGACAGCAACGGATATTAATGCTGTTAAAGAAGGGGTTATGTTGGTTCAAAACAAATTAACCAATATCCTGTCGCAAAAAGGGTTAAAGCCGATGGAATCTATCGGCACCGCGTTTGATGCAGACCTGCATGAAGCCATTACCAATGTACCTGCACCTACTGATGATATGAAGGGTAAGGTAATTGACGAAATGGAAAAAGGTTATTATTTAAATGATACCGTTGTACGCTTTGCCAAAGTAGTGGTAGGCGCTTAATTAATTAGTGATTTATTGAATTAGTGAATGAGTGAATTACTTACTTGTTTACTAATTTTTATTTTATATATAACATTGCAATTGGGTTGAGTGAATTACGAGAATAACCTATTCACTAATTCACTCAATCACTAATTCACACATTAAAAAATATGTCAAAAAGAGATTACTACGATGTGCTTGGTGTTGCTAAAGGGGCTGACGCTGATGAAATAAAAAAAGCTTATCGTAAGATGGCTATCAAATATCACCCGGATAAGAACCAGGGCGATAAAGATGCCGAAGAAAAATTTAAAGAAGCTGCCGAAGCGTACGATGTATTAAGCAACCCCGAAAAACGTCAGCGTTATAATCAGTTTGGTCATGCGGCCAATGCACAGTCGGCCAATGGCGGCGGTTACGGCGGTGGCGGCATGAATATGGAAGACATATTTAGCCAATTTGGCGATATTTTTGGCGGCGGCAGTCCGTTTGAAGGTTTTTTTGGGGGTGGAGGCGGTCGCCAGGGCCAGAGCGGCAGGCGTGTAGTGCGCGGTAGTAACCTGCGTATTAAAGTAAGGCTTACGTTGGAAGAAGTTGCCAACGGCACCGAAAAGAAAATAAAAGTAAACAAACAAATACTTTGTAATACCTGCGATGGCACAGGCGCGAAAGATAAATCATCATTTCAAACCTGTAAAACCTGCGGCGGCCAGGGTGCTGTAAGGCGCGTAACCAATACTATACTGGGCCAGATGCAAACTACCAGCACCTGCCCTACCTGTAATGGCGAAGGCAGTACCATTACGTCAAAATGTACGGTTTGCCATGGCGATGGTGTGGTACGCGGCGAAGAAACTATCAGCATCAACGTCCCTGCCGGTGTAAGCGAAGGTATGCAGTTAAGCATGAGCGGTAAAGGGAACGCAGCGCCAAGGGGCGGTGTACCGGGCGACCTGATCATATTAATTGAAGAGATACCGCACGAAACCTTAAAACGCGATGGCAACAATGTGATATACGACCTGCACATTACCTTTATTGATGCAGCTTTAGGTACCAGCATTGAAGTACCTACTATTGACGGCAAAGCCAAAATAAAGATTGACCCCGGAACACAGGGCGGCAAAATATTGCGCTTAAAAGGCAAGGGCGTGCCCGAGGTAAACTCTTACCATCGTGGTGACCAACTGGTGCATATCAACATCTGGACACCAAAAGCATTAAACAGCGAAGAACGCGAGATCTTAGAAAAATTACAGGACTCGCCTAACTTTAAACCTAACCCGGGCAAAAACGAGAAAAGCTTTTTTGAACGGATGAAAGAATATTTTGAATAAAAGGTGAAAGGATAAAGCTGAAAGGCGAAAGCTATTAAAGCCCGGAATCATTTTGATTTTGGGCTTTTTAATTCATTTGTGATGTTATTTTTTATATCTTCTATTAATACTTTAATTATTTTTTGTTGATCAACAACGGTCAATTTTTCATGATATAATTTATTCAAAATTACATTATCATCAATGTTTAAATATTGTAAATCATATTCGTTAAAAATTATTTTGACATAATTTGAAACACTGAAATCATGGCTTGAATTTTTGAAATTTTTGAAAGTAAATCTAATTTTTAGCGACTGAGTTTTATCTAAAACGGTTGGCCACTGTTCTGGAGTTTCAAAAGGAAAACTGCGAGGAGAAAAGAATTCCTCTAATGAATCATATACATCATCACCAAAATCTCCTATATCAAAATCAAATGTATAATTTTTATCAAAAAAAATATCCTCAAAACCTTGCACTTTATTTTTAAGCTTGTTTGCTAATGGAGTTATTTGATTTTTTAATATGTCCTCCAATTTGGCTATTGTTTTTCTCTCCTTTAAATTGGTTTTACTAAAAATATCCATTTTAAATAAAGCAATTTCTTTATCTATATCATCATCTTCATCTATATCCCCCCCCATGGCTGCTTTCAAATAAAG
Organism: Mucilaginibacter sp.; assembly: GCF_039935595.1. Classification (GTDB taxonomy): domain Bacteria; phylum Bacteroidota; class Bacteroidia; order Sphingobacteriales; family Sphingobacteriaceae; genus Mucilaginibacter. Next base: position 3,658 of record NZ_JBDTJZ010000066.1, on the reverse strand, counting down.
CTGTAAGGAACTTACTACTCTTTCCGCAACATATTCTACAAACGGCCAATTATCATTGTTATCCGCCCGACTTAGTAACGAATAATAGTTTTGCCTGTCATCCATTTTTATAACAACCGGTGGATAACCCGCCTGCATTAAAATCAGGTTCATCAATATTCTTGACAGGCGGCCATTGCCATCATCAAAAGGATGTATGGCCACAAATTTATGATGGAACAAAGCTGCTATTACAACAGGATGGATTTTACTATTAGTTGCCTCAATATACCATTCCATTAATTCCTGCATTTTAGCAGGAGTTTCTTCGGGTGAAGCATAATAATGTAATTCACCTGTAGCAGTTTTTACATGATTTGGTGATTTTTTATATTCTCCTAAAGCAATTTGTTTTGTAGTAGACTGTCCCTCTGCCGTTTGCGCTTTTACTTCGTAGGGCTCAACTAAAATCATCTTGTGTAATGATCTTATTTCTGATTCAGAAATGGGCCTAGAGTCTTTTACTAACGACGTTAAAAATAAAATAGCTTCGTTATGTCCTCGTATATCTAAATGATCCTTTAGCGGTTTGCCCTTAGCTGTGATACCCTCCATTAAAAAAGCTACGGTTTCTCCATAACTCAACTTATTCCCCTCAATGGCATTTGAATGATAATTCCAGTCCAATCGCAATTTCTGCATCACCCTGCCCTCAACATCAGCAGCTAAGGGTCGCATATCATCAATTTGCTTCTTTAAAGTGTCTATTTCCTTTAAAATATCAGCTTTGCTAAACTCTTTTTCTAATTTGAGGTTCATACTTTAAAGTTATTAAAATATCTTTACTGTACTACACATCTCTCTAATATGGGTAAACCAATAGCCGTAATGGACCTGGGCACTAACACTTTTCATTTGCTTATTGCCGAAGGTGATCCTGCGAATCCTACTATTTTGTTCAAATCTACCGACCCGGTTAAACTGGGCGAGGGCGGCATTAACAAAGGCATTATACAACCCGCCGCGTTTGAACGTGGTGTAAAGGCTATGCAGCAATTTAATGAGCATATTTTAAAGTATGATGTGGGGCAAATAAGAGCCATAGCTACGTCGGCCCTGCGCAGTGCGGCAAACGGGCAGCAATTTATAGATGATGTAAAAGCAAAAACCGGTATCAGTATTGAAACCATTAATGGCGATGAGGAAGCAGGGTTTATTTATAAGGGCGTAAAAGCCGGGGGCTGTTTATCTGACAAAAACTCATTGATAATGGACATCGGCGGCGGCAGTATAGAGTTTATTGCGGGTAACCAGGATGGGATACTTTGGAAACAAAGCTTTGAACTGGGCGCGGCGCGGTTAATGGATCAGTTTCACCAAATTGACCCTATTACACCGGATGCCATAAATACCCTTAAAGCTTATTTAGATGAACGCCTGGCCGACTTATTTAATGCGATGAAAGCTTATCAGATTGATTACCTGGTAGGCTCGTCCGGGGCTTTTGATACGTTTGCCGAGGTGATAGAGGCCACCAAGGGAAATACCACCTTCGACATCAAAAAAATAAAGAATTATTCCTTTAATAACGACGAACTGATCAAAACCACCGATTACCTTATCCAATCATCACACGGAGAGCGTGCATCCAATAAAAGTATTATACCTGTCCGGGTAGACATGATCGTGGTTTCATCCATAGCAACGCGCTATATTATGCAAAAATTGAATATTACTAAGGTTATGCAATCAACCAATTCGTTAAAAGAAGGTGTTGTGGCGGATATGCTCGGATAAATTTTTAGCCTTAGGAAGTTTTAAAAACTTCCTAAGGCTTTCAAGCTGCATTTTGTATATTGCTACCACTTAACTGACATTCATGAAAATTAAATACATCGCCTTAGGGATAGGTCTGTTCGCTGTAATTTCGTCATCTGCACAGCGCCGTGTCCGCAATAATGCTAACGATACCATAAGTTCCAATTATAACCCGGCCGCTTTATTCGCGCCATCATTTTATAAAACCAGGGGTACTGATACACATGCTGCTAATGGCAACCCCGGCCCAAAATACTGGCAAAACCGTGCCGACTACATATTAAAAGCAAGTATTGATACAGCAAAGCAAACCCTTACCTCGTCAGAAAATTTAACTTATACCAATAACAGCCCGGATAAATTAAGCTATTTATGGCTACAGCTTGATCAGAATACTTACAAACCCGATGCACGCTCAAACTTTGTAACCGGCAAACAACCTGCCGCCGATCAGCATACTTCGGGATATCAAATTGAATCGGTTTACACTATACAAAACGGCAAAACCGAAAAAGCCGATTATATTATTTCGGCCGACCGTATGCAAGTACGTTTAACCAAACCCCTTGCTGCCAATGGCGATAAAATAAATCTGCTCATTAAATATAATTACGCTATCCCCGGCAAATTTGGTGGTCGTACGGATTATGTTGACACCAAAAATGGCAAGATATATGAAATTGCGCAATGGTTCCCGCGTATGTGTGTGTATGATGACTCGCAAGGCTGGGATACCCTGCCCTTTTTAGGCAGCGGTGAGTTTTATTTGGAATATGGCGATATTGATTACTCGGTTACTGTGCCCTGGGATATCATCGTAGCCGGGTCAGGCGAGTTGGTTAATCCCAGCGAAGTATTAACCGCCAAACAAATAGCCCGCTTAAGCGAGGCTCGCGGCAGCGATAAAACGGTGATGATAAGACGCGCTAATGAGTTAAACGTTTCATCCCGTCCTGTTAATAAAGGCACACTTACCTGGCATTTTAAAATGTACAATACCCGCGATGTAGCCTTTGGCGCGTCAAAGGCCTATATATGGGATGCCGCAAGAGTTAACCTGCCCGGCGGTAAAAAATCACTGGCTATGTCGGTTTACCCTGTTGAAAGTTCGGGCAATGCAGCCTGGGGCAGGTCAACCGAGTATTTAAAAGGGGCCATCGAATACTTTTCGGCCAAATGGTTTGTGTACCCCTATCCGGTAGCTATAAATGAGGCCGGTATTGCCGGCGGCATGGAATACCCCGGAATTATTTTCGATGGAATTACTGATAAAGGCAAAGAATTGTTTTGGGTAACAGCGCATGAGATAGGGCATAATTGGTTCCCGATGATTGTAGGCTCGAACGAGCGGCGCTATGCCTGGATGGACGAGGGCTTTAACACCTTTATTGACGTATATGCATCTGATGTATTTAACAAAGGCGAGTACGCGCCCAAACGCGATGGCGAATACGCGCCCGGCGGCGGTAACCCCGCGGATGAGATCATCCCGTCAATTACTGACCCGGCGGCGCCAACCATCATGACCGCCCCCGATGCCATAGCCGAAAAATACCGCCATCCCATAACCTACTTTAAACCAGCCTTTGGTTTGGTATTGCTGCGCGAGCAAATTTTGGGCAAAAACAAGTTTGATTACGCTTTTAAAAACTATATACAACAGTGGGCCTATAAGCATCCCCAGCCGGACGATTTTTTCAGGTCGATGGATAACGGCGCAGGCGAAGATCTGGGTTGGTTTTGGAAAGGCTGGTTTTATAACAATTACAAACTGGATATAGCAGTAAGTAGTGCTAAACAGGTAGACGGTGGTGTGGAAGCGGTTGTGGTGAATAAAGAGGCTATGGCTATGCCATTTACG
>NZ_JBDTJZ010000065.1:0-4621 GCF_039935595.1 Mucilaginibacter sp. | reverse complement strand
TTAAAATTAGTCCGACAACGGTGGCAAACACAAATTTGAAAAATTGTTTCATTTAATACTGTAAATATTTATATCTATGCAAACTTAACATTCCGCATGGTATTATTAAGAGCCCTTACCCTAATATTTGTTACAGCAAATGATTAATGTTTTTTTATTGTTGGGAAGTAATTTGGGCGACAGAAACGCCTACCTGCAACAGGCTATTACGGCTATTGAAAATGAGGTGGCTGCGATAATTAAAAAATCGTCTGTTTACGAAACGCAATCCTGGGGCAAAACGAACCTGCCAGACTATTTGAACCAGGTTATTTTACTGCAAACCGATTTGCCGGCACAAACCGTCCTGCAAAAAATATTGAGTATTGAATGGGCAATAGGCCGGGTACGCGAAGAAAAATGGGGGCCGAGGATAATTGATATTGATATTTTATTTTATGGCGATGAAGTAATTGACGAACCGCAATTACAGGTACCGCACCCCGAACTGCATAAACGCCGCTTTACGCTGGACCCACTGGCCGAAATTGCACCTGATTTTGTGCACCCTGTTTTAAACAAAAAAATTTTTCAATTAAAAGATGAACTTAAAGACAGCTTGATTGTTAAAAAATTATAATTTTGGATTCATACTTAATTACATGGCCGACCAGGATCTTGATTTATCATTATTAAATGAAATTGCCGATGGCAGTGACGAGTTTATAGTGGACTCTATTGATATGTTTTTACAGCAAGTGCCCGAAATATTGGAGGCTATAGCCGCGGGCCTTACAGCAGACGACCTTACCGCAGCCGGTGGTGCCGCTCATAAATTAAAACCAACATTGGGTTTTTTTGGTATGCTTAATACCCAAGCCATTATACAGCAAATTGAAACAGCATGTAAAACAAATAGCGAAAGTGTTGCGGAAATAGATGCGAAACTAGATCAGGCAAAAGCAATTATCAATGCTAATTTACCCCAGCTTGAGCAAATACGCGCTGATGCCCAAAGCAGGCTTTAAACCTGTGCTATTTTAAAAGAATATGATTCCATGATAAGGTTTGCCAGCAGGTTTTTGCAGGCCTCGTCAACCTTAGCGTGTGCAATTTCGGCATTTTCGGCCTCTATCTCCAACGTAATATGTTTACCTATACGTATGTTTTGTATCTCCGCTAAACCCAGGTTTTTCATACTGCCGGTTACGGCTTTACCTTGAGGGTCAAGTATTTCTTTTTTAGGCATTACGTCAATTTCGGCCTGGAACTTTGTCATGTAGTAGTTTATTAGAGCTATTGAAATTAATTAAGCCGTTTATTTAACGCTTACGTTAGCTTCATTTGCTATTTTAAATTGAATAACGGATAAGGCGATATAGATAAATATGATCACCGGTACAGCGGCAAATTTAAAAAATAGTATCAATATTGCCGAAAACAACAGCAGTAAATAACGATAAATATTTTTGTTAAAATCGCGGTTCTTAAATTTGAGCGACATAAGCGGCATTTCCACCACCAGCAGCGCGCACATTACTATGGCAAACACCGATAAACCATAAGGATTTAAAATATAGTGGGCAAGATTTGGGTATTGCTCCATTATTAAAGGGAACGAACCTATAAGAATGCCATTGGCGGGGGTTGGTAAACCAATAAATATTTCGGCTTGCCGGGTATCTGTGTTAAATTTTGCCAGCCTTAATGCCGAAAATACGGGTATCAAAAAAGCAATGAAATTTAAATAGGTACTTACGCCGTGAATCTGCGGCGCCTGCAAAAACAACTCGTACAATATTACCGAAGGCAACACGCCAAAGCTCACCATATCGGCCAGCGAATCCAAATCTTTCCCTATACCCGAAAACTCTTGCAGAACGCGCGAAGCAAATCCGTCAAAAAAATCAAATATGGCGGCCAATATAACCGCATAAGCTGCATAAATTAAATTTTGCTGAAAGGCAAAAACAATTCCAACACAACCACTAAACAAATTAGCACAGGTAATGGCGTTTGGAACGTGTTTTTTTACTCTCTTCCTCATTTTGTGTGAAGGTATCAGTATTATATTAATAAATCAATAAGAGCTGTTTAAGAGTTGTATATGTTTAAACGCTATAAGGGTTGTAAAAGTGTGGCCTTAACCATTTAAACATTTACAACCCTTACAACTTTTGTAAACTTATTTTACGAATTCATTGATACCAGGAACTCTTCGTTGGTTTTAGTACCTCGTATCTGGCTTTGTAAAAACTCCATGGCTTCCTGCGAGTTCATATCTGCCAGGTGATTACGTAGTATCCATATACGCTGCAGGTTATCGCGATCCAACAATAGGTCATCGCGGCGGGTGCTCGATGCGGTAATATCAATAGCCGGGAATATACGTTTGTTTGATAATTTTCTATCCAGTTGCAGCTCCATGTTACCGGTACCTTTAAATTCTTCAAAAATAACTTCATCCATTTTTGAGCCGGTTTCGGTAAGTGCTGTTGCAATAATGGTTAATGAGCCACCATCCTCAATATTACGTGCGGCACCAAAAAAACGTTTAGGTTTATGCAGCGCGTTGGCGTCAACACCACCTGATAATATTTTACCTGATGCCGGTGCTACGGTATTATAAGCACGGGCTAAACGGGTGATAGAATCCAACAATATAACTACATCATGGCCGCATTCAACCATACGTTTTGCTTTTTCTAAAACAATGTTGGCAATTTTTACGTGGCGCTCGGCAGGCTCATCAAAGGTTGACGATACTACTTCGGCGCGTACGCTACGGGCCATATCAGTAACCTCCTCAGGGCGTTCATCTATTAATAAGATGATCAGGTAAACTTCCGGGTGATTTTTGGCTATGGCGTTGGCCACATCCTTTAACAACATGGTTTTACCTGTTTTGGGCTGCGCCACAATTAAACCACGCTGCCCTTTGCCTATCGGCGAAAAAAGGTCCATGATACGGGTTGAATAATTACCCGGATCAGTAAACAGGCTCAATTTTTCTGACGGGAAAAGAGGTGTCAAGTGGTCAAACGGCACACGGTCACGCACTTCGGCAGGTACCCGGCCATTAATAGCTTCTACACGTACCAGCGGGAAATACTTTTCGCCTTCTTTTGGCGGGCGTATGCTGCCGCGAACGGTATCGCCGGTTTTAAGGCCAAATAGTTTTATTTGCGACTGTGATACATAAATATCATCAGGCGATGTTAAATAATTATAGTCAGACGAGCGCAAGAAACCATAACCATCGGGCATGATCTCTAAAACGCCTTCGTTTACTATAACGTTATCAAAATCAAGGTTTATAGCAGGCTCCTGGCTTTTTGATTGGCCGTTACCGGTATTAGCACGACGATCAAACTTAGGTGCACGTGCTTCTGGTAACCGTTCTTCGGTTTTCTCAGTCACTTCACCCTCTTGCTGGGTTTCATCCTGTGCAACAGGAATATTTTCACTTTCTTCTTCCTCCACAATCGGTTCATCATCCTGAGCATCAAATAAATTGGTGTCATCTAATGGAACTTCAACACGTGGTTGCGTACTGCTTTTTATAGTGCGTATCCTTTTACGGGCTTTATCGTTATTTTCGGCAGCAGGCGCTGTTTTTGGGGTATAGTTGCTTTCAACAGTACTTTGCTGTGCGCGGGCAGCCTCAATTAATTGCTGCTGCTCTACTATCGAGCTAATTAACTGCGGTTTCCGCAGATCATCAGCTTCGGCAATACCTAAACTTTTGGCAATTTCGCGCAACTCAGAAACGAGCTTGTCGTTCAATTCGGTTGTATCAGACATGATATGAATTATATTTCAAAAAAAGATTTTTTATTTGGGCACTGTTTTTATAACAGTAAACTATTTGTTGTTGATTAAGCCCGTATACATTTGGTTATGCATAAAGGCAATATTTTGAAAGAAATTTAATTTGCAGCTTGCTTCGCACTATCTAAACCAGGTAACTACTTGTAAATAACGTGGATTTTAAATTGTTTCTTTAGCGCAAGAAAAATTCATTTGGAAAACAGTGCAATTTTAGTTAATTAATTTAAAATAACAAAACTTTAAAAAAATATCTTTATTGCTAACAACAGTTAAATTATTTTTTAGTTTTTTTGACGTATTCAAAATTTAAACATCCTTTCATGATTTCCCGCCAAGAGCTAATATACCAGATCAAACAAAAAAAATCATTTTTATGCGTGGGATTGGATACGGATATTGATAAGATACCCGAATTTTTAAAAAGCTACCCCGACCCCATCTTTGAATTTAATAAGCGAATAATTGACGCTACACAGGATTTATGTGTGGCTTACAAGCCAAATGCCGCTTTTTATGAGGCGTATGGTGTTAAGGGACTGCAAAGTTTGATAGCTACGTGGCAATATTTGCCTAAAAATTGTTTAAGTATTATTGATGCCAAACGCGGCGATATTGGCAACACGTCTGATAAATATGCCAAAGCATTTTTTAATGAGCAATCATCAGGAATGAGCTTTGACGCCATTACTGTTACCCCATACATGGGTAATGACAGCGTTACCCCCTACCTGGCTTATGAGGGTAAATGGGTTATTATACTAGCCCTTACTTCGTCAGCCGGAAGTAAAGATTTTCAATACCTTACTACCGA
>NZ_JBDTJZ010000064.1:0-4017 GCF_039935595.1 Mucilaginibacter sp. | reverse complement strand
TTGATTCTACATAAGTAAGGTTATCAAACTCAAACTCGTCGCCCTGCATTTTGTAAAACTCCTGTGCTTCTTTATTTACCAGGTCATGGTATTTTCTGAATATACCGGTAGCCATTGATGCCATCGGGCTATCTACAAAAACCTTAACAGGCGGCAGCAAACCGCTGCTGAAAATCTTATTTAGCGAGTAAACTAATGATTGTGTGCGCCCAATGCTAAAAGCGGGTATTATGATACGGCCCTGCTCTTTAACGCAGGCTTTATCAATAACTTCAACAAGGGCCTGCTCAACTGTTTTATCTTTAGTATGGTTGCGCCCGCCGTAGGTTGACTCAGATACCAAAAAATCTACCTGGGGTAATGGTTGAGGATCCTCCAGTACCGGATAGTTTTTGCGGCCGATATCGCCGGTAAAGGCAATGCTTTTTTCTATGCCTTCATCATTTATTTTTAACACCGCAGCTGCAGCACCAAGCAGGTGACCAACAGGTATAAACGTTAATTCAATATCGCCGGTTATTTTAAACGGACGATTAAAAGCAATGGTAACCATGCGCTCCATAGTATCCATTACATGCTTTTGCAGGTACAAGGGTTGCGCGCTGCTGTTAAACTTGCCTTTACCACGGCCATACTTGCGGCCTTTGTTGGCCTTATGCATAAATATATTTACCGAATCGAGCAGTAACAACTCGGTCAGGTCAGCAGTAGGCGGGGTGCATAATATTTGCCCGTTAAAGCCCATGCGCACCAGTGTAGGTAAATTACCCGAATGGTCAATATGGGCGTGGGTTAATATCACCACATCAATATCTTCGGGGTTAAAAGGGAAGTTTTCGTTATCCTGTACACTGCGGTCTTTTTCGTAATCCAGGCCGCAATCCACTAAAATTTTATATTGCCCTACTTGCAGCAGGTGCATACTGCCCGTAACCTGTTGGGCAGCTCCGTGTATAGTTAATTTCATTTAGTTAGTCCGTAGGCGATGGTTTACAGACCATCGTCTTAATATAAAAAATTTAGCGGTTAGTCGCAACTTTTTTGCTGTAATTTTTCCATAACAGCCACATCAAAGCAATCAGCATCGCCAAAATGATCATGCTAAAATTGCGCGTTGACCGTTCGTGCTCCTGCATCATTTCGTCAGCATCCTTTTTTAGCTTTTGGTTTTGGTCCTGCAGTTTGTTAATAGTGCGCATAAAATTGAGGTTTACTGTCTCGTTTTCCTTCGACTTATCCAAAACCTGCGTTTGCTGAAAGGTACGGTAATCTAACAAAATTTTTAATTGCCTGTAAATTTCATTATCAGTTTTCACAATATCCATCAGTATATCGTTTGACCGGCGAATGTCTTTTTTGGTTTGCAAACCAAATATCCCGGTATGCTGGCTCAAACTTTGGTCATACTTGCCAAATTTTTGTGTACGTACGGCCAGCATACTGTTAATTTTTTTACGCTGAAGTTGATAAGCTAATGAGTCGGATGTGGTTTGTGCGTGAGTAGTTGTGAATAGTAAGCAGGTTGCGGCAAGTAGGATGATGTTTTTCATAACTTAAAATTTATGTCATTTCGAACGATAGAGAGAAATCTATACACCATAAGGAGTAGCACATGTATAGATTTCTCCTCGTCCCTCGTCGAAATGACAGTAAGTGAACTACGCCTGGAAATCAATAATAACGCTATCGCCCAGGTTTAAACCTAATAACCCGCTGGCGTTGCCTTTGTTTATGGCAATTTCTAAATGGTCGCTAATGCCAAACAGGCAAAGCTTTTCGCCTTCGGGCACTTCGCTATAATGCCAGCTCAGGTGGTTTATGGATTCGTTGCGTTTAAAGGATAGTACAAACTGCCGGCCTTGCTGCACTTTGTTAAACAGATCTTTAGTGATATTGGTTATCACATTCTGAAACGAATCAATATAAATAACTACGCCTTTTATCAGATTTTTTTCAAGCACAGGTTGCAGATTCATTTTTTTCTCAAAACCGCTAACTGGCAAGCCTATAGTATTAATATCGCCGCCGCTTGCCAAATGACAGGCCGCCTTAACAAAAATATCAGCCAGTGGGAAATGTAAAAACTTTAGGTCCTGCATAATGTCCAACTCAACCATTTCATCAGCCTCGGCAGTAAACATCAGCGAGAATATGCCATTATCTGCACCCACAAAATAATGGTTTTTATAGCGTACGGCCAGGTATTTGGTTTGTCCGCTGTAAACGGTATCAATACCAATTAAATGCACTGTTCCGTCAGGAAAATAATAAAAACTATTTTTTAAAATAAAGGCTGCCTGTTGTATATTGAAGGCCGAAACGCTATTGGTAATATCAACAATATTTACTGTTGGCAGCAATTTTAAAATACTGCCTTTAAGGGCGGCCAGATAAATATCTTTGTCGCCAAGATCAGTAGTTAAAGTTATTATTGCCATTAATTTTTTAAATATTTATTGCTAATCTTGTAAGAGGCATTTGCTGCTGCAAATATTCAATTTTAATTCATAAAAATCCGGAACAAATTAATCATTTACTATTGAACGAGCTTAAGCTATCCATTGAAAATATTAACCCCGCAGTATTATGGGGACCGAACAATGATCATTTCGAGATCATAAAAAAACAATATCCAAAGCTTAAAATAGTTGCGCGTGGCAGCGAAGTTAAAGTATTAGGCGATGAGCACGAACTTGTTTTATTTGAAGAAAAATTCAGCCAGCTTTTACAGCATGTTGAAAAGTATGAAAATTTAAACATAACCGACCTGGAAAGGGTATTGGGCAGCAAACCTTTAGATGCTACGAGCCAGACCGATTCAGCCACCGATAAGTTTGCCAGTGGCGAGGTTATAGTATTTGGCCCTAATGGCGTTATGGTAAAGGCGCGTACCGCCAACCAACGTAAAATGGTTGACAGTATTAACAAAAGCGATATATTGTTTGCCATTGGCCCTGCAGGTACAGGCAAAACCTATACTGCTGTAGCATTGGCGGTAAGGGCATTGAAGAATAAAGAGATTAAACGTATTATTTTAACCCGACCGGCGGTTGAGGCAGGAGAGAACCTGGGCTTTTTACCGGGCGACTTGAAGGAAAAGATCGATCCGTACCTGCGCCCTTTGTATGATGCGTTGGATGATATGATACCGGCAGAAAAATTAAAATTTTATCTGGAAAATAGAACCATTGAAATTGCTCCGCTGGCATTTATGCGCGGTCGTACGCTTGATAATTGCTTTGTGATATTGGATGAGGCGCAAAACGCTACCGATATGCAGTTAAAAATGTTTTTAACCCGTATGGGCCCATCGGCTAAGTTTATTGTTACCGGTGATGTTACGCAGATAGATCTGCCTAAAAAACAACAATCGGGCCTGCATACTGCTTTGCGGATATTAACCGACATAAGCGGCATTGACATTGTTTACTTGAGCGGCGAAGACGTAGTAAGGCATAAACTGGTACGTAAAATATTAGCGGCTTACGGGGATATACAGTAGGGTTGATGGTTCATAGTTAATAGTTCATAGCCAAATATGTAACAAATAACATTGAACCATAATACTATGAACCATGAACAATCAACTATGAACTCTATTAAAGAAACACATTTTAACTTTCAGGGGCAAACTGCTTTTTATAAGGGGAAAGTACGTGATGTTTATACTATAAATAATAAATACCTGGTTATGGTTGTTACCGACCGTATATCAGCTTTTGATGTGGTACTGCCTGAGCCTATACCTTATAAAGGGCAGGTGCTTAATCAGGTAGCCGCCAAATTTTTGCAGGCAACTGCCGATATTGTGCCCAACTGGGTAATTGCCGTGCCCGACCCCAGCGTTACCATTGGCTTAATTTGCGAGCCTTTTAAGGTAGAGATGGTGATTCGCGGTTACCTGGCCGGACATGCCTGGCGCGAATACAGTGCAGGCAGGAGGCAAGTATGCGGAGTAAGTTTGCCCGAAGGACTAAAGGAAAATGATATACTGCCCGAGCCCATTATTACCCCAAC
>NZ_JBDTJZ010000063.1:0-33643 GCF_039935595.1 Mucilaginibacter sp. | reverse complement strand
ATGTGAGTTGATGTTTTATAGATACGCAACATAACTGTTACCTTATTGTTTGTGTTTTATTAATAATGAATTAACCGTTTTGTTTAAATTGAGTATAAAAAAATAGAGCCTCAGAAAGCTATCCGGGACTCTATTTTATTTGTTGATGTTAATAGTTTATTCAAACAATGCCGGGTCAATAGAATCGCCCATTGTTTTATAGCCAACTTCATTTAAGTGAAGATGATCATTAGCATTGGGCCCTGGTACAAATGTTTCTGACATAATTTCAGGATCGGCAGTGTCGCGTGTGATTTTATCAAAATCAATAACCGCATCATATTTTCCGCTGGTACGTATCCATTCGTTTACCTTTTGACGTGTGCGTTCGCTGTTTGCACTATAATAGCCATTCTTTTTAAAAGGCGTAATAGTAGCTCCATAAACTTTAATGCCTTTAGCATGGGCCTCGGTTATCATTTTATCAAAAGCTGCAATAAGATCTGTTGCTATTTTAGAAATCGTAGCGCTGTCTCTTCTCGCTGCTCCGCCTATATCGTTTGTACCTTCAAATATAATTAGCCATTTAATGCCGCTTTGCTTAAGTACATCATGCTCAAAACGGCTAATGGCGTAAGGCCCTAAACCTCCCCTAAGTACGGCATTGCCGCCAATACCCATGTTAAGTACACCTACGTTTCTGGTAGCTTTATTTTTTAATAGGTCCATGGCCAGTATATCGGGCCACCTGTCCTGTTTATTAGTGCCAGAGCCGCGCCCATCAGTAATCGAGTCGCCAAAAGTAACTACCGAACCTGCATTTTTTTTGCTGTTCTCCACGTCAATTCCTGTTATTACATACCAATGCTCGGCTGGTACTGCGGTGGTATAATCAGTATTAGGCGCTGTTTGGTTTCCTGTAAGGATATAAGAGGTAGTACGCGATCCCGGATGGCCGGTTACCGTTTCAGAGGTTTCGCCAAAAGCTATGGTGATTGCCACTAATTCTCTTGGTTTCAAATCAAACGCAATCGGGTCAGACATTGCTTCGCCGCCCGGCTCCATAGTAATCTCGTCCTTGCCATTAAATTTTAACTGTTTGGTGGTGGCCTCATCTATGACATTTCCGCCTTTTGATACCGCAATTTGAACGACTTTCATCGTAACCGGGCTTTTACTAAACTCGTTAGAGAATCGTAAGCGCAGGTTTTTGCCGCCTATTGAAACACAAACCACCTGACGTAAAGTATTGTTGGTTAATCCCGGTGCAGGCGGCATGTTGTTGCGCTCAACCAACTGGCGGGCCGTACCCCATGTGCCTACCCATTTCACATCTTTGGCAGGCGGCTCTTTGGAGAAGGCCGGGTTAACGATTAAAAAAAACACGCAGAGCAATAAGCTTGCTGTGTGCACTAATAGTACCCATTTAAAAGGGGTACCTAAAAAAGTATTTGATGAATTATTCATGGTAATTTAATTGGTTTGTAATATTAGTGGTTTTGTCACTAAATTAAAAACCAATTGATAGTAATCGATTGCATTGTTACAATCTTAACAATAAATTTACCATAAAAGTTCAGTTACAAAGTTTGGTCAAATTCAGAATAGCCCGGGTTTGGCTTTATATTACTGTTAATTTTATCAACAGCCTGCGCAGCGTATTCCTTAGCCTTATCCATCCATTCGGGCGCGTTTTCAACCAGGTCATCTAAAATTGATGTGCCGTTTTCGCGTTTCTTTGTCAGCTCAGTAATGCCGTAGGCAACTGCGGCGCCTACTAATGCAAATTTTAAAATTCCCATGTCAGTTTTTATTTGTTAACGTGTATACAATCATTGTGCCATTAAGAACGGTCCGGACCGTTGCTAACTAACTAAATAAAATTAACAGAGGATTTAAAATGATTAAACCTTCTTATTTAAATGCCTGTAGTATCGTTAAAGTTTTATCCTGAAAACATCATACATTATTGTATAACATAAAACAATAACAGGTGCAAAAAATGCGTAAAACCTATATATCCGTTACCCCCGGTAATGAAGCCGATTTTAAATTATGTAAATACGTTCTTTTTGTATCTAAGTGTCGTAACATGAAACTTATTCATTTTTACCTATGCTATAAATATCGGCTATTTATGTATACTACCGGCATACTAAATTATTTAGAAAATGCCGGGGTTTGCTTGTTGTTAACTTTTATGAAAGCGCGATTGCCTTTTATGTAATTAAAATAGGTTTTCACTTGTAATATCAAAAATTAATCATTAGGTTTATTAACCTAATAAACCAAAGTCCTGCCCGTTCACACCATCTTAATATCATTATTATGGCATTACGTTTTAGTAAAAGTAGTTCCGAAAAAAATATTTCACCTCAATTAATTGGTGATGATATCCACTTTAAAAAATTAATAGAAAACAGTTACTCAGGAATAGCTCTTTTAGATTCATCTTTCAACATTATTTATCGCAGTCCATCAGCCGAGCGCATAGGGGGGTGGAGTACTTCTAAAACAACTCCAAGTACACTGACTGAGTTTATCCACCCGGCAGATATGGATACGGTTAATGGTGTGTTTAAAGATGTTTTGGCAAGCCCCGGAAATCCTAAAACCTGTAAATTCCGTTCCAGGCGGTTGGTCGGGCAATATGTTTGGCTGCAATGTACGTTTACTAATATGCTAAATGACGCCGATATAAAGGCTGTTGTATGTAATTTCATAGACATATCAGATCAACAAAAATCAGAAGAGTTATTACAGCAAACCATCAATGAATTATCCGCCTATAAATATGCGCTGGATGAAGCTGCTATCGTGGCTATTACCGATCAAAAAGGTATAATCAAACACGTTAATGATAATTTTTGCCGGATATCTAAATTCAGTAAAGATGAATTAATAGGACAGGATCACCGGATTATCAATTCATCCTACCACACTAAAGAATACATAAAGAATTTATGGGCAAGTATTGCTAACGGCAAAATATGGCGGGGCGAATTAAGAAATAAAACTAAAGACGGCAATTATTATTGGGTTGACACTACCATTGTTCCATTTTTGGATGATAAAGGAAAACCTTATCAATACGTCGCCATACGGTCGGATATTACCGAACGCAAGCTTACCGAGGAAAAAATGGTGACGCTGTTGGAGAACGTAAACGACGGCTTTATTGCATTGGATGAAAATATGTGTTATACCTACGCCAATAAGCGCGTAGGCGATATGGTGGGAATAGAGCCAACAACCTTGATAGGAAAAAATATATGGGAGGTTTTTCCGGATGCTGTAGGCTCATTGACCTGGCAGGCTATACAAAGCGCAATGACCGAAAAACGATATGTATGTAATGAAGATTATTACGAACCGCTTGGTTTATGGCAGGAAAACCGTGTATATCCATCGGCCGGTGGTATATGTATGTTTATCAGGGATATTACCCAAAAAAAACAGGAGGAAAAGCAGCTTAGGTTACTCGAGTCCGTAATCACCAATACCACAGACGCAGTTTTAATTACGGAAATTGAGCCCTTAGACGAACCAGGCCCACGCATTATTTATGTAAATGATGCTTTTACCAAAATGACAGGTTATACTGCCGAAGAAGTTTTAGGTAAAACGCCCCGTATTTTGCAGGGACCTAAAACTGATAAAGATGAATTAAAACGATTAAGCGATGCGATGCGCAACTTTCAACCCTGTGAGATAACGGTTATAAACTATAAAAAAAGCGGAGAAGAATTTTGGATAAATCTTTCGGTTAGCCCTGTAGCTGATGATAGCGGTAACTATACACATTTAATAGCTATTGAAAGGGACGTAACTAACCATAAGGCGGAGGAAATGCAAAAAAACTCATTAATCAGTGCGGTAACCGATGCCTATAATGAACGCAACACCATACTGGAAAGCATAGGCGACGCTTTTTTTGCATTAGATGAAAATTGGACAGTTACCTATTGGAATAACACCGCCCAGACCGTTTTAATGAAATCAAAAAGCGAAATGATAGGTAAAAATTTATGGGAAGTTTTTTCAGATTCGATCGATTCAACATCCTACAAAAATTATCATAAAGCCATCAAAACAAATAGATCTGTCCATTTTGAGGATTATTATTTGCCATTAAATAAATGGTACGAAATAAGTGCCTATCCGTCAGGTACCGGATTGTCGGTTTATTTTAAGGATATAACTGATCGTAAAATAGCTAACATCAAACTAAAAGAACTTAACCAAAACTTGCTTAAGCAAACTAAAGAACTGGCTATTTCAAATGCCGAATTGGAGCAATTTGCTTACGTAGCGTCGCACGATTTGCAAGAACCCTTAAGAATGGTAACCAGTTTTTTAACTCAAATTGAAAGGAAATATGCTGATATAATTGACGATAAGGGCCGCCAGTATATCAACTTCGCGGTTGATGGCGCTAAACGTATGCGGCAGATAATACTTGATCTGTTAGAGTTTTCGCGGGTTGGGCGCGCCGCTGATGACCTTGAAGAAGTAAATTTTAACCGTGTTGTTACTGATATTATGGCTTTATACCGAAAACGGATAGCGGAGAAAAAAGCGACAATAATATTTAACAAACTCCCCGTAATACGAACTTTGGCAGTGCCTATAAGGCAGGTGTTTCAAAATTTAATAAGCAATGGTTTAAAATATCAATATAAAGATACCCCCCCACACATAGAAATCTCTTGCGGAGAGGATGACCATTTCTGGCAATTTTGTGTTAAAGATAACGGAATAGGTATTGAGGCTGAATATTTTGATAAGATATTTATCATTTTTCAAAGATTGCATAACAAAGACGAATATTCAGGCACGGGTATGGGGTTAGCCGTAACCAAAAAGATCATAGAGAATTTGGGCGGGAAAATATGGGTGGAGTCAAAAGAAGGGGAAGGCAGCGCGTTTTATTTCACAATTTTAAAAACCTAAAAAGATGAAATCAATACACATTTTGTTAGTTGAGGATAATGAAGGCGATATTTTGCTCACCACCGAAGCATTGGAAGAGAGTAAGATCATCAACAAAATAACGGTTTTGAGGGATGGAAAAAAAGCCATTGATTTTTTTGAAAACCTTAAGGATAAGAATGATATACCTGAGCTTGTGCTACTGGACATCAATCTCCCTAAAAAAAGCGGACACGAAGTATTAGTTTATATTAAAAACAATGAAAAATATAAGCAGATACCGGTAATTATGTTAACTACCTCCTCGTCAGAGAATGATATTTTAGGTTCCTATAAAAACCATGTTAACTGCTACATAACTAAGCCTATCGAAGTGCAAGATTTTATGAGGGCGGTTGCTAAAATTGAAGATTTTTGGATAAATATTGTATCTATACCTAAAGAATAATGGCCGATAGCAGGGAATACAAAATATTGGTTATAGAGGATAATCCCGGTGATTATATGCTGGTGGAGGACTTTCTTTTTGAACAAATTGTTGCACCTGTTATAACACATGCCAAAAGCTATAAGGCTGCCTCTGACATTATTAAAGTGCATTGTAATTTTGATGTTATTCTTTTAGACCTGACCTTACCCGACAAAACCGGAGAAGAACTTATTAAAGAAATTGTTGCCTGTAGCCAAAATATACCTATAATAGTATTAACCGGGTACGCAGATATTGATTTTGGTGTAAGGTCTCTCTCGTTAGGAATTTCAGATTATATTTTAAAAGACGAACTGACATCCACTTCGCTATATAAAAGCATTATTTACAGTTTAGAACGTCAAAAGGCTACACTTGCTTTGCTCGAATCTGAGAAAAGATATAGCGATTTGTTTCATTTAAGTCCATTACCCATGTGGGTTGTTGATGTAAATTCATTAAATTTTTTAGATGTAAATATGTCAACTATAAATAATTATGGGTACACAAGGGATGAATTTTTATCAATGACCATAAAGGATATAAGGCCGGCTGACGAAATAGAAAGCATGGAAAAAGCAGTAGGTGAGGACAGGATAAATCCGCTTAAAACTCACCGGCAACGTATAACGGTTCATAAAATGAAAAATGGCGAGTTAAGGAATGTAGAGGTTCAATATACCGCCATTATGTATAAAGGCATAAAGGCAAATATTGTGATATCAACTGACATTACTGAAAGATTAGCTTACGTTAAAGCAGTTGAAGATCAGAATGACAGATTAAAAGAGATATCATGGATACAATCGCATATTATTCGTGCTCCTCTAACAAGAATAATGGGTTTAATACCGCTTATTACCGACACAAAGGACCAAGATGAAAAAGCACAAATGATGGAATACCTAATGTTATCAGCCAATGAGCTTGATGAAGTGATTAAAGAAATAACCGATAAAGCGTATAGGGCCGGTTATCACTTTCCTGATAATAATACTAACGACAAATAACGCCGTTTACTGTTTGTTTAGCAGGGCTTAAATAAGGGATATTTAAACTTAACCCACGCAGTATAAACCAACAGCCCAAACATACCATTACATAAGGTATTGCCTTGTTAATGCGTCTGCGCACGGCATACCCCATAAAACCCGACCCTATGGTAGCCAGCAACATTAAAGGCAAAGTACCTATACCAAACCAAAACATATACTGCGCCGCGGTTAATGATGATGGTGTATTAACCGCGCCCACCATGGCCAGGTATACAAGGCCGCAGGGTAATAACCCGTTAAGCATACCAATTAGTAAATGCCCGGCCCGCTGTTTCAGCGCATAGTGCAACATCCGGTTAAATGCTGATACAGGAACTGAAAAATACTTATTGCGGGGGAGATAAAGTTTAAAAATGCGCGATAAACCGGCAAATATGATAAGTATACCACTTAAAATGCTTACGCCTTGTTGCAGGCCCATTAGCCATAATTGCCTGCCAATAACACCAATAAGTAAACCCAGTAATGTATAAGTTATAATGCGGCCAAAGTTGTACAGCACTTTCTCTGAAACAATAATCCACCATTTATTTTGATAGGATGGGATAGCCAACGCCAGCGGCCCGCACATGCCCACACAATGTACGCTGCCAAACAGGCCGATAAAAAATGCTACCTGGTAATCGCTCATTTAATATATACTTCTTGTTGATACTGGTAGGCTTTATTATTACTGGTCCAGTTAAATACCAATTGCCACTGCCCCTTAGCTATGTGGGCGGTTAGTATCTCTATAGGTTGCCCGTTTTTGTTATCCAGAGTAAAAACCTGGTCTTTAACACTGCCTGATGGCCGCAGCAAGGTAACATGCCCCTTAATAACTTGCGGAAAGGTAACTTGTATGCAGCAGCTATCAACCTTAATTAATGGTTGTGCTTTATCAGTAACCACCTGCCGTTCCCGGTTATACTCCTTATCAAAATTTAATCCTTTTTCATAATATTGATGGTCATAATCATCAGCAGGCATATAAAACATATAAACACACATACTGATAATAAATAGCATAAAAATGATCATGCCCGCTATAATTCCTTTTCCCCAGTTCATATATTAATCATTTATTGGTCCTACAAAGTTTGTACTAACGGTTTGTACCACTTGTTTATCGCTAATTAACTGCAACCTTATGGCTGTTTTAGGCTGGTGTATTTTTGAAGCCGGCATCATTATAAAAAACATGGCTTTTACTTCGCTGCCTTTGTTAATAATACCCGGTGCCTGTATGTATTTTATTTTAATAGCCGGGTCTTCGGCCCTAATAGTTATTGTTTTATTATTGTTTGATTTGTTGATGATCTCGGCATTATAAATGTTGCTGATGTAACCCCCCGGCTGTTCCTGATAAAGCATCCCTGCACCCCGCATTATCGTCATATCCATATCGCCCCTGCTGAAAATAAAATAGCACAAAACACCCATCATTACTATAATTACACCGCTATAAGCCTTCATCCTGCTGTTGAATGAAAATTTTTCATTGGTTCGTATCCCATTTTCCGAATAAAAGCCTATCAGACTGCGCGGTTTATGTATTTTATCCATAACCTCATCGCATACGTCAATGCAGGCCGTGCAGTTAATGCATTCCATTTGGGTGCCTTTACGTATATCAATCCCCGTAGGACAAACAGATACACACAAGCCGCAATCAACGCAATCGCCTTTGGGGTTTAACAGGTTGTCGTTATTTTTGGAGAGCTTTCCCCGCGGCTCGCCACGTACGTCATTATAAGCAACAACAAGAGTATGCTTATCCAGCATAACTTCCTGTAAGCGGCCATAGGGGCATATAACGGTACAAACCAGCTCGCGTACCTGGCTATAAACTAAATAAAACACCGTAGTGAATATGCATATACTGGCAAACCCAACCAGGTGCATGGTAACAGGCTCGGTAATTATTTTAATTAAGTTTTCGCTGCCAATAATATAAGCCAGAAAGGTATTGGCTATTAAAAAGGAGATGATAATGAACAACAGGTGTTTAATTATCTTTTTTAATCTCTTTTCATTTGTCCAGGGCCCCGCATCGCGTTTTTTTCGTTTGTTGGCATCGCCCTCAACCCATTCCTCAACCTTACGAAAAACCATTTCCATAAATATGGTTTGCGGGCATATCCACCCGCAAAATATGCGGCCAAATGCAATGGTGAACAGCACCACGCAAACCACAAATACTAACGATGCAAGCACAAACAAAAAGATATCCTGCGGCCAAAATACCTGCCCCAATATTACAAAGTGGCGCTCAACAACATTTAAAAGAAGTAGCGGCTGCCCGTTTATCCTGATAAACGGACCGGTAAAAAAGAATAGCAAATAAACGTAGCTAATAGCGCTGCGCCATTTATAGTACTGCCCTTTACGTATAAGCGGGTATATCCACTTACGTCCCTGCACTTTATCACCCGCTATTAAGCCATCCATAATTATTTATTTTGAGGCTGATTTATCATCATTGTCTTCCTTAGTGCCCTGTGGCTCTTTTGCGTTAGCCGGGTGGGTATCATGTAATGATTTTACATAATTGGCCACATCCGACATCTGTTTGGGCGATAGCTGTTTTTCCCATGTTGGCATACCCTTGGCTGCAACACCATATTTAATGGTTTTAAATAGAGCTTTTATATTGCCGCCATGCAGCCAGTAATCATCTGTTAAATTAGGACCAACCACGCCTTGAGCGTGCTCGCCGTGGCATGGCGAGCAGTTTTGTTTAAATATAACTTCGCCGGCCTTTAATACAGTAGGGTCGGTAACAAGCCTTACGGTGTTTTCATCAACCAGGTTGGAGGCTTTGCTTAAATAAAGCTTTTTTGCAATTTCGGCTTGGGCAACTTCGGTTTTATACTCGTCATATTGTAATTGCCCAATACCAAAAACATGGTATATCAATAAATAACATACTGCAAAAACCACAGTGCTATAAAACAAATACATAAACCAGGCAGGAGGAGGGTTATCCAGTTCCTGTATGCCATCATACTCATGTTCAATAAGCAGATCTTTCTCTTCGGCCAATGGGCGCAATGAAAGTACCTTGTTCCAAAATTCTTTTTTGGGTTTTTCGGCCTTTTTTACTTTTACCGGCGATACCTCGGCAGCTATTTCTTCTTCAGTATAACCTTCAGATTTTAAGATGATATGCGTTAGCACTTTAAAGGTGCGCAACAGTACCAGCATTACAATCAATAGCAGTAACAGCGCAAATGCAATAAAGCCAAAGCCAATATAGTTTTGCAGGTCGGCCGATATCAGGCTATCGTCTGCGGCGGATACAGGTTGTATAATAAACAGCAACCCTAAAAAAATAAATAGCACACGTTTCATAATGGTAAGTTATTGGCTGAATTAATTTGTTCGTCTTGCAGTGGCAAATCGCTCATGTGGCTAACGTGTTGTTTATTTAACCTTATCAGCATTATGGTTACCACAATAAAAAATACCAGGAATATACCTAAGGACGCGATAAGATATACGTCGTTTCCTGCAATGTTTTCTGTAAATTGTTTAAACATGATGGTAATTATTTAGTGGCTGTTTTATTTGCTTTAATATCTGTTCCCAGGCGTTGCAGGTAAGCAATTATGGCTACAATCTCTTTATCGCTTTTTATTTTGATATGGTTTGCGGCCAGGTCATCAACTATACCTTGTGCTTGTTTATGTAAATCGCGATTAGCTATTTTCTCGTATCCAATGGCATACGGTACACCCAGGGTACGCATAGCATTAATTTTAGCTACGGTTGTGGTGGTATCTAATTTTTGTGTTAGTAACCAATCATACTGCGGCATAATACTACCCGGCGACATCAGCCTTGGATCCATCAAGTGGTTATAATGCCATGCGTTACCGTATTTCCCGCCTTCGCGAGCCAAATCGGGCCCGGTTCTTTTTGATCCCCATAGGAACGGATGGTCATAAACAAACTCACCGGCCTTGCTGTATTCTCCATAACGTTCGGTTTCTGAGCGAAACGGCCTTACTGTTTGCGAGTGGCAGTTAGAACAGCCTTCGCGTATATACAGGTCGCGCCCCTGCAATTCAAGCGGGGTATATGGTTTTACACTGGCTATAGTTGGTATGTTTGATGAAATGGTTAATGTTGGCATCAGCTCAATAAAAGTGCCTACTAATATTACCAGCAATGCTACTATCATAAACTGTATAGGCTTGCGTTCCAGCCTGCGGTGCCAGGCGCTTTCTTTCGCAATGGTATGTATTGGTTCAAGCGGCATGGCTTGTGCAGCCTCATTAGCTACCAGGCGTCCGCTTAAAGCAGTTTTAGTAAGGTTATAAGCCATTACAATTACGCCTAACAGGTACATTCCCCCACCTACTGACCGCATAACGTGCATCGGTAAAATTTGCAGGGTGGTCTCTAAAAAGTTTGGATATTTAAGCATGCCCTCGGGGGTAAACTCCTTTAGCATTAAGCTTTGTGTAAAACCGGCCCAATACATAGGTATGGCATAAAATAAAATACCCAAAGTGCCTATCCAGAAGTGAAACGAAGCCAGTTTTTTAGAATAAAGCTCGGTTTTATAAATACGTGGGGTTAGCCAATATAATATAGCGAAAGTTAAAAACCCGTTCCAACCCAACGCGCCAACGTGTACGTGCGCTATGATCCAATCGCTAAAGTGAGCAATGCTATTAACTTGTTTTAATGATAGCATGGGCCCCTCAAAAGTGGCCATACCGTAGGCGGTTAAACCAACCACCATAAACTTCAGGATCACATCATCACGTACTTTATCCCAGGCACCACGCAGGGTTAACAAACCGTTTATCATACCGCCCCAGCTTGGTGCTATCAGCATGATGGAGAATGCTACACCTAATGATTGTGCCCATCCCGGTAAAGTAGTGTATAATAGATGGTGGGGCCCAGCCCATATATATATGAATATAAGCGACCAAAAATGCAGTATACTTAATTTGTACGAATAGATAGGGCGGTTAGCCATTTTAGGCAGGAAGTAATACATCATACCCAGGTATGGCGTAGTCAGGAAAAACGCCACCGCGTTATGCCCGTACCACCATTGTACCAGCGCATCCTGCACACCTGCAAAAATCATATAGCTTTTAAATAACGATACAGGCAACTCTAACGAGTTAACAATATGCAGTACAGCAATAGTTACAAACGTGGCTATGTAAAACCAAATGGCTACGTACAAATGCCTTTCGCGGCGTTTAAAAATGGTGCCAAACATATTAACACCAAACACTACCCAAATAATGGTTATGGCAATATCAATTGGCCATTCAAGCTCGGCATATTCATGTGATGTTGTGAAACCTAACGGAAGGGTAATAACCGCCGAAACTATAATTAGCTGCCACCCCCAAAAATGAATTTTGCTTAGCGCATCACTAAACATACGGGTTTTAAGCAACCGTTGCAGCGAGTAATAAACGCCCATAAAAATGGCATTACCTACAAAGGCAAATATTACCGCGTTGGTATGTAACGGCCGTATACGCCCAAAGGTGGTGTATTGGTTGCCCATGTTCATGCCCGGCTTATACAATTGTATAGCTATGATGAGGCCAACCGTCATACCAATAATTCCCCAAATTACGGTTGCTATACCAAAGTTGCGGACGATTTTGTTGTCATAGTAAAATTTTTCTGGCTGCATAAATATTGTATCTGTTTATGGATGTAAAATTATTGTGGTGACTATAATTACAGAATGATTACAATTGCTGAAAAGTGTGACTTAAATCACTTTTCGGGTGTTTTGTCCTCTTCATCATCATCAAGTAAAATGCGGATAGAAGGGGTGTACAGATCATCATTTTGCCCATTACCCTGGGCCCAAAAAAACGCGCCCAAAAACCCCAGTGCCAGCATAACGCTGCACCCTATCAAAAAGTAAATAATGCTCATATTAATTTTCTCCTTTTTGCCGTAAGGCGTGTTGCCAGGCTGGTGAATGAAATGATGGTAACTGTGCTTAACGGCATTAAAATAGCGGCTGTTAACGGCGATAAATTTCCGGTAACGGCATAGCTTAGCCCTACCAGGTTATAGGTGAGCGATATCAGGAACGATAGATGTATAATAACAACAGTATCTTTTGAGAACCTTAAAAAAGAGGGCAGTTTATCAAACGAACGGCCATCCAATATGGCATCGCTGCCCGGCGAAAAGTTATTTACATTATCGGTTATTGCTATACCTAGATCGCTTTGCTTTAATGCGCCCGAGTCGTTAAGGCCATCGCCTATCATCATTACCCTGGCCCCGCGTTGTTGTAAGGATTGTATAAAGTCCAGTTTTTTTTGTGGCGATTGATCAAAGTTCATATTACCCACAGGGAAAAATTGACTCAATTCATTCCGTTCGTAATCCTGGTCGCCCGAAAGTAAAAACTGATCATAATCTTCGGCAAGCGCGGCTATATTTTTTAACGCATCGCGATATTGATGCGAAAAAGAAAAATATCCGAAATATTGGTCATCAATTTGGATATAAACCCGTGTGCTTGCCAAAGTAGACTCATTACAGCCTAAAACAAATTTAGCACTACCAATAAATAATTGGCACGCATTAACAGTTGCTTGTATTCCTTTACCTGCAATTTCATTATAACCGCTTAATGTTAACTGGTCCATATTGCCCAGGTACTGGCATATCATCCGGCTTAGCGGGTGCGCGGAGTTGGTGCAAACGCTATAAACTAATTGCTTTTGTTCGTCGGTTAGGGTTGCCTCTAACTTCACATTGTTAACGGCACCGGTAGTAATAGTACCGGTTTTATCCATTACAATGGTATCAATGTCTGCCAACTGCTCAACTACTGCGGTGTTTTTTAGGTAAAACTTATTTCTGTCGAAAATAGATAATGCTGCTGCCATAGTAAAAGGCGTGCTTAAGGCCAGGGCGCAGGGGCAGGCTACAATAAGCACCGCGGTAAATGCGGCAAAACCCCGTTTAACATCAGTAGGTAACCAAAATATCAATGCGGCAAAGGCAACTGATAACAGCACAATGGTAAAATACTTGCTCATCCTTTCATTAAAGGTTTGCATCCGCCGGTCTTGTTTACGGGTAAAAACCTCATTGTTCCATAACTGGGTAAGGTAGCTTTGCGATACCGGCTTAACCACTTCCAATTCTATAGCCTCGCCGGTTTGGCGGCCACCTGCATAGATTATCTCGCCTAATGTTTTATTTATCGGTACGGCCTCGCCGGTAACAAAGCTAAAATCTACCAGCGCTTCGCCCTTTAACAGTATGGCATCTGCCGGTATAATTTCATTATTGCGTACCACCATACGGTGGCCAATGCTTAACTGCGCAAGCGGGATGGGTTTTTCTCGGGCATCCTCTATAATATGAACGGCTACAGGGAAGAACGAGCGATAATCGCGCTCAAATGATAAATGGTGATAAGTTTTTTTCTGAACAAATTTGCCCACCAATAAAAAGAAAACCAGGCCGCAAAGTGTATCCGCAAAACCAGCTCCGGTATGGGTAAATATTTCGGCGACGGTGCGTATAAACAGTACCGATATGCCTAAAGCCAGCGGGAAATCAATGTTTAAAATGCCATTACGTAAGTTTTGCCAGGCAGATGCAAAATATCCTCTGCCGCTATACAACACAACAGGCAGAGAGAACAGAATATTTGCCCAGCCAAAAAAATGTTTAAATGAATTTTCAAAAACTGATAAGCCAAAATATTCCGGAAAGCTAAGCAGCATTACATTGCCAAAGCAAAAGCCCGCGACCGCTATTTTCGATACCAGATTATCCTTATCAACGCGGTTTTGTTTTTTTATAACATCCTGCAGGCTTATCAGTGGCTCATAGCCAATATCAAACAAAAGCTCAACCAATTGCTGTAAGCTTATTTTTTCGTGATCGAACCGTATGTTTAGCTGCTTTTTTAAAAAATCAACCCGGCAATAATGCACTGCGGGGTTAATTTTATTCAACTTTTCCAGGAGCCACAGGCACGAACTGCAATGTATATGCGGAATATAAAAAGTTACTATGGTAATGTATTTGTCCTGATAATCAATTAATTCATTAGCTATAGCAGGCTCGCTTAAATAGTCAAAACGTTTATCAGTACGTAACCGTGTTGCGCCGGGGTGGTCATTATAGCTGTAATAATTACACAGGTCGCCCGCCGAAATCACCTCATAAACACTTTTACAACCATTACAGCAGAAGCTTTTATCGTCAACAACATAGGCTATGGTAGTGCAGTCATCACCGCAATGGTAGCAAGCAGTCTTCTCAAGGGTTTGGGCTTTGATCATTGCAAAATTAGTTTGGCCAAAACTCCCGGTTTATTTTTTGCTAAAGAGTGATATGTGAATGATGAAAAAGTGATCTTCGTCAATTTTTGTGTTAAGATTGATGGGTAGTTTTGGCAATTAAACTTTACTATCAAATACTTATATATCAATTATGAGTCACACATTTCATATTCCGGTTTTAGGGTTAGGTTATTCAATTGATACCCCGCTTAAAGTTGCCCGTTACGGTATTTCGTCTTCTATGTCAATTGTAGATGACGAATTAATAGAGCGTATGCGTGAATACCATAGCAAACAAAACAATGAACATTATGCCCCTCTGGCTAAATCATTGCCCGATAGCAGGGCCAGGCGTATTACGGCATATTTAAACCTGGTTAATGATGTGGTTAATGATCAGTTTGAAAAATTAAAAAACGAACCCTTTGAAGCCGGTAGCAATTTATGCCGTTATTTTGAACTACTGCCCGAAACATCGCAGCTAAGGCAGGGCTATGAACTCATGATGGAATTTCCGGAAGGCGAGCGTAAAACTATTTTTCAAAACATATTACGCCACAATATGGTAAAAGGGTCAATTGATGTAAACATCATGGCCAAGGTTGATAAAATGAATTTTAGCGCTGATGGCGAATATACGGGCGACATTAATACTGATGCGTTAGCATCCTTGCGTGGCTTTGCAGAGAGTAAGCTTCAGTCATCCGTTGTTTTATCGGCAGGTATGAACCCGCGGCTATACAGTTATATCGAAACTTTCAACGATTTTTTTCCTGATCAGGATGGGGTAACTCGTAAAAAAATTATTCTTAAAGTGAGCGATTTTCGCTCGGCGTTTATACAGGCTAAATTTTTAGCAAAAAAGGGCTTATGGGTTTCAGAGTTCAGGATCGAATCGGGCTTAAACTGCGGCGGCCACGCTTTTGCAACCGAGGGCTTTTTATTAGGACCAATACTGGAAGAGTTTAAAGAAAAAAGAAGCCTGATGAGGGAAGAGTTATATGAGCTTTACCAGGCGGCATTAAAACAAAAGAATATAGAATATACTGCATTTCCGCCGCAGCGTTTTAGCGTACAGGGCGGTATAGGCACCAGTACTGAAAACGAGTTCCTGCTAAAAAATTATCAGCTTGATGGTACCGGTTGGGGCAGCCCGTTTTTGTTAGTGCCCGAGGTGACAAACGTTGACGAGACAACTCTGGCGCAATTAAGCACAGCAGGCGAGGAAGAATATTACATAAGCAATGCATCGCCTTTAGGCATATTGTTTAATAATTTTAAACCAAGCAGTGCAAATAGCCAAAGACTGGAGCGATTGGAGAAAGGGCGCCCCGGCAGTCCCTGCACTAAAAAGTTTTTGTGTACCAATACCGAGTTTACCGCGCAGCCAATTTGCACCGCATCAAGAGAGTATCAAAATTTAAAGATACAGCAGTTAGAAGCATCACAATTACCGCAGGATGATTATGAGCAGCAATTTAATGAGATAACCGAAAAAATATGTTTGTGCGAAGGTTTATGCTCGGCCACATATATTAAATATGGTATTAATAAACCTAAGGAAAATATCGCGGTAGCAATATGCCCTGGGCCAAACCTGGCTTATTTTAACAATGTATACTCTTTAGATGATATGGTTAAACATATTTACGGCAAGTTGGATCTGTTGGGTAAAATTAGTCGCCCCCATGTTTTTATTAAAGAATTGAACCTTTATATAGATTACCTGCAAACCGATTTGAACACGCATATTAAAAACATACAGGATAAAAAAAGCAAACAACTTACAAAATTCAAGTTGCAATTGCAGGATGGCATAAACTACTATAAAGATCTTTTTGCGCAAACGCCCGAATATGCTATTGAGTTTTTACAGGCAGTACGTAATGACCTGGCTATAGCCGAAAACAAATTAAACGCAATTTTATTGTAACTTAAGCGAGTAATCACTTAATATACAATGGAGCCAAAAAAGTACAATGCTTTTAATAAGATAGGTAGGTTTTTTAAGGTATTAGGACCAGGATTAGTAACAGGTTCGAGCGATGACGATCCATCGGGCATTGCTACCTATTCTCAGGCGGGGGCACAGTTTGGTTTTAGTACACTCTGGACAGCGTTGATCACTTTTCCGTTAATGGCATCTATGCAGGAGATGTGCGCGCGTATTGGCCTTGTAACCACCAAAGGATTAACCAGTACGCTAAAAGTTCATTATCCTAAATGGATACTTTGGGTAATGATCATCTTTTCTTTTCCGGCTATTGTTTTAAATATAGGTGCCGATATTGCGGGCATGGGGGCTGCCGCCAACCTGATCATACCGGTTGTGCCAACTTTTGTATTCAGCATTATTTTCACCATACTTATATTACTGGCGGTGGTATTTTATCCTTATCAAAAAATAGCCGCTATTTTAAAATGGGTCTGCGTTACTTTATTAGTTTACTTTATGGTGCCCTTTTTTACCAAAATTAACTGGGCAGATGTTTTAAAATCAACTTTTCTTCCATCTATACATTTTAATAAAACCTATATAAGCATATTGGTGGGTATATTGGGTACTACCATCTCTCCCTACCTGTTTTTTTGGCAGGCAACCATGGAGGCCGAGGATATAAAACATAATGCGCATACCATAATTGTTAACAAAAAAATACTTAATACCATGCGTAAGGATGTTGACTTTGGTATGCTTTTTTCAAACCTGGTTATGTTTTTTATAATTCTTACCTGCGGTGCGGTATTGTTTCCAAATGGCATACATGAAATAGATACTGTTGAGGAGGCCGCCCTGGCTTTAAAGCCAATAGCAGGTAATATGGCTTATTTATTATTTGCAGTAGGAATAATAGGTACGGGCTTTTTGGCTATACCGGTGTTAAGCGGTTCAATATCCTATATGCTGGCCGAAACGTTTGATTGGAACCAGGGGCTTGATAAAAAGTTTTTTGAAGCTAAACCGTTTTATTATGTAATTATTATATCGCTGGTAGTAGGCTTATTTATAAATTTTTTGGGCATAAGCCCGGTACAGGGTTTAATTTACTCGGCCATATTATATGGTTTAACTTCGCCCATTATTATATTAATAGTATTGCACATCAGCAATAATAAAAAGATCATGGGGGTTCATGTTAACGGACGGCTATCTAATATATTAGGCTGGCTCACATTTGCGCTTATGGCAATATCAGCAGCAGCGCTTATTTATCTTCAATTTGAATCATAACTTACTGAAATGAATAACTAAAAAAGTAAGGGCCGCTTAAAACGGCCCTTTACTTTTACATTAGGTTATATAAAACTATTCGTCAATTGAATACATTACGTTTGATGGTATAACCAGCAACGGTATTTGAATGTGGCGCGCCATTTTTTGCGTATGGCTGCCGCTTATCAGGCTTGATAAAAAATTTTTGGGGCGGTGTAACATGGCAAGCATATCTATCTGCCCAAATTCGCATAACCAGTCAAGACCATATTCGGTATTTGCCTTCTCCACTATGCGATAATAAATGCCCGGATAATTGGCTTTATTTGATATTTCAATTAAAAATTCATCCAGCCATTTTTTTAATGACGGTGATGGTTTCTTTTTGTCCTGAATATGTATAACCAATATCTCCGAGTTTAACAGCTTGGCCAGTGGTATTAAAGCATATATAGCCGCCAGGTCTTCTTTTTTATTGGTAAAATCAGTAGCATAGCCTATTTTTTTAACAGGCTTTTGCTTTGCTGTATGCGGAACCAATAATAATGGTTTGGTAGCACTGTCAATCATAAAACGGGCATGGTTCCCTAATAAAAAAGTGCTTAAACCGCTGCTGCCATGTGTGCCCATAACAACCATGTCAATATGATTGCCGTTAACAATATCATTAACCCTATCGGCAACTAACCCTTCCTCATTAATTAAATGAATAATAGGTTCAAATCCTTCTTTATCTTTTTGTTTTAAGTGATTTTTTAATTTTTTTAACTCATCCGTACTCCCTTCCATTAAGTTGTCAGGGTTATCCATTGGCCATACCAGCATAGCACTGTGTGGGGTTTCGGCAGGTATGGTAACGATATTGCACAACAGCACATTTGCTTGAATCTGTTTTGCCAAATGGTAGCCATACTCGGCAGCGTGTCTGGCATTACTCGAAAAATCGGTTAAAAGGAGGAACTTTTTCATGGTTCTAACTGTTATTTACAATAGCAAAGTTGCGGTATTGTAGCCTTGTAAATAATGATCTTCATCATATCAGAAAATGATTATATGCTGTAATTGATTGATATCGTGTGCTTAAATTTATATTACTAATTCAGATGATCATGAAATTCCTGCGCTTTAATTTTTGTCACCCGGTAAAAGTGCACGCCACTATAATTAGGCTTTTAACTGCTAATGCCCAACGTCATAGTATTGTATTTGATAGCAAAGGCAGTAACTTAATTGAAATACCACTTGCAGGCTATGGTGCCGGTAAATGGAGAATTATACTTGATTGGGAATATGACGATCAAACCTTTACGCACCAAAAGGAATTTGAGATAAAAGAACAGGATAACGAAGTTTAATGCGGCACAAGAATATTTGACACCCAGAATTGTTTGCTCAGTGTAAAATAGAGCTATTTTGAATGAGATAGTGATGGATAAGATAAAACAAAACCACTTCTTTTGTATTGTATATTAAAACTTAACTATGAATAATCTGAGAAAAATATTCTTGTTATCAGCGGGTATTGTGGCAACCATGGCAACAGCCAACGCGCAAAGCATGATGGATAAAGAAATATCAGGTACTATGCAACTTCAGGGCATGTACCGCCAGGGAAATTTGGGCCAGCTTAATGGTATACTGAACGCCAATGGCATACCATCATTGCCCGATAATAATTATTGGCTTAACCTGTCTATGAACCATATCCACAAACAGTTTGTAATGGAAGATGGTATAGGGGCCAGTTTTACATCTTCTTCGGCACCCAACACCACTAATGGTATCAATGCCAAGTACAACCAGTTCCAGATATATGGAAGGTTAGGGTATAACATATCTACAGATCAAAACCTGCGTGTGTTTCCGTTTTTGGGTATAAATTTATCGCAGGCGATGTTACGGATTCGCGATGATAAGCGCACTCAGAGCACCTCTGATTTTTCGTCCGAACTGCTTAATTCAACGTCCAGTAAAACGCTTTGGAACCCCCGCTTCGGGTTGGAGTTTGGTGGTGGTCTTGATTACCTAATAGGCGTAAAAGATAAAAAGGTTGAAAATTTCACTATCCATCGTTACATACCCATTGGCGTAAGGGTTGGCTATTATTTGCAAACCACTTCAAGTAACTGGAAGATAGATGATAATTATAACCTCAATAACGGGCCGAGTAATAAACAAAGTGCCGTATTTATAAACGTTAACATTGGTTTAGGTTATAAAGTTCAACGTCCTTAAGCGTCGGGCGTTCTAATACATAAATTACTTTAATAAAAACCTCTTAGCTATACTAAGAGGTTTTTTTGTATTTGCCGGCGTGGTTGATTATACTTCTCCATGGTTTACGCAGCAGGTTAACAATCAATCTCAACGGCTTCAACATTTCTTCAATATCATATAGTAGATTTGATAAAAAAAAGTTTTGAAGATACTGGTAGTTGAAGATGAGCGCGGGCTCCGCGAAAATATTACCACTTACTTTAGCGAGGAAGGTAATATATGTGAAAGCTGTTGTGACCTTGCAACCGCTATAGCTAAACTTAGCATTTATCATTATGATTGTATCCTGTTAGACATTGGTTTGCCCGACGGGGATGGGTTTGCTGTGTTAGAATACTTAAAACTGAATAGGAGAGACGAAGTGGTCATTATCATTTCAGCAAGAAACTCTTTGGATGATAAAATAAGAGGCCTTAATATTGGTGCCGATGATTACCTGACCAAACCATTCCATTTAGCCGAGTTAAAGGCAAGGGTTATTGCGGTATACCGCCGAAAAGCAGCAAACGGCAAGAATCTTTTGGTATTTAATGAGATTATTATAGACCTTCATGGACGAACCGTAACTGTTAATGATACACCCATTGTATTAACCCGTAAAGAATATGACATGTTGCTTTACTTTATTGCCAACAAAGGCAAAGTGATTGCCAAAAATGCTTTGGCCGAACATTTATGGGGAGATGAGATAGATATGCATAATAACTTTGATTTCATTTATACACATATTAAAAACCTCCGTAAAAAAATAATTGATGCGGGGGGGAAAGACTACCTCGAATCGGTTTATGGTATAGGCTATAAATTTAAAGCGATATGAAACTCGCTGCTCAATATAACCGCACAAATATTTTTATTACCATCGGCGTATTGATTGTAGGTGCTGCTATCTATTTCTTTGCCATCAATTATATAGCAAGATCACAATTAGATGATGATCTGTCAGAAGAGATTGAAGAGGTGCAAGATTATGTTGTGCTAAATCATCAATTGCCTAAACAGGTTGATTTTGATGAAGATCAAACGGTATTTATAAAAACAGATTTAAAAAAACTTGACAGGGTTTATTTTGATACTACTTATACCAACCAAAAAGAAAATAAAGCTGAGCCGGGAAGGGCAGTTGCTGCACTGGTTAGTTTACATGGCGTAAATTATAAAGCCGTGATCATCGTTTCCAGAGAAAGTACCGAATACATCATACAATTTATAGCATTAATAACGCTCGGATTAATGGTGGGTGTGTTAATTGTTCTTTTTTTAGCTAATAGGTATTTTTTGAATGATCTGTGGAAACCCTTTTATTACCTGCTGCATCAGATCAAGAGTTTCAGTATTTCTGATGATGGGGGTTTTAAATTAAGCGATAATAAGATAGATGAGTTTGCCGAATTAAGTTTGGCTATTGAGAGCATGGCTTCGCGGGTGCGTAGCGACTACCAAAATTTAAAACATATAACAGACAATGCCTCGCATGAAATGCTCACGCCGCTTGCAGTAATTACCTCTAAATTAGACACCCTGATACAATATCAAACCTTACCGCCCGAGCTATATGAACAGATAAATGACATATATGCGGCTACCAGTAAATTATCGCGACTTAATCAAACCTTGTTATTATTGACAAAAATTGAGAACCAATTAATTGATGATAATGAGCAGGTTGATCTTTGCAGTCTGGTCAGGGAAAAAACAAGGCAGTTTCAGGAACTTATATCGGCAAAGCATATACAATGTGCAGAAAACCTGCAAGAAAAAAATATATTAGCCAGTAAATATTTAATTGATATTATGCTTAATAATTTAATGAGCAACGCTATAAGACATAATATTGATGATGGGCATATCATAATATCATTAAATGAAACTGGGTTAACTTTTAAAAACACCGGGTTGAACAAGCCGCTTGACTATGACGATATATTTGAACGGTTTAAAAAAGGAAAAAGGTCTGACGGTGTTGGCCTGGGTTTGGCTTTGGTAAGCAATATTTGCCAACTATACCAGTGGAAAATAACCTACAGCTATAAAGACCAATATCACATCTTTCAAATCAATTTTTAAACCATTCGGGTTCTTAAAACGGTACCCAATTTTTGTGGTTGTATGCCGCCACTAAAATAGCAGCACCAATCAAGTGGCTTTTTTTAATTTAATTTTTTAAGCAGACCGGGTTTAGCAGTAAAAGCAAATCTGAAAAAAAGTGGCCTGCAAATTGCACTACTTCCTGCGGGTGTTCTTTTTTTTGTTAAAAATTGTTAAATGGGCTTATTTTCATAGTAACTACAGAATGTTACAGTAAAATTGCTGTTACAACATCGTTTTAAAAATTACAGGGTATGGATAGGAAAGAATTTTTAGCAGCAATAGGCATGAGTGCCGCCACATTAGCCGTAATCAGTTGTGTGGGATGTTCCAAAAGTGGGTCGTCTCCAAGTGGTTCAACAGCCGGCCCCACAGGAGTTAATTTTACGCTCGATCTAACTTTGGCCAGCAACGCAGCCTTGTTAAACAACGGCGGTTACATGGCCTTAAATGGGGTTTTGGTTGCCCGAACAATGGCCGGGGCATATATAGCGGTTCAGCAATCGTGCACACATGAAAATTACCCATTAACCTACCAGGGTAATTCACACCAATTTTTTTGCAACAATCATGGCTCGGCATTTACCGAAGCCGGTGCGGTAATTAATTCGCCGGCCAATCGTAGCCTAAGCGTTTACAATACGACATTAACGGGCACGTCTTTAAGAATTTACTCCTAAAAATTATAAAATGAAACTACTTATTATTTCCCTTTTTTTAGGCCTGATAACCAATGTTACCTGGATGGGCGACTTTAATCAGGCAACCGCAGAAGCTACAAAAACTCATAAATTGATCCTGATCAACTTTTCAGGATCAGATTGGTGCGGCCCATGTATCAGAGAGCGCAAAGAGATATTAGAAAAAGAAGCATTTGAAAAATACGCGTCTGACCACCTGGTGCTTGTTCGCGCCGATTTTCCAAGACAGAAAAAAAACCAGTTATCTAAAGAGCAAACTAAGCTTAACGAAGCACTGGCCGATAAATATAACCCGGATGGTAAGTTTCCTTATACGCTTTTAGTAAACGAGCATGGCAAAATATTAAAACAATGGGATGGGTTTCCTGATGTATCTCCGGAAGAATTTGTTGAACAAATTGCAGAATTTATCCCTACTAAATAACAACATGAAAAATACGCTCCTATTACAACTTATAATGCTTGGCATAACAGCCTCTGGTATACTTACTTCATGTACCAGCGTTAAGGCCTATCAAAAAAACAGGCTAAACGATACGGAAATGGAATTAACTGCACGTAAGTCGCAAAAATTTGAGCAGAGTTTTCAACTATATCGCGAAGGCGGCTCGGGTGCTAATGGTGGTAAAAGCGGCGGTGGTTGCGGTTGTAATTAAAAGCGAACAATGAGAAAAATATATTTATGTGTAGCGGCCATGTATCTGGGTATAGCTGCGTCATTTGCACAAACTACCAAACCGGCCGTTAAAGACAGCGCCTATCAGGCCCGTAAGCTAAAGGTAGACGAGGTTAACTTGGTATCGGCCTATTACCA
Source organism: Mucilaginibacter sp. (assembly GCF_039935595.1). GTDB lineage: Bacteria > Bacteroidota > Bacteroidia > Sphingobacteriales > Sphingobacteriaceae > Mucilaginibacter. Next base: position 9,823 of record NZ_JBDTJZ010000063.1, on the reverse strand, counting down.
TCAGGATGGCAATAACTCTGCCGTAACCGGGGGCATCGGGACCGAAAATTTAACTGATTTTGCCAACACACTTGATCTTCAGCTCTCCAAATATGGCATTAACGGCCACAAGCACACCTTTTTGTTTGAACTGGGTGTAGATCATTACACATCAGCTTCTTCAGACAAGATCGACCCTTATAGCGTGTCTTCGGCATCAAGGCAGGATACCCGTGTTTACCCTTCTTTAAACTGGACCGTATCTAACGATAAAACAGGTAACGCCTTTGGTATAACCGGCTCATACTCGCACGAGTATGATTATCAGTCGTTTGGTGGTGGTATTAATTTAACCCGCGTTTCGGCAAATAAAAACACCCAGTTTGATTTTAAGGCGACGGCGTTTTTAGATACCTGGAAAGTGATTCTTCCTGTCGAACTTCGACCGGCGGGGTACGGGTCGGGGTCTAACCGGGATGAGAGAGGCGGCGGCACGGTAGACAACAAGCCGCGAAATTCATTTAGTACATCCTTTTCACTATCACAGGTCATAACCCAACGCCTGCAAATGGCATTAATTGTTGAACCATCATACCAAAAAGGATTGCTGGCTACCGAGTATCAGCGGGTTTATTTTAATAGTAATTTTGCCACAGGTGTGGGGCCAACCAACAGCATTTTTAATGAACGGATAGAAAGCCTGCCGGGTAGCCGCTATAAATTACCTATTGCTGTAAGGCTGAATTATTTTCTGGATGATCATTTTATTATCCGTGCCTTTTATCGTCATTATAATGATAACTGGGGCATTAGTGCCAATACGGCCGAGTTGGAGATACCTATCAAGCTGACCTCGTTTGTATCGGTAAGCCCTTATTACCGCTATAATAACCAAAAAGGCACCAAGTATTTTGCGCCTTACGGTCAGCACAGCCCAACCGAAATTTATTATACCAGCGATTACGACCTTTCTACCCTCACCAGCAATTTTGTGGGTGCCAATATCAGGCTGTCGCCGCCAAACGGTGTGTTTGGTATTCAGCAATTTAATTCGCTGGAGATCAGGGCGGGCCATTATATGCGGTCAACCGGTTTAAAATCAAATATTGTAACCCTGGCCATGAAGTTTAAATAACCATTAAATACCCTTAAATGAAAAAGATAGCGCTGATCATAATCGGATCAATAATGCAGTTGTGTGCTTTTGCCCAGATCGAAGCACCCGTTAAATGGAGTTATGCTGCAAAGAAAACTGGTCCTGCCGAAGCAGTTGTATTTATTAAAGCCACTATAGAGCCGGGATGGCATATTTACTCGTTAAATACCAAAGATGGTGGGCCAATTAAAACAAGCTTTATTTTCAATAAGTCAACTACTTATAGTACAGTAGGAAAGCCTATGGAACCCAAACCTACCGTGCATTATGAAAAATCATTCGGCATGAACGTAAGTTATTTTGAAAAGGAAGTGGTTTTTCAGCAAAAAATCAAATTAAAAAAAGCCGCCACCACAGTAAAGGGGACTTTAGAATTTATGACCTGTAACGATCATAAATGCCTACCTCCTGCTGATATAGCTTTTAATATCCCGGTAAAATAACAGCTGAATATGAACTTATCCAATTACAGGTCTCGCTTTTTTTTGCTCCCTGTGCTGATGTTTGTTTTTTTGACCTGCATCAGCGGCAATTTACTGGCGCGGCAAACCGTAAACCAGGATACGGTAACGTCCGCCGGTGTTGAGTTTACGCCCATCCCCACGGCAGCAGATAGTATAGCGGCCTTAAAAAAAGATCATCCTCATACGGCTGCTAAAATAGCTGCTGCCACCATGGCCGGTCAGCCAGCGCACAAAACCTTATGGCAAATTTTTATAGCCGGATTTTTGGGCGGCTTTGCCGCGCTGCTAATGCCTTGCATCTTTCCGATGCTGCCCCTTACGGTAAGCTTTTTTACCAAAAAAGGGGGCACAAAAGCTAAATCAGTTGGACAAGCTTCCTTATACGGCCTGTCTATTATAGTTATTTACGTATTGTTAGGATTGGTGATTACCCTGGCTTTTGGGTCAGACGCGTTAAATGCCTTATCCACAAATGGCATTTTTAATTTCTTTTTCTTTTTATTGCTCATTGTATTTGGCATATCATTTCTGGGTGCTTTTGAGATTACACTGCCAAGTTCGCTGGCTAATAAACTGGATGCTAATTCTGACAAGGGCGGGTTAATGGGCCTGTTCTTTATGGCCGCCACGCTGGTGGTAGTTTCATTTAGCTGTACCGGCCCAATAATAGGTACGTTGTTGGTAGAAGCAGCATCAAAAGGCGAACGGCTTGGCCCGGCCATTGGTATGTTTGGGTTTTCGCTGGCGCTGGCTATCCCATTTACATTATTCGCGTTATTCCCATCGGCATTAAAATCATTGCCTAAATCAGGCGGTTGGCTCAACAGTGTTAAAGTGGTGCTGGGTTTATTGGAGCTTGCCTTCGCTTTAAAATTTTTATCTAATGTTGATCTGGCCTACCACTGGAACTGGTTTGACCGCGAGATATTTCTGGCATTGTGGATAGTCATTTTCGCTATCATGGGCTTTTACCTGATGGGGAAGATAAAGTTTTCGCACGATAGCGATGTGCCTTATGTATCAGTGCCCCGCACGTTTATGGCCATTATTGTGTTTGCCTTTGTAGTATATATGCTGCCCGGTATGTGGGGAGCCCCTTTAAGGTCAATCAGCGCGTTCCTGCCGCCATCCTCTACCCAGGATTTTGATTTGTATACCTCATCCCAATTAAATGCCGCGAGCGGTAACCCTGCGCTGTCTGTACAAGCGTTTAAAGGTGTAAAAAAATATGAAGATAATTTTAAAAGGGCACCCAGCAGCAAATTAGGGCTGGAGGCTTTTTACGACTACGATCAGGCTCTGCAGGCATCAAAAGCCGAAGGGAAGCCCGTGCTGATTGATTTTACCGGCTGGAACTGTGTGAATTGCCGAAAAATGGAAAGCACCGTTTGGACCAGGCCCGAAGTTTTGAACCGCTTACGCACCAAATTTATTATGGCCGAGCTGTATGTAGATGATAAAACCGCGTTGGAAACTAAGGAGCAATTTACCTCGACCTATAGCGGAAAAATAATCACAACACTTGGAGGTAAATGGAGCGATTTCCAGGCCGCGCAGTTTAATACCAATTCGCAGCCATTTTATGTAATTGTAAATAGTAATGGCGATGTTTTAGTGCCACCACAAGGCGCTGATTACGATCCGGAAAATTATATTAAGTTTTTAGACAGCGGTATCGCTAAATTTAAATAGTAAACCAACACGTAGCCATGGCAGATCTTCAGGTATTTAAAACCAGCTGTAAGTTAATGGGCAACCGTTTTGAATTGAGTGCCGTTGCTGAGGATGAAAAATGGGCCAATGAAAAAATTGAAGCAGGCATAGAGGAGATACGGCGCATTGAAAAGTTATTGACCACTTTTAGCGACGACAGCGAAACCAACCTGGTTAATCAAAATGCGGGTATTATGCCGGTACAGGTAAGCAGGGAAACCTTTGACCTTATTGAACGCTCATTGCGCATATCAAAAGTAACGCAGGGTGCTTTTGATATTACCTACGGATCTGTAGATAAAAAGCTTTGGAACTTTGATCAGAGCATGACCTCGTTGCCGGATAAGGCTACGGCCAAGCAAATGGTGAGGCTAATAAATTACCGAAACGTAGTATTGGACGATGATAATTGCACCGTGTTTTTACGCGAGAAAGGAATGCGCATTGGTTTTGGTGGGATAGGCAAAGGTTATGCCGCCGAGCGCGCCAAGCAAGTAATGAAACAGGCGGGCGTTACTAGTGGGGTAGTTAATGCATCAGGCGACTTAAATGCCTGGGGGGTACAGCCCAACGGCAAAAAATGGACGATAGGCATTGCCAATCCCGATTCGACGCATGAGATATTTTCCTATATGGATATTACCGACCTGGCTGTAGCCACGTCTGGCAATTATGAAAAATTTATTATGGTGGACGGGAAGAAATATTCGCATACTATAAACCCCCTTACCGGCTTGCCGGTTACCGGTATTAAAAGCGTCACCATCATCACTACCAACGCAGAGATTGCCGACGCTATGGCAACACCGGTGATGATTATGGGTATCCGGACAGGGTTAGATATGATCAATCAAATGAAGCATATTGAGGCCATTATTATTGATGACAATAACAGGTTGTATACTTCAAAAAATATAAACGTTAAATAAAACCCCTAATAAAATGACAACTAAAATTGCAAAACTATCGTGCTGCCTGCTGGCCCTGGTTAGTTTATGTTCATGTGTTCATTTACGCGAGTATCAGAAAAACAGGCTCAATGATTCTGAAATGGCACTGTCTAACCGAAAGGTGGAGAAAAATGAATTGAATTTTCAATCTTATCGCGAAAGCGCTTCGGGCGCCAATGCTGGCAAAACCGGTGGTGGTTGTGGCTGTAACTAATTAAATCAGCATTATTTTTTATGAAAAAGAAATATTTAACCATTATTGGGTTTGTGCTGATATGTCGCTTAAATTCACAAGCTCAAGTTAAAACGGATACCACTTTTAAAAGCGCGCCTACCAGTATATTTCAGGACCTGGATACGGATACCGATAGCTATTATCCATCAACTCTAAAGGTGGATGAGATAAACCTGGTATCCAGTTACTATAATCAAAACGGTGACCACTCGGCAGTTACCGGAGGCATCGGCACCGAAAAAGTTACCGACTTTTCTAACGGGCTTGACCTTAAACTGTCATGGTATGGCCAGCCTAAGCATAAAAACACACTTTCATTTGGTTTAGGGGTCGATCATCATACCTCAGCTTCAGCTGCCTACGTTTCAACAAGCGGCGCTTCTAAAACCGGGGGTTCACGTATTTATCCATCTGTTGACTGGACTATTGAAAATGAGGCTAAGGGTAGCAGCTTTGGTTTGGGTACCTACTACTCGGGCGAGTATAATTATAAATCATTTGGTGCCGATTTGCATTTTTCGCAAAAAACGAATGACAAGAACGGCGAATTTGGTATGAAATTACAGGCCTATCTTGACCATGTAACTTTAATTTACCCGTCCGAGCTTATACCAAAATCCACCGTGGTTACATCCTCGGGCCCTACCTATATTACAACAGCCAGCGGGAACAGGGTGCTTAGCGGTGACGAAAGTTCGGCACCAAGTATTCCAACCAGTCCGCGAAGTACTTTTACGGCTTCAATGTCATACCTGCAAATGATCAACTCCAGGTTACAGGTAATGTTTTTGGCCGACGTTGTTGGGCAAATCGGTTATTTAAGCTTGCCGTTTCACCGGGTGTACTTTACCAATGGTAACGACGCGGTAGAGAAGCTGCCCTCATCAAGGTTTAAACTGCCAATGGGATTTAGGGCCAATTATTTCCTTGGCGACAATATTATTCTACGATCCTATTACCGGTATTATTTTGACAACTGGGGTAGCCGGGCAAACACGGCCAACCTGGAAATAGCCTATAAAATAACGCCATTCTTTTCGGTTTCGCCGTTTTACAGGTATTATGACCAATCCGCCGCAAAATATTTCGCGCCGTATGCACAGCATAATTCAGCTGATGCTTATTACACCAGTAATTACGAGTATGCCAAATTTACCAGTCAGTTTTTTGGTATAGGCTTCAGAATAGCGCCGCCCAAAGGCGTGCTCGGCTGGCAAGGCCTGCATGATCTGGAAATCAGGTATGGTCATTATTCGCAAACAACCAATCTTACGTCAGATGTGATTTCGCTGGCACTCGGATTTAAATAATCAGGATACTTTGCATAAAAAAACCTCTTAGCATTGCTAAGAGGTTTTTTTGTGGTATCAGCTGTACCAGAACCATGCTTATAACTGCTTGATTTACTGTTTATTATAAAGACACAAACCTATAGGTATCCTCGTAGGTATCCTGCTTTTTCAATGTAAATTTTGTAATAGTTTACCTGTATTACAAAGATAGTAATAATATGCCTTTCTATAAAAGTATAGCCTAAAATTTGGTAATCAAATCAAGTAATGAGCACACTACTCCATATTAACCACTTAAGCAACCAAAGCGCGAGCCGAGTAAATAGTCAAGGCCGGGCCTCCGTAAAAAAAACAAAAACTGCCCGCTCTGCATGGCCTTTACTTTTTATTCGGCGGGTGGTACCTTTGTGAGTGTGGTGAATATAGATGAATGTTTATTATTCTAACTTTTTTATCTCTCTTTTAATTAATAATTCGGGATCAACAATTTGTAATTGAGCTGTTTTAACATACAATGGAGATGTTGTTTTATAAGGAACTTTAGCAGACGGAACCACGGCCCTGGCGGAAACTAAATGAGTTTCCTGATCATCAAAGAAAATATGCGCCTTAAATGCTTTTAATACTTTATCCTTTGACAAACCGCCTAGAAAAAATGCCTCGTCCACATATACATCCCATTCCCGTAATGTATTTAGTACCCTCATGTGTGACGGGCTATTTCGAGCAGTAACAATAGCTATGCGAAGAGGAGACAATTCAACCCCTGTCTCCATCTTTCTTTGAATTTTTGAAAGTGTCTTCAATAATTTGGCATATGGCCCTTCGTTTAATGGCACAATGGAATTTGCACTTTCATTATTGTGAAAAGCTTCAATACCTTGCGCTTTATATATTTGCTCTGAATCGTCTGAAAATATCACAGCATCCGCATCAAAAGCAATCCTTACTGTAGATGTCTCTGGTTTAAACCCCGGTGGCGGTTCGTATATAAGTGCTGCCGCTGCAATACCGGAATCAATGATTTTTTGAACATCAGCTTCGTCTTTAGATAAAAACAAGTCTACGTCAAAAGCTTCTATATAATCATATAATGATTCTCCACCAGTAAAGGCTGACCTTGTAATATCTAACTCATAGTGCTTTAGTGAGTTTAAAACACGAATGCCCGTTTCAGGACTATTACGAGACATTACAATTACTTCAACTAATCGTTCTTTGGCAAGTTTATTCAAATTTAGTAAAGCATTAACCAAATAAAAACCTGTTCCTGGATTTAATATCTCCTTTTCTCTTTCCTTTTGATATTTCCTATACTCAATTACTCCTTGTTCTTGAAATAGTTTATTTTCTTCTTCCAGATCAAACAAAGCTCGTGAAGATATTCCTACTACAAGGGTTTCTGCGAATGATAAAGGCATATTGATTTTAGATTTTCTCTTTCACAAATGAAGATACAGTTAAGCGATGAACTCCCAAAATTCTACCTATAGCACTGTAAGATATTTTTTTATTCATTAATGATTTAATATCCTCTTCCTTGCCTGTAAGTTTACGCATTTGTGATTTGCTACCTTTTGGACGGCCAAGTATCTGCCCTTCTGCTTTCCTTCGCGCAAGCGCTTCTTTTGTTCGCTGGGATATTAAGTTACGCTCTATTTCAGCTGATAAGCCAAAAGCAAACGCCAATACTTTTGAATTGATATTATTACCAAGTTCATAGTTTTCCTTAACCGTGTATACCATAACATCCTTTTCCATACAATCATGTAAAATCTTCATGATCTGCATTAGGTTACGTCCCAAACGTGATAATTCTGAGACAACAAGCACATCCCCTTTTTGCATACGCTGTAACAATGCCCCGAACTTGCGGACATCTAATTTCTTTGTGGAACTTATTGTCTCGTCTATCCACTCGTTGATAAATATTTGCCGTTTGTCCGTAAAGTTTTGAATTTCAAATCGTTGATTTTCTGTTGTCTGTTTGTCCGTGCTGATGCGAATGTATCCGTAGTTCATGTTGATTAATTTATTACCTAATTTAATTTATATAAGACAAGTATAAATCAACCTTTCTGTGTATTTAACCACGACAGGTATATAATAAAAACAACGAGCGTTTATCTTAAACAGCACACAAGCACTGTCAATGGCTTTTCTAAGGAAAATGGGTGGGTGATTTTAAGTGAAATAGAAGCACGAATAAAGTCAAAAATTGAATCTATCGGTACCCCACTAAAAAATTGGGAAATACAAATTAACTACGGAATTAAAACCGGCTTCAATGAAGCCTTTATTATAGATCGAGCAAAGCGTGATGAACTACTAAAAAATTGTCCTGAAGCTGACGAAATTATACGTCCGATTTTGTCTGGCAAAGACATTAAGCGCTACCAAATTAATTGGGATAATAAATGGATCATATTTACGAGAAAAGGAATAGATATTGATCAATACCCTAGTATTAAAGAATACCTGATGTCATACTATGAAAAATTAAGGCCCCGCAACAATAATGAACCAACTGGAAGAAAACCAGGACCTTATAAATGGTTTGAAATTCAGGATAATGTAGCGTATTACAAAGATTTTGAAAAGCCAAAGATAGCTTGGGGTAATCTTGCACTTAATGGCCAGTTCTCATTGGTAGATGCTGGATACTATATAAATGCGCCATCATCATTTATAGCTACTGATGAAACTTATATAGTTGGAATATTGAATTCGAAGCTTGCCGATTTTTACATAAAACAGTTAGGTGTAACACGAAATGGAGGTTACTTTGAATATAAACCAATGTTTGTCGAACAACTACCTATACCGGCAATTTCAAAGGATATTCAGATTCAATTGACTTCATTAATCAAAAAAATATCAACTTTAACAAGCCTCAAAAAGCAAATTGAAGAGGAGATTGATGATGTTGTATTTTCTTTATATAATATTACACTGGAAGAGAAGCAATTAATCTATAAAGATGCATTGATTAATAAATCTATTTCCTCAGAAGAGAGTTTGAATATATCATAGATTTCATTATCAAGACTTTTGTAAAGCTTCAAGTCAAATGTTTCGTTTAACGAGTCTACTATACCAGTAATTTTGGATTCTATTTTCTTATCAGGAAATGGTACGCAAATTTGGTCGATGTACATTTTAATCCAACGTCTTGTTCCCGCGCCGGAAGTGGCAGCGATTTTATCAAAGTACCATTCGCAAAGTCTAGAATTTAAAAATGCCAGTAAATATTTCAAATGGTCACCAGTCATGAAAAAAATTGTATTATTCAGGTAAAAGGCACTTTTGTCAAGGGCAAAATTTGGATGATCCGTTAATTCGATCCAGACAATCTTCTCACTTTCAAAACTTTCTAAGTAAGCGCAGTTTCTAAGATTTGACCAATGTTGCCCCTTGTCTAGTCGCTTTGATAAAGCATCCTCATATTTTGATAGATGGTTATAGACCACCGGATAATCTTGCTTTACATCAATGGGCGAAATATTTTTCTCCCTGATACCATTGTGTGTGTTAATGATCCATTGATTAGCAAACTGAGCATTATATTTTTTTATATCCCTGCCACGAAGAATCGGACGTATAATTTCGTCATTTTTAGGCGAAGCCTCTATTAGCGCATCTCTTGTTTTCTGGTCGATAATAAAGGCATCGTTGTACCCCGTTAATATACCTCGGTAGATATTAATATCCCAATCTTTTAAAGGTGTTCCTGCCGCTTCAATCTTGTTTTTTATGGTGGCCTCTAATGGTGATAGTATAACCCACCCGCCATCTGATTTAAAGCCCCCTTGGGTGGTAACTGACTGTCTAATAAAATCGCTCATTTTTTCTAAACTACCCAAGCTTTTATCCAACAAGCATGTTTGTGTTTTTCCGGCGTACTCAGCCTTTTGTGAGATTAGCATATTGGTGTCCACAGTTGCCGATTCAAACACTTGGTAACCACCAAAGTCAACCAATAAAAGTGGGTTAGTTTCCTCCAAAAAGAATTTACGGGTGGCAATGCCATAATT
>NZ_JBDTJZ010000062.1:0-13896 GCF_039935595.1 Mucilaginibacter sp. | reverse complement strand
GATCTGGGTGTTGATTTTAGGCCGGTTGATACCGTTGTACAGGTGGGTAGCCCTAAAGGTGTTGCGCGCTTTATGCAGCGCGCGGGCCGCAGCGGGCATCATCCCGGCGCAGTATCAAAAGCTTATTTTGTGCCCACGCACTCGATGGAATTATTGGAGGGTGCCGCCCTGAAAGAGGCCATTAAACGCGGCATATTTGAAAGCCGCGATCCTATGCTGCTTACTATGGATGTGCTTATACAATTTATGGTTACGCTGGCCGTATCTGAGGGTTTTAGGGCCGATGAATTGTTTAAAGAAGTAAAAAGCACCTACGCCTTTGCCGATTTAACGCGTAAAGAATTTAATGAACTGCTTGATTTTATTACCAATGGTGGTAAAACCCTTGCGCAATATGATGAGTTTTTGAAGGTTGAGGTTGAAAATGGCCTGTTTAAAGTAAACAGCCACAGGGTGGCCATGCGTCATAGGTTAAGTATTGGCACTATTACCAGCGACTTGAGCATACGGGTTAAATGGCTAAGCGGGGGCAGTCTGGGCACTATCGAGGAATCGTTTATTGCCCGCTTAAAACCGGGCAATACCTTTTGGTTTGCCGGCCGCAGCCTTGAGTTTATCAGGATGAAGGACATGACAGCCTTTGTAAAAAAATCAAATGCTACAAAAGGCATTATACCCAGCTGGATGGGTGGGCGCATGCCCTTATCATCGCAACTATCAGCTATGTACAGGGAAAAGCTTGACGAGGTGGCAAATGGCATCGCAAAGGATGAAGAAGTAATTGCTTTAAAACCATTGTTTGCCTTACAGCAGCAATTATCGCACCTGCCCAAGCGTAATGAATTTTTAATAGAGTCGTTCAAGTCCCGCGAGGGTCACCACTTGTTATTTTATCCTTTTGAGGGCAGGCTGGTACATGAAGGAATGGCGTCGTTACTTGCTTACCGTATATCGCGGATAAGGCCGTTGAGTTTTTCGATAGCGATGAATGATTATGGCTTTGAATTATTAACGGATGAGGACATACCTATTGAGCAAATTTTGGAAGATGCCGCCTTTTTTTCGATAGATAACCTACTGGAAGATATACAGCATAGCTTAAATGCCAACGAAATGGCCAAGCGCCGCTTTAGAGATATTGCACATATTGGCGGCTTATTGTTTACCGGCTATCCCGGTCAGCCGGTTAAAAACCGGCATTTACAGGCCTCATCATCATTACTATTTGATGTTTTTAATGAATATGAGCCGGATAATTTACTGGTAAGGCAAGCCTATAACGAAGCGCTGGCTTTTCAGTTAGAAGAGTTTAGGTTACGAGCCGCATTGCAGCGTATTGAAAAGCAAAGCATCGTATTAAAAACCATTGAACGCCCCACGCCATTTGCCTTCCCGATAATGGTTGATAGCCTGGGGCGCGAAAAGTTAACTACCGAAACCTTGGAAGAACGCATAGCAAAAATGGCCCGGCGTTACGGAGCAGAAGGGGTTGGCGCGGCTGATAGTAAAAAACCGCTCAAAGTTGGCATCACCCGTAAAAAAGGATTTTAAAGTACGGTGTTATTAGTGCGGCAATTTATTTTTAACCACTCCATATAAATAAGTACCCAGCAACGCACCCAAAATAACAATAGACATGGTTAAGTAGCCGTAACCAAAGTTAACAAACATTGGCCCCGGGCACGAGCCAGCTAACGCCCATCCCAATCCAAATATAATACCGCCAATAATATATTTAGGCCAGCGTTTATCCTTATTATGAAATAGTATCAAGTGGCCCTGGCTATCTTTTAGGTGGAATTTTTTAATCAAATAAACGGCTATTATACCCAATACTACGGCAGTCCCCATAACGCCATACATGTGAAAGGATTGAAAACGGAACATTTCTTGTATACGATACCATGAGGCTGCTTCTGATTTAACCATAATGATACCGAATACAATACCGGCTATAATAAATTTCAATCCTTTCATTTAGCTAAATATTAGGGGGAATAAAATATGTGTCATGAACAGGCCACCTATAAAAAACCCAATTACCGCCCATAATGAGGGTAACTGTAAATTAGAAAGGCCGCTTATGGCATGGCCCGAAGTACAACCATTAGCATAGCGTGAGCCAAAACCTATCATAAGGCCCGCACCAAGTAGTACGGCGAACCCTTTGGCGCTTAATGCGTAATGCCAGTTATAAATAGCTGTAGGATTTAAGCCTCCGTCAAACGATATTCCCAACGCTTGCAAATCGGCAATGGTTGCCTTGGATAGTTGTAATGGCTGGTCGCTTTTTAAAAAGGTAGCCGATATAAATCCACCCATAATTGAGCCAATAAGGAATAATAAGTTCCACCGCTGCTTTTTCCAGTCAAAGTCAAAAAAACTGGTGGTTTTACCTGCGCCTGCTATGGTGCACATAGTACGTAAGTTTGACGAAAAACCAAATGTTTTACCAAAAAAAAGTAGCAAAACCATAATAAAAGCTATTGCAGCTCCCGATGCATACCAGCTCCATGGCTGTTTTATTAATTCGATCATAAATAATAATGGTGTAGTAAAAGTAGAAAATAACATTTACTATAAACACATTATTACAAAAGTGTGCTTGGGCATACATACGGGCTAACATTAAACTTACCGCTATCCTTTATAGCCGTAAAACCTCCCGTTACGTTTACCAGGTTATTGTAACCGCGTGCCCGCATAATTGAATTAAATATCATAGAGCGGTACCCCCCGGCACAATGCACATAAGCTGTTTTATTTTTGTTGATGTGGCCCATACTATCATTAATAAAGTCAAGGGGTATATTCTCGGCCCCAATTACATGCTCCGAAGCATATTCGCTCGCCTTTCTTACATCAATTATAACCCCTTCCTTCCCTGCCTTAGCTAATTCTGCGGCCGATACGGATATAATATGGTCAACATCCTTACCTGCTGCCTTCCATGCTTTAATGCCGCCTTTTAAATAGCCAAGTGCATGGTCATACCCTACCCTTGCCAATCTTGTTACCACTTCTTCTTCAGTCCCTTCATCAGCTATTATTAGCAGGGGTTGTTTAATATCAGTAATAAGAGCACCTACCCAGGGGGCAAAACTACCATCTAAACCAATATTGATAGCGTTCGGAATAAACTCTTGCCCAAAAACATCGGGGTTACGGGTATCCAACACAACCGCGCCGGTTTCGTTAGCAACCGTCTCAAACATTTCGGGCGATAGTGCTCTGGTGCCCTGGCTCAACACCTCGTCTATGCTGTCATACCCTTCTTTATTCATTTTCACGTTCAAAGGGAAATAGGCAGGTGGCGGCATAAGGCCGTTGGTTACTTCTTTAATAAACTCATCCCGTGTCATGTTTGCCCGCAGGGCGTAATTGTATTTTTTTTGATTGCCCAGTGTATCGGTTGTTTCTTTGCTCATGTTTTTACCGCAGGCCGAGCCTGCGCCATGTGCCGGATAAATAATTATATCGTCATTGAGCGGCATTACCTTATTACGTAACGAATCAAACAGCATACCTGCCAACTCTTCCTGGGTCAGGTGCGCGGCCTTTTGTGCCAGGTCCGGGCGGCCCACATCACCTATAAACAAGGTATCGCCAGAGAATAAGGCCTTTTGGTTGCCATTTTCGTCCATCAATAAATAACAGGCCGATTCCATGGTATGGCCGGGGGTATGCAGTACCCTGATAGTTATCTTGCCTAATTTAAACTCCTCATTATCTTTAGCTACATAAGCGGTAAAGCCGGGTTGCGCGGTAGGGCCATAAATAATGGGGGCTCCTGTTTGCTTTGAAAGATCCAAATGGCCCGACACAAAATCAGCATGGAAATGCGTTTCAAAAACGTATTTGATATTGGCCCCTGCAGCCTTTGCTTTTGCAATATAAGGTTCAACCTCGCGTAGCGGATCAATTATAGCCACTTCATTTTCAGATTGGATATAGTAAGCTCCCTGAGCTAAGCATCCGGTATAAATTTGTTCAATGACCATGTCTGTTATTTTAATATGATTTAAATGTCTGTTATATAAAGCTGTTAAACGATAACTAAAGTGAGGTAAACAAAAGCTCTTTTACAATAATGTATGTTCCCATAATTAGCACAAACCAGCCAAATCCTTTTTTTAGTTTTGAGCCATTTACTTTTTTACTAATAGCACCACCTATAAAAATCCCTGCTGTAGCAATTACAGTAATTTTAATAAGAAATAGCCAATTGATAGAAAAATGGCCAATATCGCCTACAAAGCCAATCAGCGAATTAAGGGCAATTATCAACAATGATGTGCCTACCGCTTCCTTCATAGGCAGCCCTACTAATATAACTAAAGTGGGAATAAGTAAAAAACCGCCGCCGGCTCCCAGCAGCCCGGTAGCCATCCCTATAGCAATACCATATAAAAGCAATTTTAATAAATTCAGCTTCTTATCGCTTATAGTATCAGGTTCCAGGTTTTTACCATTTCGTATCATGGCTATTGCTGCAACTATCATGAGCACGGCGAATAGCACCATAGTTAATATGTTATGTGTTATACTAAAATTGCCAATGGTAAAAAGTTTATCAGGAATAACCGGTATAAGAAATTTGCGGGTAACAAAAACCGTTGTAACAGATGAAAGGCCAAACAATAACGCTGTTTTTACGCTTACCAACCCTTTGCGGTAATTGTTTACGGTACCAATTAAACTGGTTGAGCCAACAATAAATAACGAGTAAGAGGTAGCTAAAACCGGGTTTACACCGAACATATAAACCAATACCGGCACTGTAAGTACAGAACCACCCCCACCTATAAGGCCCAATGAGACGCCAATAAGTGCCGATGCGATATACGCTAATATTTCCATTCCTATTTTATTTATACAAAAATGGAAACTTAGTTGCTTAATAAATGTGACTTATGTTACTTATGATTATAATCATTAAATGGTATTGTGGTGAAATTACTGCGCTGTATTGTTTCATTTAAACAGTTATATTCATACTATAACCAAAAGTGTAAAGTAACCTTTTAAATCTCGGCGGGAGGCATATACATCAATCGCTTTTTAAAGTAAACGTCCCAGCTATGCTGTTGTACTTTATCTAACGAATTTCGTGTATCGATATCATAGTTGTCTGTAAGCTGCTTATACTTTGCGTCAATTCTATCAAAAATAGCAGACGCCTGCGCCTGGTAGTTGGCAGTGAACCTGGTTCTGTTAACCGTCCGCAGCAGTTCTTGCTGTTCCATATAAGCAATGGTATAATGGCCCTGCTCATGTTTTAAAATATCAGCCAGTATAGAGCTGTTTAAAACATGACGCTTATCTATCCATGATTTGTCGCGGTTAAATATTAATTGAATATCAAATGACAAGTTATAATTGTTCCGGCTGTCATTAGTAACGTGGTAATGAAAATCAATAGAACAATCTGTATAAGCTATCATGCCCTGCAAATTGCCCGGCTTGCCCATAAATTCATCAGCCGATAATTTATGATAAGTAGATGGCTGGGCCAATGCGCCACAAACGCACCAAGCCCATAAGCCGATGATAACCATCGACCTAACAAATTTTATTTGCATGTATAATGAGTAAACTTTTACTTTTTGACTTTGTCAAGCTGTAAAAGGTTTAAGCTCATCATTTCCTTCATGGTTTTTTGCATCGATTCTGGCGATCCGTCAAGGAATATGACGTTGCCATTTGAATTTTCTGAAAAGTGTTTAATGGATTCTGTCCACATGGTAAACAAAATAACCGAGGTATCCATATTGGCCTGCTGCATTTCTTTAGCAGCCACACTCATACCCTTGGCCACCTCCTCGCGGAATAAAGCCACACCCTGTCCCCGCAGTTGCGAAGCCTGGCGCTCGGCCTCGGCTGATATTTTAATAGCATTACCTTCGGCCTCGGCGGCTTTGGTTTTGGTAATCAATAAAGCCTGCCCTTCATTTTCGGCAGCGGCTTTCAGGTTATTTGAGGCCACAACCTGGCTCATTGATTTCATGATCACATCATCAAACGTAATATCATTAAGTTGCAGATCCTGCAGGTGGTAACCCCAGGTTTCCAGTATCTGGTCCAACTGCTCCTTTACATGCTCTACAATGTCGCGGCGCAGTATTAATACCTCCGACTGCCTTTTAGTAGCCACAAACGCACGTATGGAACCCTCTACGGTGCGTATAAGTGCCTGCATCAGGTTACGCTCGTCAACAAATTTAAAGGCTACATTTTTTATGGTCTCTTCCTGCTGGTCCAAAACCGAATAAAGCAGCATGGCCTTAAAGTATACATTGGCCTGGTCAAAAGTAACTGCCTGAAACTCCAGCTCGACCGACCGGTTCTGGATAGATATTTTTGAATAGATATTTTCAATAAGCGGCAGCTTAAAGTTTAAGCCCGGCGTTAGTATGCGGCGGTACTTGCCAAATACGGTTACAACTGCTATAGTGCCCTGTTTTACAGTCACAAATGACGAAAACAGAATGATCAAAATAATGAAGACAATAAATAAAGTGACGATTTGTGCTGTCATGATTAGGTTTTTTTAATAAATAAAGATATAGTTATTTCTTGGTGTGTTATTTGTTTTTATAAAAAATATAAAACTAAAAACTCAACACATGAACGTTAAAAGAATTTTTGGAACTATACTAACCGTATTGGGGATTATAGGTTTAATTTATACCGGCGTAGAGATAATACAACGCGACGGCGACTTTACAACTTTAACCGTTGTAGCAATAATTGGCCTTATATTCTTTCTTACCGGTATAAGCCTGGTACGCAATACTAAAGATGAAGCCGACCCTGATAGCAAATAAGTTCATAAAAAAAGTCCTTTCTAACCGAAAGGACTTTTTTTATATGTCTTTTTTTCTTAATTTTTATCAGATGTAAAGCCCAATTCGGTTTTAAACGCTTCAAGTACGCGGCCGCCTTTATAAAAATAACGGCTGTAGTAGGCGTCGTCCAGGCTACTTATAGCAACACCTTTTGACGAGGCATGTGCAAAACGGTCATTACCCAGGTAAATACCAATATGCGAAATGCTGCGGCTATGTATTTTAAAGAAAACCAAATCACCTTCTTTTAATTCATCTTTACTAACCGGGCTAACCATGCTAAAAATATCGCGCGAGTTGCGTTTAATATCCAAATTAAATACCTGGCTGTACAGTTGTTTGGTAAAGCCCGAGCAATCAATTCCTTTTTTTGAACCGCCACCAAAACGATAAGGAGTACCTATCCAGTCATAAACAAAACTAAAAAGCTTCATATTTGAGGTTGCTGATAACGCAACACCCATAATTTGTGAAAGGTAATCTTTAGCTAAACTCTCTTGTTCGTCTGATGCCTTGTCAGCTGGCTGACTTGGAACGGTTTTTGTTTGTGCCTGAGTGGCTAAAACGCTGAAAAATAAGGCTATCGCCAGTACAACTTTCTTCATTAAATCCCTGTTTCGTTCTTGTTTAACGGACAAACTGTCCATTATGTTACACATTTTCGATAAGGCTGCCCACAAAACTATCCAAATTATTCAATTAACCAAACAATTGTTTGTATTTTTTATTAAAATAAATCTTACAACAAATTCGTTGCAGTTTCGATATTTTGCAGGATATAATTAGATTTGCGCATAAATGAAATTGACTGAGTATAAAAATGAGTTCAATCGAAATAAATAAGAACACTTACCTGAAGTGGTATGAAGATATGCTTTTGATGCGCAAGTTCGAGGAGAAAGCTGGTCAATTATACGGACAACAAAAAATACGCGGCTTTTGCCACCTTTATATAGGGCAGGAAGCAGTATTGGCCGGGGCCATGTCTGTGCTTAAACAGGAGGATAGCATGATAACCGCTTACCGCGATCACGCTCATGCGTTGGCTAAAGGTGTAAGCTGCAACGCTATTATGGCCGAGCTTTATGGCAAAGCAACGGGATGCTCAAAAGGCAAAGGCGGATCAATGCACATGTTTAGCAAAGAGAAGCATTTTTATGGCGGCCACGGTATAGTGGGCGGCCAGATACCTATAGGTGCAGGCGCTGCATTTGCTGAAAAATTTAAAGGTACCGAATTTGTAAATGTTACCTACATGGGCGATGGCGCCGTGCGTCAGGGCACTTTGAGCGAAACTTTCAATATGGCCGCTTTATGGAAACTGCCGGTAATTTTTGTTTGCGAAAACAACGGTTATGCAATGGGCACATCAGTAGCGCGCAGTACTATACAAACTGATATTTATAAATTGGGGTTGCCTTATGGCATACCTTCATCGGCTGTTGATGGTATGGACCCCGTTGCCGTACATAACGCTATGGACGAGGCTGTACAACGTGCACGTAAGGGCGAAGGACCAACGTTCTTAGAAATGCGTACCTATCGGTATAAAGGCCACTCTATGTCTGACCCTCAAAAATACCGTACCAAAGAGGAGCTGGAAAGCTATAAAGCTAAAGACCCCATTGAAACGATTAAAGCAGCCATCCAAAAAGAAGGTTACGCCGACGAAAAATGGTTTGAAGAGATTGAAGCAAAAATAAAGGCAGAGGTTGAGGAATCGGTGAAATTTGCTGAAGAATCGCCATGGCCCGAAGCATCAGAGCTTTATACTGATGTATATGTACAAAAGGATTATCCTTTTATTAAAGACTAACCGTAATTAAAATACATTTCATCCTATAAATATGGCCGAAGTAGTTAAAATGCCTAAAATGAGCGATACCATGACCGAAGGGGTATTGGCTAAATGGCATAAAAAAGTTGGTGACAAAGTAAAATCGGGCGATGTATTGGCCGAAGTAGAGACAGATAAAGCCACAATGGATTTTGAATCGTACCAGGATGGCACTTTATTATATATCGGGATAGAAGAAGGTACAGCGGTACCTGTTGATGCTGTTATTGCTGTTATAGGTAAAGAGGGCGAGGATTATAAAGCAGCGTTAGCGAGCGAAGCCCCCCAACCCCCTAAAGGGGGAGCTTCTGACTCATCTTCTGAACCCTCTAAAGAAAATCAACCTGCTCCTGCTCCCCCTTCAGGGGGCGGGGGGGGCAATATCCCGGCAACAGTAATACGTATGCCTGCCCTTAGCGATACCATGACCGAGGGTGTTATTAATAAATGGAACTTTAAAGTTGGTGATAAAGTAAAATCTGATGATTCTTTAGCTGATGTAGAAACCGATAAGGCTACTATGGAAGTTGTGGGTTATGAAGAAGGCACCTTATTATATATTGGCCCTAAAGAGGGCGAAGCTGCCCCTGTAAATGGCATTATAGCTATTGTAGGTAAAGAGGGTACTGATATTACACCATTATTAAATGATGCGCCTGCTACCCCATCTACCGAAGCTGCGCCTATGGCTACTGCTGATAAAGCACCTGCCGCTGTTGCAGCACCGGCCGAAAAACCTGCCGTTGCGGATGACAGCCGTGTAAAAGCGTCGCCATTGGCGCGTAAAATAGCTAAAGATAAAGGCATTGACCTCAATGATGTGAAAGGCAGTGCCGAAGGCGGCCGTATCATCAAAAAAGATATTGAAGACTACAAACCGGGTGCTGCAAAACCAGCCGCCGCTGCTGCAGAGGGTACTGCTCCGGCTGCTAAGCCGGATGTGGTATTACCAACGTTTACAGGTGAAGAGCGGTTTACCGAAAAACCGGTTAGCCAAATGCGCAAGGCCATAAGCCGCCGTTTAGGCGAAAGCTTATTTACCGCCCCGCATTTTTATGTTACCATGTCAATTGATATGGACCAGGCTATTGCGGCGCGTAACAAGATAAATGAAGTTGCCCCGGTTAAAATCTCATTTAACGATTTTGTATTAAAAGCATGTGCCGTAGCATTACGTCAGCACCCGTCTATTAATTCGTCATACCAGGGAGATAAAATACGCTTTAACGAGCATATACATATTGGTGTAGCTGTAGCTATTGAAGATGGTTTGTTAGTACCTGTTATTAAATTTGCTGATAATAAATCTTTCTCGCATCTCTCAACCGAGGTTAAAGAATTTGCGCAAAAAGCCAAAGCTAAAAAACTACAACCTAACGAAATGGAAGGCTCAACCTTCACCATATCAAACTTAGGTATGTTTGGGGTTGATGAGTTTACAGCTATTATAAATACACCTAACGCCTGTATTTTGGCCGTTAGCGGTATACAAGCGGTGCCTGTGGTTAAAAACGGCGCGGTTGTACCGGGCAACGTTATGAAGGTTACTCTAAGTGCCGACCACCGCGTAGTTGAT
Source organism: Mucilaginibacter sp. (assembly GCF_039935595.1). Lineage (GTDB taxonomy): Bacteria > Bacteroidota > Bacteroidia > Sphingobacteriales > Sphingobacteriaceae > Mucilaginibacter. Next base: position 3,635 of record NZ_JBDTJZ010000062.1, on the reverse strand, counting down.
GGCGCCGGCGCAGCGGCATTCCTGCAAACCTTAAAATCATTATTAGAAGAGCCGGTGAGGCTTTTGATATAATAGAGTCAAGATTTAAGAATCAGGATTCAAGACATAGAGCGGTGAGTTTATACTCATCGCTTTTTTTATGCCCGATTTGCCAGTTTCGTAAAAATCAGGCAATTAATCTCCGGATTTTTATAAAAACCGCAAAACGCGCAGATTATGGCACTTTTTGATTGATTTCGCCATCCTTTTTCACCTGTCAGAGAGTGCTAATGTCACAGGTTTGTTGCGATTTTTTCAATAAACATATCTATTTGGTAATATTTTGCCAATCCAATCAATTATCTCTTATTTATAGCATAAAAATTACGATATCGATAAAATTATTTGTGCAATAAATTACATTTGTTATTCCCGGTTGTTATTTAAAGCGGGGTTTAACAAATGAGATCAACAGTAACTAACATTAACAAAGTAACCACATCACTTGCCACCATGGCTTGTGCCGTGGTATTGTTAAGTGCTGTATCTTTAAAAGCTGTTGCGCAAGAGCGCTATGCCATGTTAACAAAAACTACCGTTACAACAGTTGTTGCTACTGATGCTGATGTTGATAGCAGTTTATTAGCCTCAAAAACTAAACCTGCCACAAAAGCACCTGCATTTGATATTATGGGCGGATCATCTCCTTTGGATGAAATTTTGGTGGTAGATTATTCAGCCAAGAAAAAAATAGGTGCAAAAACCGATATCTCATTAAACAGCGAAGAAGTGCATCCCAAAAGCGGATGGAACTCGTTTGAAAGATATGTAAGCCTTTCGGCAATTTCTGCTGATGGCAAAACCGGTAATGTACAGGTATCATTTATGGTTGCCCAAAACGGTAGCGTTAGTGATGTTAAAATAAAAAACGGCTTAAGTGATATTGCCGATCAAAAGGCTATTGAATTAGTAAAAAATGGCCCAACCTGGGTTAACAAATCTACCGATGGCGCTAAACAAGTTACAGTTACTGTAACCTTCCGCCCACAAAATGCCGGTCCGGTATTCTTCTAAAATTTCTTAAACTGATCAGCAAACGAAAATACCTTTTTTAACAAGGGTGTTGAACGTGCGTTTAAATTTTGCCGGATATTTAATTCTTCGATAGCAATCTCAATAAATAAACCGTCAATAGTTTTTTGGGCAACATAATCATTAATATCCGGGTTGATTTTTTTTACAAACGGAACTTTGTTATATACATTTGCCGCATCGCCATAATATTTAGTAGCGCCCACTTTATCTAAACTATTTTGCACAATAGGCCTAAATGTTTCCGCAAGGGCTTGTGTAGTAGTACGCTTAAAATATTGGGTTGCAGCATCCTGGCTACCCAGTAAAATATTACTTACATCCTGTAGCGTCATTTGCTTAATTGCGGTAATAAATATAGGCTTTGCCTGCTTAGCGGCATCCTCGGCAGCGCGGTTTAATGACAGTATAACATCATCACATAACTTGTTTAAACCCAGTTTTCGTAAAGTATTTTCTGCTTTTTGTGCTTGCGGAGGAAATAAGATCTTAACAGCCGCATTACCAAAAAAACCGTTCACCGCCGATAGCTGATCGGTACTTTTACCGGTACCAACTTCAAGAGCTTGTTTAAGTGCATTACCAATCTCTAATGGCGATGGCAAAGTTTTTACCTGCGCAACAGCATTAAAGCCCGGTAACGCTATAAATAAAAATAATAACGGGATAAGTAAGAGCGATTTTTTCATACCGCCAAATTACTTAAAACAGGTGGAAATTAATATCCAATACCGGTAAGATGCAACAACGCAAATACAATACCTGCAACCAGGGCCGATATAGGTATGGTAATTATCCATGCCCAAATCAGGTTAATGGTTACCCCCCAACGTACTGCTGATACACGCTTGGTTAAACCAACACCGATTATTGAACCTGTTATGGTATGGGTTGTTGAAACAGGGATACCAAAATGCTCGGTAAGGCCCAAGGTTATAGCAGCAGCAGTTTCGGCACTAACACCCTCAAGAGGTGTTATTTTTGTGATTTTGCTGCCCATAGTTTTAACAATTTTCCATCCGCCAGACATGGTGCCTAATGCAATAGCCGAATAACAAGCCAGGGGTATCCATTCGGGCATAGGCGAATCGCTGCCAATAATTTTTGATGACACCATTGAAAGGAATAAAATACCCATTACTTTTTGCGCATCGTTAGTTCCATGCGCAAAGCTTAATAAACCGGATGATATTAATTGCATTGCCTTAAACCAACGCTCGGCAACGGCAGGTCGGGCATTTTTGCATATATGCAAAATTATAATGGTTATTACATAGCCTACCAGCAACCCAATAAAGGGGGCGGCAACAATGTAAATAATAATAGGAATGATATAATGCGCATTAACCGCCGCAAAGGCACTTGTGCCCATATATAGGGCATTGGTCATGCCGGCACCGGCAAACCCGCCTATAAGTGTGTGTGATGAGCTTGAGGGTATGCCAAACCACCAGGTAGTTAAATTCCAGGTTATGGCTGCTATTAAACCTGCCAGTATAACGTGTATGTTAACAAACTCTGCGAAAACAATTTTGGATACGAAATTAGCCACCTTATGGTCCTTCACCACAAAATAGGCCAGGAAGTTAAATGCAGCCGCCCATAATACGGCCTGAAAGGGTGTTAATACTTTGGTAGAAACTATGGTAGCAATAGAGTTTGCAGCATCATGAAATCCGTTAGTATAATCAAACGCCAGGGCTAATATAACTACAGCAACTAAAAGAGTGGTAACCATTTATTGATAAGGGTAATTAAGCGTTTTTAACCAGGATAGACTCCATAACATCCGCAGCGTCTTCGCACATATCGGTAGCTGTTTCTAACGCTGCATATATCTCTTTATATTTTATTAGCCTGATAGCATCTTTTTCGTATAAAAACAAATCAGCCACGGCGCGGTCAAAAACATAATCAGCCTGGTTCTCTACGCTATTTATACGGATACACGAATCGGCAATGGCACGTACATTTTTAAGATCTTTTAGTTCTTTTATCGCTTTTTCAAGGTCAATACTGGCTTGTAATACCAATTCAGATAGTTTACGGATATGCTCGTTATAATCATCAATACGGTAAAGGTTCATGCGGTTGGCTGCACCTTGTATATAGTCAGCCACATCGTCAATAGCACTTACCAACGAGTGGATGTCTTCGCGGTCAAAAGGGGTGATAAAATTTTTGCTTAGTTCCAGATAAACCTGGTGGGTTATTTCATCGCCTTTATTTTCAAGCTTATCAATTTGCTTAAATAACTCTTCGCGTGTAGCGGAATTGTTTGAGTTTACCACCTCAACCAATACTGTTGCCATTACAACAACGTTATTAGATGCCTGCTCAAATAAAGGGAAAAATACCTTTTTATCCTTAGGTACAAAGTATTGAAATATACTGTTTAATGACATATGATGTATGGCTAATGTTACAAAGGTAACACTACAATGTTAAATTAATGTTAACTTTTTATCCCGTAATATTAGGAAACGGTAAAACTGGCTTAGCTTTTTGCAGTGTAAAACCAAAAGTTGAGCCTAATCCCTCGGTGCTGCGCACATTAATAGTTT
>NZ_JBDTJZ010000061.1:0-7761 GCF_039935595.1 Mucilaginibacter sp. | reverse complement strand
GACCCTATTACGGTAACTATTAATGTTTACACGGCTAAAATGTCATTAACCAAAGTGGCTAACAATGGCGCTAATAAAGTGGGTGATATTATAAATTATACGCTGATAGTAACTAATACAGGTACATCAACCTTAACCAATGTGGTTGTTACCGACGCGGGTGTTGATGCAGGTTTGATCTCACCGGCTTCAACTGCCAGCCTTGCTCCCGGAGCTTCTGCAACCTATACAGCTCAACATACTGTTATAGCTGCTGACGTAACCGCAGGTTTCTATAGCAACCAGGCCAGCGTAACGGCTAAAGACCCTAAAAACAATACTGTTACCAATCCAAAATCGGATGATCCGGGTACAACTACGCCTGATGATCCAACGATTGTACCGATCATAAATTTAGGTGTACCATCAATAGGCGTAGCTAAAGCAGGGGTATTCGCCGGTAATAAGATCACCTATACATTTACTATTACCAACACAGGTAATGTTAATCTCGACAACATCACTTTAACGGATACCAAGCTTGGGCTTGCCGCTGTAAGTATTACAGCCCCGACAGGTGGTTTAGTTCCGGCAGGTAAATTAACGTATACCTCAACCTATACATTAACCCAGGCTGATAAAGATGCCGGTACGGTAAATAATACTGCTACAGCAAGTGGCACTGACCCTAATAATACCACTGTAACAGGTACAGGCAGCGCAGTTACAACGGTTACCAAGTCGCCGGTTGCTGTTGACGATACTGACGATGCAACTGCGGGTACTCCATTAGTGGTAACCCCATTGGCTAATGATAACCCCGGAACTTCAACATTCCAATTAAATACTATCGAGATCATATCAAACCCGACACATGGCACTGCGGTGTCTAATGCAAATGGTACGGTAACGTATACTTCAACAGCAGGTTATTCAGGTACTGATGTATTTACCTACCGTGTTAAAGATGCCGATGGCTATTATACCAATATTGCTACCGTTACTATAAAAGTTACACCTGCACTAATAAAGATACCAAGCTTATTTACACCTAACGGCGACGGTGTGAACGACGGGTTTGTTATTAAGGACCTGGCTGATTATGCCCAAAACGAACTAATTGTTTTAAACAGGTGGGGTAATGAGGTTTACAGGGCCGAAAATTATCAAAATAACTGGTCAGGAACGGGGCTAAACGAAGGGACTTATTTTTACATAGTACGACTTAAAAAAGCAAACGGCGATTCGTGGGTGATACAAAAAGGTTATGTAACCCTGATAAGGCAGTTTAAAAAATAAATAAAAATATTGTCGCAGGTAATAGCACTGTGGTAAATGATATAAATAATATGAAACGAATATTAACATTGTTAACATTTATGCTAAGCACAGGGTTGCTTTATGCTCAGCAGGATGCCCAGCAAAGCCAATATATGTTTAATGGATTATATATTAACCCGGCATACGCGGGGTATAAAGAAACCTTAAACATACACAGCTTTTACCGTACACAGTGGACGGGTATACAAGGTGCACCGCGTACAATGGCGCTGGCGTTAGATGCCTCGGCCAATAACGGTAACGTGGGTTTAGCTTTCCAGTTAGCAAATGACAAGTTAGGCGCGCAAAGCAACCTTTCTGCCTATGCCAGCTACGCTTATCGCATCAGAATGAATGACGACGGCAGCTCACGCCTGGCCCTGGGTGTAAGTATAGGTGTAATGCAGTTAGGCATATCTGGTGTTTTGCTTGACCCAAATGATGTGGAAGCTAACCAGCCAATAGGTGTGCAAAACGCTATAGTACCCGATGGAAGGACCGGTATATATTTTTCGAGCAACAGGTTTTATGTAGGTGCATCTGCCGATAATCTTATTGCGCAGTACATTAATGTAAAGGACCATGCTTACATTTTGCAGCCAAAGCCGCACTTTTATTTTACCACAGGTATGCTTTTACCCATAACAACTGATGTATTGATCAAGCCAAGTATATTAATTAAGGATGACAGGGCAGGCCCAACCAGTATGGATTTGAACGCTTTTATTTTGCTTGGCCAAAAATTATGGTTAGGCGGATCCTACCGTTCGGCTATCAAATTATATGATAAAGGCAATCTTCAAAACAATCTTAACAGCCAGAACTCAGTAGTAGCCGTGGCCGAAATTTTTGCCATGCCGAACCTGCGTATTGGTTACGCGTATGATTTTTCAGTCGGGCCGTTGCAAGGTTACAGCGGCGGTACGCACGAAATATCAATAGGATATTACTTTAAGCGGAATAGAAGCAGAATGTTAACACCACGATATTTTTAATCAGAAAAGATATATATTAATTCATCTTATATTCTTGATAACAAGAAGGTATAACGACAAATGAAAAAAATACTAACCACAGGCACCCTTATCATTAGTTTGGTATTGTTATTTACCCAAAATAGTAAAGCGCAATATGTGATAAATGAAGCCGATGAGCAATATTACCTGTTTAATTATACAAAGGCTATTGACCTGTATTCGCAGGCTTATAAAAAACGACCAACCTTGCGCGCGGCCCAACAATTGGCAAGTTGCTATCGCCTTACACATGATTACAAAAATGCCGAAAGCTGGTATGCTATTGTGGTAGCCATGCCCGAAAGCCAGCCCGAAAATATATTAAAGTATGCCGAGGCCCTGCAAAATAATTCAAAATACAGTGAAGCAAAAGAGCAGTATGTAAAGTACTTATCACTCAACCTGGAACAGAATACTGACAAGGTAAAAAAGCTGGTTATGTCATGCGACTCAGCAATTAAATGGATGAAGAACCCGGTTTGGGTAAATATAGTAAACGAGAAGGCCCTTAATACGGCGCAATCTGACTGGGGCTCGGTTAAATATGGTAACAGTATTGTATTCTCGTCAGACAGGACCAATACCAGCAAGGAAGCAGGCGGCGAGAAAAAGAAACCATTTTTAAAATTTGATGGCGGCGATATATCACCAAGTACAAAAGTATATGGATGGACAGGTAATGATTATTTACGGTTATACCAGTTTGATGGTAATGCGGCAAAGCTATTCCCTATAAATACGGGTACAGAGTATCATATTGGTGCCGCTACTTTTACGGCTGATGGCAATGAAATGTATTTTACCCTTACACGTATACATAGTAAGGCAAAAGAAGATAAAAAAGGCACCAAAACTATTAATATTGAAATATATTCGAGCGTAAAAGAAAAGGGTAGTGATACCTGGAGTAAACCTGTTGCGTTTGCTTACAATAATTCCGAACTATGGTCGGCAGGAGATCCGTTTATAACACCTGATGGCAAAAAACTGTACTTTGTATCAGATATGGAAGGCGGTAAAGGCGGTACTGATATTTATTACTGTAACCGCAACACGGCAGGCGGCTGGGACCTGCCTGTAAACATAACTTCAATTAATACAGAAGGGAATGAGCGTACGCCTTATGTGGGCCCGGGCAATGATTTTTATTTTGCCAGTGATGGTGGCATAGGCATGGGTGGGCTGGATATATTTAAAGCCACTTACAGCGGCAATATTTATAGTGATGTACAAAACCTGGGCTACCCGGTAAATTCGCCGCAGGATGATTTTGCCTATAGCCTTACTGCCCCTAAAACCGGTTATTTATCTTCTGAGCGGATAGGCGGTGCAGGAAGCGATGACATATATAGCTTTTCAGAAAAAATTAAACCGGTTTATGCTTTAAGGCTTGAAGGTACCGCCCTTGATAAAACCAACCAAACCGCATTAGCCAATACTATAGTTACTTTCGGTAAAACCAACGGGGCAACGCCATTAAAAGTTCAAACCGACGAAACAGGTAAATATAAATTTGACCTGGAATCTGGCAATATTTATCAGTTAACCGGCGAAAAAACAGGCTATAGGGGCGATTTTGAAGAAGTTACTACCGAGGGTTTAACAGCCTCAACAGTAATAAGAAAAGACCTTTTCCTGAATCCAATTGTTTTAAACAAAGAGATAAAGCTTGAAAATATATATTATGATCTGAATAAATCAGATATAAGGCCTGATGCCGCCGTTGAATTAAATAAACTGATCAAAATACTTAAAGATAATCCTACTATTTGGATAGAGTTGGGCTCGCATACAGATAGTAGGGCTAGTGATGCTTATAATATGGCCTTATCTCAACGCAGGGCAGATGCGGCGGTTAAATATATAGTTACCGTAGGCGGTATTGACAGGAACCGAATAACCGCCAAAGGTTATGGCGAAACCAGACTGGTAAACGGCTGCTCAAACGGTGTAAGTTGTACTATACAACAGCACCAGCAAAACAGGCGTACCGAGTTTAAAATTGTTAAACAATAAATATAATTCTGATAATTTTCCAAAAGCAGAAAAGCCGGTAACAATGTTGCCGGCTTTTCTGCTTTTATAACAAGTTATATAGTGTTAAATATTATTCTTTCCGCACAATAGTATTGCTTACCTCAATCTCTGTTAATAATCCCGGCGAGCCTTTGTTGGTGCTGCCATATTGATCGGTTTTTGCCTGCGCTAATTTAGTGATATCATTATTTATTTGGTCGAGCTGTTTAATTAGACTATTTATTTGCTGCAGGTGCGCGTTAAACAGCTTTACCTTGTTGTTATAACCGGTAATGTTTTCATTATAAGTAAGGGCAACATCAGTTTTAGCTGTATCGGGCACCATATAGTTATAAGGCGTTAAGTTTTCAATAGTAGTTATTATGGGCGTTAACGAGTATGACGAGTCGGCCCTGGTTAGCCGGGCTAATGATAAATGCGCCGCGTTAGGGTTATAATTTATCAAGTTTTCATACTCGCCTAAAATGGCGTCCTTAACCTGGCGTTGGTGGGCGTATGCGTCGGCCACAATTCGGGCCTTCACATTGTTTTTAAATCCGTTAAACAACAGCGCAGTAAAATCATAAGCCTTGGTACGCAGCACCGCGTTTTGTACCGAATAAAAATTGCTCATATCGGTGTTTTTGGCATATACCAGCCCCAGATTCGAGCTGAATAATTTAAAACCTGGGTTACTGCTTATTGACAGATCTGTTTGGCTGCCAAAGCTATACAGCTTTTTTCCATAAATATCCAGGTTATCTATCCGCTCGTACGATGACAGGAAGTATAAACGGTAGCGCTGGTATTGTTGGTCGGGGTTATCAATTTGCGCATAGCAATTTTGCAGAAATGATTTTACCGAGTTATCATCAAAAACCTGGTATATATTGGCAGTGGGTCCGGGCTTCCATCGTATCAATGAAACTTTGCCTTTAAAGTTAAGCTGCACGCTGTTAGTATTACTAAACTGGGCGCATAGCTTCCCTAAAAAGTAAGCTACCTGCGCGCCGCCCCGAACGCCGTTTTGCGTATTTACCATAGTGCTCAGGCTATCCTGTATGGTAAGGTAGTTTTCTTTGTTGTTCCAAAATGACGGTTCAAGCGGCGGCAGCAATAAACGGTTGGTTTTGGTATCTACAAAAATAAAGGTGCCCAGGGGGTATACGTTTTGAAAATTATTTTCAAGCAACGCGAAATTGTTTGCTGCCGACGAGTCCATCTTCAGCAAAAAATTAAGCACTTTATTATGCTCCAGTTGCAAGCTCAGGTTTTCCAGTGTTTCAAAATTGGCGTTATCTTTTTCAGGGATAACTATGGGGATAAGCATAACCTGATTTTTAGAAAGGCTCTCATAGTCTTTTTTAACTATTGCCGACGTTTCGTCCTCAGGATTTTGACCATAAAAGGCAATGGTATCACCTTTATTTACTGATACGGATTTAGTAGTTTCTTCGCCGGCCAGCAACCTGGCCAATGATTTTAATTTAAAATCGCCCGATTTTTTCGAGATCTTATAAAAAACGGTTACAGTTGCTTTTGAAGTGTTTTTCAACTTGAATTTAAAGCCTCCGGCAACAGCTAAAAAAGGTAAAGCAAAAACTACAACTAAAATTAAAAGGATGGATTTATAGGTGGTGTGTTTTAAATACATGGTATAAAGTTATAACTGTACACTGGTCAAAAGTAAAACCTTTGTAAATAGAATACTGCCCATTATAACAAAATATGAGTAGTTTTAGTATTATTTAAGCTGATAATTAACAAATGCTTTTTAAATTAACCACAACAACCAAATAAAAAGACTGTTTTTTAAATACTCATAATAAGTATTTTACCCTAAATATGGTGCTGATTTGTATTTTTACCTTAAACCCATTGTTATGACCCCCCTAAAAGTAACTATCACAATTACAGTAAGTATTTTACTGCTTGCCGCTATAAACTTATCCGCGCAAGAGCAAAAAACAACCAATGTACAGGAAGCCGCTATTTGGGCACCTGATAATATTAAAGTTGATGGTAAATTAAATGAATGGAACGATTTTCAGGCATTAAATAAGGCCACGCAGGTTTATTACACCCTGGCTAACGACGGTAAAAACTTATACCTGGCTATCAGGTCGGTAAATTTAAATACGGCTAATAAGATAGTGGCGGGCGGCATTAATTTAACCATCAACGCTACAGGTAAAAAGAGCGATAAAGATGCTGTGGTAATTACGTTCCCAACCTCAAACCTGGGTAGCCTGCGCAACCAGATTGCCCCTGCCGTGCGTCAGGCCGGCGATGCGGGCAGACAACAGATAGATACTGAATTGGTTGCTGCGGTGCATAAAGCCGCCATAGATGCCGCGAAAGAGATTAAAGTAAGGGGCATAAAAGAAATAACCGATACGGTAATTTCGGTGTATAACGAGTATGGTGTTAAAGCAGTTATAAATTATAATACCAAAGGCAATTTAACCTACGAGCTGGCCATCCCGTTAAAATACCTGCAACTCCAGGATGGGGTGCCTTTTGCCTATAACCTTAAGCTAAATGGCATTGGCGGTAATAACAATAGTATGCCTGGCGGTGCCACATTTTCCAGTGGGTTGGCCAACGGGGCTGTAACTGATATTGACAGGAATGCCACCAATTATAGTGCCGGTGGCGGCGGGGCATTTACAAGCGCCGTTGGCGGTACAAGGCCATCAGACATGATAGACTTGCAAACCATGATGAACCCCACTGATTTTTGGGGAAAATATACGCTCGCAAAAAAGTAGAGAAATTATTTCCTGTTCGCTTCAATATAGGCGGCCATGGTATTTACATCAGTTAGTGCTTTTCGACCTTCTTTAGGGTCGTTAATGCTGATGCCGTATTCTTTTTTCAGTAGTACAATCAGTTCCAGCGAATCAATAGAATCCAATCCTAAACCATCACCAAACAGTGGTTCGTCATCCTTAATATCAGCCGGGGTAAGGTCAGTTAGGTTTAAAAATTGTATGATCTGTTTTTTTAGTTGCTCTTTTAATTCGGCTGTTTCCATTATATTAAATTCTTTCTTTTTAATCCTAAATAAGTAATAAACTGTATTACTAAAGTGATAGCAAACAAAGGTATCAAGTTGTTCGTAACATCCACTAATTTTCCACCCTGCAAGAACAGGGAATAGTAGGCTTCCAGGCACCAATGCATAGGCGATAGGTCGGCAGCCGATTTAAACGTACCCTGCATAGCAAAGCTGGGCACCATTAGGCCCCCAATAGCTGCCAGTATCACAATGGATACCGCGCCAAACCCATTTGCCTGTTCCTGCGTTTGCGAGAATACACCCACGCAAATAGCATAACTCACGGCACACCAACCGCATATTAAGGTAGTTATTATTAATGCCAACATATCCGCAGGTAAATTAAGTGCCGGCAAGCCTATAAACGGG
>NZ_JBDTJZ010000060.1:0-3445 GCF_039935595.1 Mucilaginibacter sp. | reverse complement strand
TGCGAAGTTTTAAAAACTTCGCAAGTCTATACATCAAAATACCGTATCCTCCAAAACATCCTGATGCTCAGGATAATCCGTAGTATAATGCAACCCCCGGCTCTCTTTACGCATCATGGCTGATTTTACAACGATGAAAGAAACTTGTATCAGGTTACGCAGCTCGCATAGCTTTACAGATACCTTAGTTTTTTTATAAAATGCTTCAGTTTCTTCGTACAATAAACCTAACCGGCGCATGGCACGTTCCAGCCTGAAATCAGAACGCACTATGCCCACATAATCGGCCATTAATTTTTGCATTTCGCGCACGTTGTGGGTTACTAATATATCTTCGTTGGATAGTTGTACCCCTTTTTCATCCCAGTCGGGTATATTTTGCGGGATAATTATGTTATCAAAGGTTTCAATAGCATTTTTATAAATACGATGCGCAAATACCAATGCTTCAAGTAAAGAGTTTGAGGCTAAACGGTTAGCGCCGTGTAAGCCTGTTGATGAACACTCGCCGCAGGCATATAATTGCATGATAGATGACCGTCCTTCATGATCAACCATTATCCCGCCACACATATAATGACAAGCCGGCGAAACAGGTATCATGTCTTTAGTCATATCAATCCCTATCTCTAAACATTTAGCATATATATTAGGGAAATGAGTTAACAGATCTTTTTTACTGCGGTGCCGTATATCCAGGTAAACATAATCTTCTCCCGATTTTTTTATTTCGGCATCAATGGCACGGGCAACAATATCACGCGGGGCTAACGATCTGCGCTCGTCATACTCCTGCATAAATTCTTCGCCGTTGGTACGTTTTAATATACCACCAAAACCGCGTACTGCTTCTGATATTAAGAATGATGGATAATCGCCCGGATTATATAAAGCTGTTGGATGAAACTGGATAAACTCCATATTCCGCACTTTACCTTTTGCACGATATACCATAGCCACCCCATCGCCGGTGGCTATAGTAGGATTGGTTGTTACCGAATAAATATGCCCTGCGCCACCTGATGCCATAACCGTAACTTTTGATAATATCTTATCAACCGTATTATTCTCGGTATTTAACGCATATATGCCGTAGCATTTAATATTATCAGTTGATTTACCTACAAACTCGCCCAAATGGTGCTGGGTTATCAAATCCATGGCAAAATAATGGGTCAGTATTTCAATATTAGGGTTTTGATGTATTTGCTCTAATAATGATCTTTCTATTTCAAAACCGGTAATATCTTTATAATGTAATACCCTAAATTCGGAGTGGCCGCCCTCTTTTGCCAGGTCGTAAATACCTTCGTTTGTTTTATCAAAGTTGGTTCCGTAATCAATAATTTCATTAATACGTTCCGGACCTTCTTTAACCACCATTTCTACAACTTCCTTATCACATAACCCATCACCGGCAATTAGCGTATCATTTATATGTTTATCAAAAGAATCTTCTTTTTTATCCACAACTACCGCAACACCACCCTGGGCATACTTAGTGTTTGATTCGTCCTCGTTTGATTTGGTAACTATCAGAACCTTACCATGCTTTGCGGCCTTTAGTGCAAAACTTAATCCGGCTATGCCTGATCCTATAACCAGGAAATCCACATTTTTAGTCATATTATAGGTATTGTGGTGTAAAATTAAGAGTTATGTTAACAATAGGAGATAAAGATGTTAATTTTGTGTAAGTAATAACTTAATAAGTTTTTTAGTAGTTGATAACCCCGATATTTGTACCCTATGTCATATAATTGTAAGCAATTTATAAGCCATATTAACCATGAAGTTAACATTATAAAAGGCAATAAAATATTAACAAATAAGTTTTTTAAATAAAGCTTTATAATTATATCAGATTAATAATCAATAAAATAAAAATAAAAATTGGTTTAAAATCTGTTGATAAAAAGTTAAAAACAACTTTTTTATAAAATAGTAAAACAACTTTTAAACATAACTAACACACCAATAACAATAGGTTCTTTTTATATATAAAACTAATTGTTATTAATTAAAATGTTGAAATGAATATATTAGATGAAATAAATTTGAAAGGATATGCCGAGGAAATTATTGACCCAACGCTTGATCTTTTTGATGAAATAGAAAAACTTAAAAAGGAGAAAAATGCTGTCATACTTGCGCACTACTACCAGGAACCTGACATACAGGATATCGCGGATTATATCGGCGACAGTTTGGGCCTATCGCAACAAGCCGCGAAAACCGATGCCGACATTATTGTTTTTGCCGGTGTACACTTCATGGCCGAAACAGCGAAAATACTATCCCCCAACAAAAAGGTTTTATTACCCGATGCAAAGGCAGGATGCTCATTAGCGGATAGTTGTCCGCCACATTTATTTAAAAAGTTTAAGGAAAAATACCCTGATCATCTGGTAATTACCTATGTAAATTGCACTGCAGAATTAAAAGCTTTAAGTGATATAGTTTGTACCTCAAGCAATGCAATTCAAATAGTAGAGAGCCTGCCGCCGGAGCAAAAGATAATATTTGGACCTGATAAAAATTTAGGTGCTTATGTAGCTAAAAAAACAGGCCGTGACCTGGTTTTATGGAATGGCGCCTGTATGGTACATGAAATATTTTCTAGAGAAAAGATTACCAAATTAAAAGAAAGACACCCGGGTGCAAAGTTATTAGCCCACCCTGAATGTGAGGAAGTTATTTTGCAAATGGCCGATTATATAGGCTCAACAACAGGTATTTTAAAATATGCGGGTAACCATACCGATAAAGAATTTATAGTAGCTACAGAGGCAGGTATTTTGCACCAGATGCAAAAAGAAAATCCGGATAAGGTATTTATACCCGCACCGCCAAATAATGCCTGTGCCTGTAATGATTGCCCGCACATGAAACGTAATACATTAGAGAAGCTTTATTTATGCTTAAAAAATGAATTGCCCGAAATAACTGTACCGCAGCACATCATTGAAAAAGCGGTAAAACCTATTGAGAGGATGCTGGAAATATCAGCCAGATTAGGATTGTAAAGATAAATAGCATTATGACATTATTTGATAAAAAAGACAAAACCGATATTGAAAATTTAGGTGAGTTTGGTTTAATAAACCATCTTACTAAAAATATAAAACTGGTGCAACCCGGTACTTTAAAGGGCGTTGGGGATGATGCCGCGGTTATTGATACGCTGGGTAAAAAGATGCTGGTATCAACCGATATGCTGTTGGAGGGTATTCACTTTGACCTGGCTTATACACCTTTAAAACATTTGGGGTATAAGGCTATTCAAGTTAATTTGAGTGATATATATGCCATGAATGGCGTGGCAACCCAGGTAACGGTATCTATAGGTATGTCGAGCAAGTTTCCGTTAGAAGCTATTGAAGAATTATATGAAGGCATATATATTGCCTGCGAAAAATATGGAGTTGATTTGGTAGGTGGCGAT
>NZ_JBDTJZ010000059.1:0-2617 GCF_039935595.1 Mucilaginibacter sp. | reverse complement strand
ATTAACAATGGGCAAATGCCTGACACGAAATTCAACCATACGATCCAACACCTTCTGTATAGTATCAGAAGTATGAACCGGTGGAATAGCGTCAGATATGAGTTCAATTGCCAGCATTATAAATGTTTTTTATCTAAAAACTCCTTTAATATACGATTAAATTCAGCAGGATGTTCCATCATAGGCGCATGGCCACAATGGTCTATCCAGTTTAGTTCGCAATCGGGCAGCATTTCATTAAACTCTACCGCAACTTCGGGTGGGGTTATTTTATCGTTTTTACCCCATATCAATGCCACGGGTATGTGTATTTTATGCAGATCATTTTTCATATTATGGCGTATGGCCGATTTTGCCATAGCCAATAGCCTAATTACACTGTGACGGTCATTAACCAGTTTATAAACCTCATCAATCAGTTCGTCAGTAGCGGTTGCGGGGTCGTAAAAAGTATATTGCACACGCTCTTTTACAAACTCATAATTTTCGCGGCGCGGAAACGAGCCGCCAAAGGCGTTTTCATACAAACCCGAACTGCCTGCTAAAACCAGCGCTTTTACATTGTCCTGGTGTGCCAAAACGTATATAAGCCCCACATGCCCCCCAAGCGAGTTACCTAAAATGGTAACGTTTTCAAGCTTTTTATATTTAATAAATTTATTTAAAAACTTAGATAGCGTTTTTACGCCCGTGGTAAGCACAGGCAGGTCATACACCGGCAGCATAGGCAATATTACCCTATGGGTTTTGCTAAAATGCGCTATTACTTCTTCCCAATTACTTAAGCCACCCATTAAACCATGCAACAGTAACAACACCTCACCCTGGCCCTCATCAATGTATTTAAAGCCGCGTTCCTGTTTAAGCACAAAATTCATATATCAATTGTAATTGTTCAAGTTTCAAATATCACCCAATATTTTGGGCCTAAAGTATAATTATTGCAATAAAAATAACCAATAACTGCTCAGTAGCAATAAAATATTTATCCTAATAACTGCCGCACCACTTCTGATATGGTTTTACCATCGGCCTGGCCTGCCATCTCTTTACTGGCTAAACCCATTACCTTACCCATATCCTGTGTAGATGTTGCACCTAAACGGGTAATAATATCCTGCACAGCGCCTTCTATTTCAAACCTGGTCATTTGCTGTGGCAGATAAGGTTCAATTACGTGCATTTCGGCCATTTCTATCATATACAGGTCCTCCCTGTTTTGCGTTTTATAAATATCAGCCGACTCTTTGCGCTGCTTAACCAGCTTTTGCAAAACCTTTATTTCTGCTTCCTGGGTTAACTCTTCGGCCGCGCCTTTTTCGGTTTTAGCCAAAAGCAAGGCAGATTTAATGGCCCTTAAGGCCTGTAACCTATCGGGTTGTTTGGCCAGCATGGCTTGTTTTATATCCTGATCAATTTGTGTGATTAACGACATAGCTTTTATTTTTGTCCGGAAAGTCGGGAAGACCGAAAGTCCGGAAGGATTATTATTTAATATCTTTCGGACTTTCGGTCTTCCCGACTTTCCGACTTAACTTTTTCTAAATAAATTATTCACCCCCGCCTGTGCGGTTGGCGTTATTATCAATTCATTAATATTTACATGCGCCGGGCGCGACGCGGCAAACCATATCGTTTCGGCAACATCCTCAGCAACTAAGGGTTCAAAGCCATCGTAAACTTTTTTTGCCCGCTCCTTATCACCATTAAAACGCACCTCCGAAAATTCTGTTTCAACAGCGCCCGGATGTATGGCTGTAACCCTGATGCCATACGGCAGTAAATCAATACGCATACCTTTGTTTAACGCATCGACCGCGAATTTAGTGGCACAATATACATTGCCATTGGCATACACTTCTTTAGCGGCTATTGAGCCTATATTAATAATATGGCCGGCACCATTGTTTATCATCCAGTTTGATACCACGCGGCTTACATATAATAAACCTTTTACATTGGTATCTATCATGGTTTCCCAATCATCATAACTGCCGTTTTGCAAGGGATCAAGACCCCTGCTTAAACCCGCGTTGTTAACCAGTACATCAACCTTCTTCCATTCGGGAGGCAATTGCTCTAAATTGGTTATTACCTCTTCGCGGTTTCGCACATCAAATGATGATATGGCTACTTCGGCATTATACTCCGAATTTAAATGAGCAGCCAGTTTTTCTAAACGGTCAAGCCTTCGGCCGGTAAGCACCAGGTCATAACGTTCGCGGGCAAATACATGCGCACATGCTTCGCCAATACCTGATGTAGCGCCCGTAATTAATGCAATCTTAGCCATGGTAGTTGTACAAATGCTCTGCGAAATTATATTTTTTCGGCGACAATAGTGGTGTTAGTTTAAATAATCCGTTGGTTGGCTCACCCTACTCAAAATACAAACTGAACATAATGGTATGTAACGACAGCTTTTCAATTGGACTTGAAAACGCGCTGTTATCATGCAGCAGCACATCGCCAAACGAGTTAGATAACTTTATTTCGGGCGTAAGCTTAAAAAACTCGAAGTATATCTCGCAGCCCAGACCCACATCGTACGAGTTAAAGCGGTTAACGTTTTTTACTATCTTATCAATAGGCGCTAAATTGATATCCGTATTATATT
>NZ_JBDTJZ010000058.1:0-23263 GCF_039935595.1 Mucilaginibacter sp. | reverse complement strand
TGAGTTTGTGGCTTTGATGGGTCCGTCGGGATCGGGCAAATCAACCCTGATGAACATTTTGGGCTGCCTGGACACCCCTACGCATGGCGAATATATATTGAACGGTATCAATGTAAGCCAGATGACGGATAATGAACTGGCCGAAGTGCGTAACTCAGAAATTGGCTTCGTTTTTCAAACATTTAACTTATTGCCCCGCAACAGCGCGTTGGATAATGTGGCCCTGCCGCTTATATATTCGGGCGTTAATAAGCAGGACAGAATGGATCGCGCCAAACAGGCTTTAGAAAATGTAGGCCTGGGCAATCGGGTAGATCACCGCCCCAATGAGTTATCAGGCGGGCAGCGCCAGCGTGTAGCTGTGGCCCGTGCGTTAATTAATAACCCATCCATCATATTGGCTGATGAGCCTACAGGTAATTTGGACACCAAAACATCCATAGAAATTATGGGCCTGATAGAAGATATACACGACAAAGGCAACACCATTATATTAGTAACCCACGAAGAAGACATCGCTCAACATGCTCATCGTATTGTACGTATGCGCGATGGTTTGATTGAAAAAGATTATTTAAATACCGATATACATACGGTAAGAAAAGGTACTACGGCAATTTAATAATAATGAATTTTGAATTACGAATAAACTTCGACGTTCGATATTCAAGATTCATTATTCTATATTACTCTTTAGCACATCGATGCCACCCTGGCCACAAACTCAGCTAAATGCACGGCCCTGGCGGCGGTTATTGGCTTTTTGCTGCCGATAATTAGCGTATGGTCGGCTATCTCAATTATAAAATCGTCTTCGCGCACATCCATTATTGCATTGCGTAAATTACGGTCAATACCGTTTACGGCTTTTTCATGATCATTTGCTACCACGTAAAATGTATCGCTAAAGGCTTTATCTTCTTTAAAATCAATTTCAATGGGGTGTATCAGTTCAATTATTTTATCGGCCAGTGTTTCGGGGCGGATGAGTACACGGCCCAGGTTGCGCTTCAGGTAGGCCAGTGCCCAGATCTGGCACTCGCAAAATTCAGATATTCCTCCCTTATCGTGTGGTAGTTTAATATGATTTTCTGTAAAGAGCACATAGCTGCTGCAACCGCTATGTTTAATGAGGAACGAGTCGCGTAAGTTAACCGCGAAAAAACGTTTAAATACTTCAAAATCCTCCAAATGGAAATCAATATCCCCGGTTTGCTGAATGTTGAATTTGCTTTTTAACGCGGTATATGTTTCCTGGAAATTATCAATCTGTTCGGAAGTAAGGCCAACTGTATCAAATGGAAAATCGGGCATAGGTGCGGGTTAGTTTATCAAAATTAACAAATGCCCGTTAATAATCAATATTGATAGGGCTGCATTTTAGCGCATGAGCAGGCGCAGTTAGGATCTGTTGTACCCAGCTTTTTTAAAAAAAACTGGTAAAAGCCAATACGCTGGTTCATGCTATGGTTGTCGCCCTTATTGCACTCTAAAGCGCCGTTTATAATATTAATGGTCATTCCAAAACCCGGCGTACGGCCCTTTGCCTTATCATTGGCATTGGGCTGCCATTTACCAATCATCACGTCATGTGCCGATGGTTTATGCGTTTCGGGCGTCATCCAAAACCATATAGCGGTTTTAAAGGCCACAACGGGGTCGGTCTCTATCAGTTCGGGATTATTAAGAAGGACATGTTTATCTCCAAAAATAAAATCAGACGCCCGGCCATAATTTCCATTATAGCTTAGCTGTATTGGCCCTCGCCCATAATATTTTTTCCCGGCCATAGGCGGGTATAAATCATTGGCAGCGATATATCCATTGCTGGTATTATCTTCGTGTATAGCCATTAAACCATCGTTAAATTTGTCATCTTCACCTTCGCGCGTCTCGTGAGCTATATGGGCAAGAAAAGCCGCCAACTCCTTTTTATTAGTTTGGGCATCCTTTTCTGCACAAAAATTTGCGTAGTTAATGGTGTAGGTGCTATCAGGCTTTGTTTTGGCCCAGTCCTCATTCCAATCCTGATCCTGCCTTACGGTGGCGGTCTTCCCGGTTTTTTTATCAGTGCGTATAATCTGGTAAATTGAGGTGGACCGGCGGGTTACTTTAACCTGTAAATTGGCCATGTCTTTTATAGCCTGTATAAACGAAGCATAGGTATAAAACTTATTTCGCTGCGGAAAAAGCGTGTTAAATTGCCGCTCGGTTATTAAATTAAATGCAGTTGCCGGCCTGGCAGCGGCTTTAACAGTAACCGTATATTTTTTAAAGCCCAACCACAACATGCATGGCAATAGCACCAATAGGTATTTAAGTAATGAAGTATACCGCATAATAAATGGTTATATAACTGCTGACAGTAAATTTTATTGCAAGTTTAACTATTAAAGTAATTATTAGCTATGTTTAGCTAAATAATTGATGGTACAGTAACGCAATGAAAATTTATACTAAAACCGGCGATGATGGCAACACCTCGTTAATTGGCGGCACCAGGGTACCTAAATACGATTTACGCATTGAAAGTTACGGCACCGTTGATGAGTTGAACGCTTACATTGGCCTGATACGCAGCCAGGATATTAACAGGTATCATAAAGAAATTTTAAAACAAATACAGGATAGGTTGTTTATCATAGGCGCGTTACTGGCGGCTGATCCGGAAAAATCGCGCATGGTAACACCCGATTTGCATTTAGCGGATATTGAACTGCTGGAAACAGAAATGGACGCCATGAACCTGCATTTACCGCCGTTAAAGCGTTTTATATTGCCCGGTGGTAATACCGTTATAGCTTATTGCCATGTGGCCCGGTGTGTATGCCGCAGAGCCGAAAGGGTAACCGTGCATTTGGCACAGCAAAGCCATGTTGATGATAAAGTGACCATTTATTTGAACAGACTAAGCGATTATTTATTTGTACTGGCCCGTAAAGTAGCGAACGAACAAAATATACCTGAAAATGAATGGATTGCACGTATATAAAAAAATTTAAAAAATATATGATTAATCAATTTAAAAATATTATACTTTTGCGAAAATTGATTTTTTAGACTTTAAACAATAACTTATAAAATATGTACTGGACACTTGAATTAGCATCGCACCTGGAAGATGCACCCTGGCCTGCAACAAAAGATGAATTAATTGATTATGCTATACGTTCCGGCGCACCGGTTGAGGTTATTGAAAACCTGCAGGCATTAGAGGATGATGGCGAACCGTATGAAAATATAGAAGAAATATGGCCTGATTACCCTACTAAGGACGATTTCTTTTTTAACGAGGACGAATATTAATTTATACATATTTAGCTTTACAAAACCCTGCAATTGCAGGGTTTTTTTGTTGTAGCCGTTTTTGGAATGATTTTGGCATTACCATCATCAAACTAAAACAACACAACAATGAGAGGTTTATTATACATTATTGCAGTTATCCTGATCATAGGATGGGCATTAGGATTTTTCTATTATTCTGCCGGCGGAATAATTCACGTTTTATTGGTAATAGCTATTGTGGCTTTATTATTAGGTGTAATAAGAAGAGCCTGATTTTTGAGAGTCAAGATTCAAGAGCCAAGAATTAAGGCACAAATTTGCAAACCATTTAGGTTCTTGATTCTTGTCTCTTGATTCTTAAATCTAACTAACCTGATACATTTTACCCGGCAACGAGCGTATATACCCCTGCATTTCCATATTTAGCAGGTTCATAGCCAACTGGCTCATGGGCATATTGGCCTTAATGGTAAGGTCGTCAATTGCCAGCGGCTGTTTATGTTGTTGTATAATCTCAAATAAAGCGCGCTCCACCGTGGTCAAATCAAGCGGCAGCATAAATTGCTCAACGGGTTTAATAGTATCTGCCTTTTCCCAACCCATACTATAAGCCAGATCGGCGGCGCAGGTAAGCAAGGCAGCTTTATTATTACGTATCAAAAAATTACACCCTTCGCTATATTCATCACCTACCCTGCCCGGAAAAGCAAAAACATCGCGGTTATAGCCATTGGCTATTTCGGCAGTAATTAACGCACCGCCTTTTACACTTGCTTCAATTACTATGGTGGCATCGGCCATGCCGGCTACAATACGGTTACGTTGCGGAAAATTTTCAGGACCGGGCAATGTACCCGATGGGTATTCGGTTAATAAGCCGCCATTTTCAAGCATCTTATCGGCTGTAGCACGGTTTTGACTGGGGTAAAGCCTATCAAGCCCGTGCCCAAGCACACCTACGGTAGACACGTTTGCTTTAACGCACTCTTTATGCACAGCTACATCAATACCATGAGCCAGCCCGCTTACCACCAATACATTATATTGCTGCAACTCCTCAATTAACTGATGGCATAATTGTTTGCCGTAATCCGTAGCGTTGCGTGTACCTACTATGCTTACTACATGGCGGTTATTTAAGTCGGCATTGCCTTTACTAAACAACAACACCGGCGAATCTGAACAGTTTTTTAACCGTTTGGGGTAAGCTGCGTCGGTATAAAAAATAACGTCGACGTTGTTTTGTTCAATAAATTTTATTTCGGCAGCTGCTTTTTCAAGCGCGGCTTCAAAATCAAGCTGGGCTATGGTTTTAGTGCCTATACCCGGCACCTTAAGCAGTTTGGCTTCCGTAGCATTAAAAACGCCCTCGGCATCGCCAAAATGGGCCAGCATTGCCTTGGCAAGTGTTGGACCTATTGCTTTTATATAAGTTAAACCAAGCTGGTGAAGTAATGACATGTGTTCGATGTGCAGATTTAGTTGATGTGCAGACGATAAATATATAAAAAATCCTATCATCCATTAATCCTAAAAATCATGGTCGAAAATAAAACTGCAAAAATAGTTTGCAAACTATCAAAATAGTTTTACCTTAGTTAACTATTTAAATAGTTTGCTATGAAAATTAAAGAACTCACCAAAGCAGAAGAACAGGTAATGCAACTATTATGGCAGCTGGAAGAAGCCATAGTAAAAGACATTTTAGCCAAAATGCCCGACCCAAAACCCGCCTATAACACGGTATCAACCGTGGTGCGTGTGCTGGAGGGAAAAGGTTTTATTGACCATAAGGCGTATGGCAACTCGCACGTGTATTTCCCGTTGATAAGCGAGGCGCAGTATAAAAAGTTCACGTTTGATAAAATGATGAGCAATTACTTCAGCAACTCGTACGAGAGTCTGGTATCATTTATTGCTGACGAGAAGAAATTGGGCATAAAAGAGCTTAACGAACTAACCCAACTGATTGATAAACTTAAAAATAAAAGATCATGAACTGGCTGCATTACCTGTTAGAGGCTAATATATACCTGGGGGTATTTTATATAGCTTACTGTTTATTTTTAAATAAAGAAACTCATTACCTGTTAAACAGGATATATCTGGTAAGCAGTTGCATTATTGCGTTTATACTGCCCCTTATGCAAATAGGCCTGTTAAAAGCCCCGGTTGCGCCGCCGGCACCAATGATGCCCACTGCCTTTATGTACGTACCAACCAGCGTTACACCTATAGCTATGGCCCCAATTGCACAACAACCCTTTAATTGGCAGGATGGCCTTTGGTATATTTATATAGCAGGCGCGGTTATTTTTCTGCTCCTGTTTATTATTAAGCTGTTTAGCCTGGTTAAACTGGTTATTGGTAAACCGGTTTTAAAGCACCATAATTATAACCTTATTTATATTGATGAGAGTCAAACCGCTTTTTCTTTTTTTAATTACCTTTTTATAGGGAAGCACGCTACTGACGAAAATATTATTAAACGGCACGAGCTGGTGCATATACGCCAAAAGCACTCGGCTGATATTGTATTTTTAGAACTACTGAAAATTATCAGCTGGTTCAATCCGCTTATATACCTGGTACAAAACAGCCTTAAAACCGTACATGAATACATTGCCGACGAACAAAGTGTAGATAGCCCCAACGATGCCCTTACCTACTCGTCGTTTTTGGTTAGCAATGCTTACGGCCTTAGCGGCCCTTCTATCACGCATTCATTTTTTACCTATAACCTTTTAAAGAAGAGAATTATTATGTTAAACCAACAACGTTCGGGTAATTTGGCCAGGCTAAAGTACCTTGTAGCAGTACCCATTGGGGCAGCGCTGTTATGCGCATCAACCCTTGGCTTTAGTAAAACCTATGGCTGGATAGATTTGGCGCCGCAAAAACCTGCAAAAGCAATAGTTAAGGAAGATCCACCTATTGTAATAGACATACCAATTAAGTATGTTGATTTTTACAATCACTTACGCAACACCGTAATTTATCATCCCAAAAATCACCAAATTGGGGCTCGTGTACCGGTAAGTTTTGAATTAGACAATAAAGGCTTTATTAAAAATGTAGTGATAACAAAAATTAAAAACGATGATTTGATTAATTCGATAAGCGACGCATTCCAAAACTACAATAAGCCTATTAGCGATAAAGCTGGTCCACACAGCCTGGTAGTTGATCTTCATACAACCAACTCGCCTCCGCCGCCCCCGCTTAATCCAAATATGACAAGTAAACCCGGTTATATTGGTGAGTTTTTAATAACTGATAGGTCTACGGTTAAAACTGATGTGGTTAAATTTCCACCACCTGTTGTTAAGCAAGATAAACCCATTGTAAATGAAAATGGGGTTAAACTTTCGCCGCCACCCGTTAGACAAAATGAAAATGGTGTTAAACTTTCGCCGCCGCCCGTTGTAAAAGAAAATGGTGTTAAACTTTCGCCGCCGCCTGTTAGACAAAGTGAAAAAGGTGTTAAACTTTCGCCGCCAAAGCCTAAAACAGATCAGGTTAGATTTCCGCCGCCATCAGTCCTTAGTGATAAAGCCGTAGGAATTATCCCTAAAGATTTCACCAGGTACCTGATGAAAAATATACGCTATCCAAAACAAGCCAAGGATAATGATATTACCGGCCCGGTAGTGGCACAATTTACTATTGATAATGATCATAATTTAATATCACCTACAATAGTAAAAGGCTTAGGATATGGCTGCGATGATGAAGTTGTAAGAGTTTTAAATTCGTACAAAGAAAAACTGCCGGGAAACCCTGGCAATTACATCATAATTGTAGAAATGTATTTGGATAACGTAGATGGAACATCTAAAAAAACCACTCCAATTGACGAATCAATAAAAAAAGCGCCAAACCTTTTGGGAGATATAGTTGTGGTTGGCTATGGCTCGCATTAATTACCTAAACCTTATCATGATAATTAAATCAATGCCAACAGTAAAGCTGCTTATAGCGGCTTTACTGTTTACCATTACCGCCAACGCACAAAAACTGCCTAATAAACAGGAAATAAGTTTGCGCGCCCCGGCCACTATTAAAATTGATGGCAAAGCCGGCGAATTGGATAATAAGTTTCAGGCTTACAATAGTGCTACCGATGTATTTTATACATTATCAAATGATGATAATAACCTGTACCTGATAGTACAAGCTACAAAAGCCCGGATAATTGAAAAGATAATTGCAGTAGGTGTTACGTTTATTGTAAATACTGCCGGCGAGAAAAACATGAAAGGTAAAGGAAACAAAGCAATTGTATTTCCACTATTAAGCGTGCCTGATGGGCAAAAAATTATTTCTATTGCAGGTATAAAAACAAAAAATGCAGAAACAGATCCACGCCTTATCAAAGCCGATGGTATTTCAACGATCATAAAACAACCAGACTCTTTAATAATGGCTGCCAATAAAATGCTTGTGAACAAAGCAAACATTATTAAAACTGCCGGTATTAACGAAGTGCCCGACACCCTTTCTATTTATAATGAGCATAAAATACAAGTTGCCTCTGCTTTTAACGGTAACAGTGCCTATACTTATGAGTTATCAATTCCATTAAAATATTTAGGACTGTCAACTAATATAGCACAAAAATTCAGCTATGGTATTCAGCTAAAAAGCAGATTGGATGACATGAAAAAAGGAGTTGTAGTAGTTTATAGATATACCTCAAGCGGCGAACAATATAATGTTAATGAAGATCTGGATGCCACTACAGATTTTTCGGGCGAATACACTTTGGCAAAAAAGTAATACATTTATCTACCTAAATTATTTATTCCGTATGAAACCAACAACATATTCATTTTCAAAATTGCTATTATTTGTTTTTCTATTTTGCGCAATAGCCTTATACACTAACGCACAAAAGCTACCCAATAAACAAGAAATTAGCCTGCGCGCCCCAGCCAATATTAAAATTGATGGCAAAGTTGATGAATGGGATAATAAATTTCAGGCTTATAATAATGCAAACCGTGTTTTTTATACCATAGCCAATGATGACGACAACCTGTACATAATTATAAAAGCTACTGATTTATATAGTATAAGTAAAATAGGCATAGGTGGTATTATATTTACCATAAGCAACTTGACAGATAAAAAATTACGCGAAAAAGCCGTTGATAATATAACCATACAGTTTCCGGTAATTAATATAAATAAGTCAACACTTTTTGAATCAACCATACGTCAGTATCAGGATTTGAAAACCGATGCGGTTACTAATAAAAAGGAAATAGAGGGTTTGATTGAAAGCGGCAATAAACGCATTGCAGATATGTTTAAGGACATTAAAGTTACCGGAATAAAAACAATTGATGAGTTGATACCCGTTAGCAATACCAATAGTATACAGGCTGCGGGTGGTTTTGATAAACAGATGAATTACATTAACGAAATAGCAATCCCTTTAAAGTATTTAAACTCAGTTATTACAAATGGTCAACAGTTTAGCTATAATATAAAGCTTAAAGGTGCTCCCACTCCGGAAGATTGGCTAAGGATAAATAAGTTTCCGCCGCCACAAGCTGAACGTAATGACGGTGATGTTGACCATGATTACAAATACCGCGATGCCCCAACCGATTTTTGGGGCGAATACACTTTAGCAAAAAAGTAATTTAATATTGCTATTTACGTTTAATAAAACATTTCGGTAGTTAATTTGTCTATTTCATTAAATAACCTGCTATGTTTATTAAATCCGCATCATCTTATAAAAAATCAATAAAATACGTGGTCGTTGGCTTTCTTGGTTTGAGTTTGCTGGTAGTTTCGGCAAAGGGCTTTGCGCAAAGCGCGCCACCTACCCCACCGACGCCCGATAAAGTGATAAGTGACGCCGGCAAAACATTAAAACGAATCAACCCGTTTAAAAGTAACGGCAAGGCACGTAAGGGACCTAAATTTGCGTCGCCGCCAGCAGGTGGACCACCACCGCCACCAAACCCATTAAACTTGTTTAAAAAGAGAAAGGGCGGGCCGGCATTGCCACCACCACCGGTACCCGGTAGAGATTAAGAAAATATATAAATCATTTTTAAACAAGAGCAGTGTCATGGTGAGCCCCGTCGAACCATAGTGGGCAGTGGCCTTACGCGCATATCCTTCGACGTAGCTCAGGATGACAGCCCGCTGTAATGGGTAAAAAACACCTTACCCCTTTACGTAAATTACCTGCTTGGTTTCAAAAAATTCTTGAGGGAAATAGTCTTTTAAATAATACTGCTGCACTTTAAGTCCAGATTCTTTTATTTCCTCTTCAAGGTCGCCGCCTTTAAGGTATAAAATACCGTTGGGTAAGCTGTTTTTTGATTGTTTATTAAATTTCCCTTTTATCCAGGGGTAAAATTCGCCCAGACGGGTTACCGCCCTCGAAACCACAAAATCAAACTTTTCATTTACCTGCTCGGCGCGTAAATGTTCTGCTCTAAGGTTTTTTAACCCCAGCGCCTTAGCAACTTCCTGCACCACCTTTATTTTTTTGCCGATAGAATCAACCAAATAAAACTTTGTATCGGGGAACAATATGGCCAGCGGGATACCCGGAAAACCACCACCTGTCCCTACATCCAGCACGCTCTCGCCGGGCAAAAAGGGCATAACTTTGGCAATACTCAATGAGTGTAAAATATGCCTCTCGAAAAGGTGTTCGATATCTTTACGTGATATTACATTGATCTGGTTGTTCCAAAAGTCGTACAAAGCAGGCAATTGGTTAAACTGGTGTTTCTGTTGTTCGGTAAGATCAGGGAAATGGCTAAACAGCTCGTCAGATGTCATTCTTTTTTACTCGGTTTAAAATATTACCCAGCAGGTAGCGGCCCCTAAAAAGCTGTGCTTTTACGGTGCCCAATGGTAAATCAAGTTGTTGTGCAATCTCTTCGTAGGATAGCTCATCAAAATAACGAAGTACTATTAAATTACGGTAACGTGGTGGCAAACTATCAATAAGCTGTTTCAGCTCTTCTGTTTGCTGCTTTTTTATAGAAGTTTCTTCGGGATTTAACCCGTCGGACTTTATTTGCAGGGGCTGCTCATCCCCATCATCATCCATCATACCATGAATGGAAGTGGTGTTCAGCTTTTTTTTGCGGATAAAATCAATACAGTTATTGGTGGCCACCCTAAACAACCAGGTACTAAAAGCATATTCAGGCTGATATTTTTCTAACTTCTCAAATGCTTTGGCAAAGGTTTCTACCGTAAGGTCCATGGCATCTTCCTTGTTGTTCACCATTTTAAGCACCATAAAGTATATAGAATCTTTGTAGCGCTGCATCAGGTCGGCATAAGCTTTCTGATCGCCTTCGCGTGCCCTTACTACCAAATGAAAATCATTTTTAGCGTTTTCGGTGAAATTGGCGTTTATTTCCATTGCCTGGTTTTTGTAAATGTTCCAATCAATCCAAATACAGTTAAATAAAGATAGTAAACAAAATCAAACAATGGCAAATACCACAATAACCGCGCCTCGCCAAGCTTTTTATATATTTTATGATAAATAATTAATTGTATTATCCACCGCACCCCAAACAAAATCAGGGCAACAAAAAATGCTTCAAACTTATAGCATAAACCACCTATTAATAATACATAAAACATCAGCCCGCTAACCGCATCAATGGACAGCAAATTACGATGACGGTTTTTGTATAATTTACCTGCACCCATGTGCCTCTTTTTTTGCCTGAATAAGGATGCTACGGTTGTTTTGGCATGAGTATATACAAACGCATCAGGGTGTATCTCAATGGCGGTATTTGAGGCCGTGGCATTTTGATTTATAAACAAATCATCATCGCCTGATAGTACATGCATGTGTGCCGCGAAGCCTTTGGCACCAAAAAACAAGGTTTTTGTATAAGCCAGGTTACGGCCCACGCCCATATAAGCATCGCCATTTAAGGCTGCTGCCAAATAATTAATGGCCGTTTTTAAAGTTTCAAACCTAATTGTAGCGTTTAAAAAGCTATTGGTTTTATAACATGGCGAATAGCCCAATACTATTTGAATATCACCCGTAAAATTTGCGGCCATACGGGTTACCCAATGCGCAGAGGCCGGTTGGCAATCGGCATCGGTAAAAACCAGATGTTCGTTTTTGGCGGCCTTTATACCCAAAGTAAGCGCGAATTTTTTTCCGGTTTTAAAGCGCACATGCTCGGTTATGGTAACTACTTTTAAATGCGGATAGGTAGTTTTTAATTCCTCTAAAACCTGTTCAGACCCATCATACGAGCAATCGTTAACCACAACCACTTCAAAATCTTTATAATTTTGCTCCAGTATGGAAGGTAGGTTCTCTCTTAAATTTTGCTCCTCATTACGTGCGCTGATGATCACTGAAACGGGCAGCTTAACCTTGGGCAATTCATCAGCAGGGGTGTAACCGCCTAATGATCTATGGTTTGCTATAGGGAAATACAGCTGAACAATAAAGCATATTAAAAACAGAACGAATAAAACGGCTTGTATATAAGTTTCCAAACTAAGTTAAAAGTATGGGGCAAAGTTGTTAAAAAAAAGTGATTGTTGATAGTGATTAGTGATTTGTTAATAGGTGATTAGTTTTATTAGTAGTCATTATCCAATTGTTCTTTATCAAACCGATGCCTAATTACCAATTAACTGGTCACCAATCACCAATCTCTAATCTCTAATCACTATTTTTGCTGCGCAAAATGAAATTTAATTTAACAGCACACGATCCGCTTTCAAAAGCCCGCGCGGGCGAAATAACTACCGATCACGGAACCATACAAACGCCTATTTTTATGCCCGTAGGTACAGCAGGTACCGTTAAGGCCGTGCACCAGCACGAACTTAAAAATGATATACAGGCACAAATTATATTAGGTAATACCTACCATTTATACTTAAGGCCTGGGCTTGATACCCTTGAAAAAGCTGGCGGCCTGCATAAATTTAACGGCTGGGACGGCCCTATTTTAACGGATAGCGGCGGCTACCAGGTATATTCATTAAGCGAGGTACGTAAGATAAAAGAGGAAGGTGTTACCTTCCGTTCGCATATTGATGGGTCAAAACATTTGTTTACACCCGAGAATGTAATGGATATACAGCGCATTATAGGCGCTGATATTATTATGGCTTTTGATGAGTGTACGCCCTACCCCTGCGAGTATGGTTATGCGCGCCGTTCAATTGAGATGACGCATCGGTGGTTAAAACGCTGCTGCGACCATTTTGACGTTACCCAGCCCAAGTACGGCTATAGCCAAACACTGTTCCCTATTGTGCAGGGTTCGGTTTATAAAGATCTGCGCATAAAATCAGCAGAAACCATTGCATCATTTGAGCGTGAGGGCAATGCTATTGGCGGCCTGTCAGTTGGTGAACCTGCCGAAGAAATGTATGCCATGACCGAAATTGTTTGCGATATATTACCAGCGCAAAAACCACGTTATTTAATGGGCGTGGGTACGCCCGTAAATATATTGGAAAATATTGCCTTAGGTGTTGATATGTTTGATTGCGTTATGCCAACCCGTAACGCCCGAAACGGCATGTTATTTACCAAAGATGGCATTATCAACATCAAGAACGAAAAATGGAAAAATGACTTTTCGCCAATTGAGGCTGATAGCGATTTATTTGCCGATAAATTTTATAACAAAAGTTATTTACGGCACCTAATACATTCGGGTGAGATTTTGGGCGCGCAAATAGCTACCTTACATAATCTTCATTTTTATTTATGGCTGGTAAAAGAGGCACGTAAAAAAATTATTGAAGGGGAATTTTATAACTGGAAAAAAATTATGGTTAACCGCCTGGGGCAACGACTGTAGATGAACGCGCTTTTAAACAGATACATAAAAATTATTGACCGGTATATAATCGGGAAATACCTGGGCACATTTTTTTTCACGATGGTATTGATCATCGTGATATCTGTAGTGTTTGATATATCCGAGCACATGGATAACTTTTTAAGAAACAACACTACAATTTATGATATCGCCTTTAAATATTACGCCGGTTTTATCCCGTTTTATATAAACTTATTATCGCCGCTTATTAATTTCCTGGCGGTAATATATTTTACCGCTAAAATGGCCAACCAAACCGAAATTGTGCCCATACTAAGCGGAAAAGCAAGCTTTAACCGTTTTTTACGACCATATTTTGTGGCGGCAAGTATAATTTTCGTGCTGTCATTTTTTGCTAACGTTTATTTAATACCGTTTACCAACAAGCTTAAAATAGATTTTGAAAACACGCATGGCTTTAACGGCGATGCTTCAAAAAACGATGTACACCTGCAACTGGATAAAAACACCTATGCCTATGCAAATACATACGACCCTAATACCCACACCGCATACCAGTTTGTTTTAGAAAAAATGGACGGCGATTTAATGCGCGAGAAGATTGTAGCTAATATGGCTGTGTATGATTCTGTTAAAAACGTATGGTCAATAAAAAATTATTCGGTACGGTATATAAACGGTTTAAGGGAAACATTAAAGGTAAACATCTCCAATAAAGATACCGTACTTGACTTAAAACCATCTGATTTTGTGGTTAATAACGCCTACCCGGCCATGTCGTTAAGGGAGTTAAATAAAAGGATAGACAAAGAGAAAATTCGTGGGGCCGGGGATCTGAAAGACATGCAATATGAAAAATACCGGCGCTTTGTATATCCCTTATCCTCATTTGTATTGATGCTGATTGGCGTATCCATATCATCGCGAAAGGTACGGGGTGGTATAGGATTGCCGCTGGGTATAGGGTTATTTTTATGTTTTGCTTATATTGTGGTTGATAAGTTTGCATTGGTGTTTGCTATAAAAGGCAGCTTATCGCCCATAGCCGCGGTATTTATACCTAACGGATTATTTGGGTTATTAGGTTTGTACTTGCTTGCCAAAGCCCCTAAATAAAATGACTGTAAACAAAATCCCTGCAGGTGTCAATAAAAATTTACTGATACTGCATTTCACTGTATTTATATGGGGGTTTACCGGCATATTGGGCGCACTTATATCTATAGCCGCGGTACCGTTGGTTTGGTACAGGGTGCTTATAGCTGCGGCATCATTATTTTTATATTTCAAGTTCAACAAAACAGCGTTTAAAGTTAGCCGTAAAACCTTTATTAAATTATTTCTTACCGGCGCATTGGTGGGTAGCCATTGGATATTTTTCTTTGCCTCTATCAAATTGGCTACTGTTCCGGTAAGCCTGGTATGCCTGTCATCAATAACCTTATTTACAGCTTTGCTGGAGCCTTTGATCAATAAAAAAAGTATTTCAAAACTGGAGATCATTGCCGGGCTGCTCATTATAACCGGCATTACTTTAATATTTAAATTCGAAACCCAATACACTAAGGGTATTATTTTAGGTTTATTAAGTGCCGTTTGCGCCAGCCTATTTTCAATAATTAACTCTAAACACGTCCAAAAAAATGAGGCCCCGGTAATAGCTTTTTATGAGCTAACAGGCGCATTTTTGCTGGCCACTATATTTCTTTTATGTACACATGGCTTTAACAAAAGCATGTTATTAAAACCGTCAGATTTGGGCTACCTGTTGCTTTTGGGCACCATTTGTACGTCATTGGCCTACGTTGCCGGGGTATCAGTAATGCGCGAACTTTCGGCGTTCAGGGTAGCCCTGATCACCAACCTTGAGCCGGTTTATGGCATCCTGATGTCGTTCCTTTTTTTTGGTGATATGCAAAAATTGTCTGCCGGATTCTGGGTTGGGGCTGTACTTATTTTGTCAACCATCTTTCTTTTTCCGGTGGCTCAAAGCCGTATTCGTAAACGCTCAAACGTTTAATTTTTTCTCAGTATCCTATCCTTATCCTTTAAAAAAACATACGGCCTCTCATTTTTGCATAGGGTAGGGGAGAAAAAAACCGCACTTAACAGACGTATTTTAAGCCCCTTTAAGCTATTCCTTTTTCAATCTGTATCTCAGCATGTTTGACATTATTTTAATAAAACAGGGGCAAAATTATCAAAATCAAATAGTGTACCCATTTCAGCTTTATTTATAAACAGTTGTGCTTTAAAAAACATAGTAAGTTAGGCGTATATTTTCGCCAAAAACTACATTTTAAAGAATATATTAAAATTATATAAATAATTAAAATTCAAATCATTAAATAGATTATATAAAATAACAATAGATATAAAAATTGATCTTTCAGATTTTCAATACTAACTATTTTAGCACGAATTGATAACATATTATTAAAACATATATAATATGTTTATAATCAGATTATTGATCTATATAATTTAAAGTAAAAATTCATTGACTGAAAAACGCAGAATATTTAATCAGATAGTGTATTGAAATAGCAAAACTAAAAATTTGAAAAAAAGGCTATATGTTGCCTCCGTTTTTGGTGAGCTTAAAATCTGTTGATTTTTTGGTAAAAAATCCGGGCATTTTTTAAAACCAAAAAAACGGGAACAAAAAATTAACACAACTATTTAAAACAGGCAAGACTTTTGCTGTACCATTACCCCTACTCCCATCAATAAAAAGAAACAAGTTTTAAAATTGACTTTTATTAAAAAGATAAAAACCGCATATTGTAAAAAACAAATCAGCACCCCAATACCATGAGTTTAAAAACCATAATTATTATTGTAATAACCGTACTGCTTACTACAGTACTGATGCAAAATACCGAGCAGGTAAAATTCACCATATTGTTTACAGACGTGTACCTGTCAAAATTAGTAGTACTGGCGGCAGTGGGTTTAATAGCCTTTATATTGGGCGTTATTGTTGGCAGACCCAAAAAAGCAAAATATGATATTGGCGCTTACCATGATCAGTTACACAAAGATGATCCTGATACACTAAGTGATGAGGACCGCGATTATATAAATTAAAATGATGGAACAAAAAATTGGTTTTATAGGCTTAGGCGCCATGGGTATTATTATGGCAAAAAATTTGGTTGATGCAGGGTATAAGCTACAGGTGTATAACCGCACGGCATCAAAAATTGATGAGCTGGGCGGTACCGTTATTAAATGCAAAACCCCGGCCGAAGCCGCCGCGAATGTGGTAGCGGTTATAACCATGCTATCAGATGACGACGCTGTAAAAGAAGTTACCAATAGCCTATTGCAAACGCTGCCAAAAAACGCGGTGCATATTTCTATGAGCACTATTTCGCCCGAGGTTTCTGAACAACTGGCCTCATTACACGCCGCACAGGGCAATAATTATATCGCCGCCACAGTATTTGGTCGGCCCGAGGCTGCAGCCGCCAAAAAGCTCTGGATTTGCGTATCCGGCAATTCGCTGGCAAAAGAGGCCGCAAAACCGATACTGGAAAACCTGGGGCAAGGCATATTTGATTTTGGCGAAACCGCCGGTGGTGCCAATGTGGTGAAAATAGCGGGGAACTTTATGATATTATCCTCGCTGGAGATTATGGCCGAGGCTTATACATTGGCCGAAAAGAACGGACTGGACCGCAAACAGGTGTCAGATTTTTTTAGCTCCACCCTATTTAGCGCGCCAATATTTCAAAACTACGGTAAACTGATTGCCAGCAAACAATACGAGCCTGTAGGCTTTAAAACAAAACTGGGCTATAAAGATGCCCGCCTTACTTTTAAACTGGCGCAGCAAAGCGAAATACCTATGCCGGTGGCCGGTGTTGTGCATAACCGCCTGTTAACTGCGATAGCACAAGGCGGTGGTGAGCAGGACTGGATAGAAGGCGTAAGTCGTGGTGTTACAGATGATGCAGGGGTTTGATTTACGAATTACGATGTACGATTTTAGATTTAAAGAACAATCGTACATCGTAATTCGTAATTCATATATCATAAAACACCTGGTTTGTTGGTTCAAGGGACGACAGATCAGGTGTTTTCTCAAATATGCCGAATACGGAAGCTCCGCTCCCGCTCATACTGACATATAGCGCGCCGGCTTCATAAAGCGCCGCTTTTACCCCTCTTATTTCTACATTATTTTTAAAGATCGATTCTTCAAAATCATTTTTTATGTACTTTTTCCATTCGGGTAAGGGCAGGTATATCAATTCATATAAAGAATCCTTGGGTAGTGTGGGCTTAACGCCGCGAAATGCCTCGGCTGTATAAATTTGAACAGGCGGCATTACTAATACCAGGTTAAAATTAGACAGATCAAGTTTTATAGATTCAAACTCATCCCCTTTTTCAAAAGCAAATACGGGTTTATTTTCGATAAAGAAAGCGCAATCGGCACCTAACACACGCGAGTAATTCTGCATTTTATCTATTGATAAACCCAATTCAAATTTCTCATTCATCAACCTTATAAAAAAAGCAGCATCAGCCGAGCCCCCGCCTAAGCCCGCACCTATGGGTATATGTTTATGCAGGTGTATCTTTACCGGCGGTATATCATGGTCTTTTTTTAACAGATGATAAGCCTTAATGCAAAGGTTATCTTCCATCCTGCCGGGAATATCAAGCCCGGATGATTCGAAGCTTAATTTATCAGCAGTAATAACTTCTAAAGCATCATTAATTTTAACCGGGTAAAAAATAGTTTCCAGGTTATGGTAACCATCGCTGCGGCGCTCGGTAATATTGAGGCCGATGTTTATTTTGGCATTTGGGAATAATATCATAAAAAAGACTAACAACGGCCTGTATTTTTAAACATCCGTAGGATACCAAAAATAGATTATTTTTATTTGTGGTTGGTAA
Organism: Mucilaginibacter sp.; assembly: GCF_039935595.1. Classification (GTDB taxonomy): domain Bacteria; phylum Bacteroidota; class Bacteroidia; order Sphingobacteriales; family Sphingobacteriaceae; genus Mucilaginibacter. The sequence continues at coordinate 5,234 of NZ_JBDTJZ010000058.1, read as the reverse complement.
GTTGATTATTAATAAAATCACTCACTCATTCAATAATTCACTAATTCGCTAATTAAAATGAAACAATACCTCGACCTGATGCGCCATGTAATGGAGAACGGCACGCAAAAGCATGACCGTACAGGCACAGGCACTATAAGTGTATTTGGCTACCAGATGCGGTTTAACCTGCAGGATGGCTTCCCGATGGTTACTACCAAAAAGCTGCACCTAAAATCTATCATACACGAGTTGATATGGTTTTTAAGCGGCGATACCAATATAAAGTACCTTAAAGATAACGGCGTACGTATTTGGGATGAGTGGGCCGATGCAGAGGGAAATCTTGGCCCTGTATACGGTTATCAATGGCGCTCATGGCCTACGCCGGGTGGTGGGCATATTGACCAGATAAGCCAGATCATCAACCAAATAAAAACCAATCCCGATTCGCGCCGTATCATTGTATCGGCCTGGAATGTGGCCGATGTAAACCAAATGGCGCTACCGCCCTGCCATAGCCTGTTTCAGTTTTATGTGCAGCCCCCCAACCCCCTGAAGGGGGAGTTAAAAGGCAAACTATCCTGCCAGTTGTATCAACGAAGCGCTGATATATTTTTAGGTGTACCTTTTAATATAGCGTCGTATGCCTTACTTACCATGATGGTGGCTCAGGCTTGTGATTTAGATGCCGGCGATTTTATACACACTTTTGGCGATGCGCATTTATATAATAATCATTTGGAGCAAACCAAGCTGCAGCTAAGTCGCGAACCGCGCCCGTTACCTACCATGAAAATAAATCCGGATGTAAAAGATATATTTAGTTTTAAATACGAAGATTTTACGCTGGAGAATTATGACCCCTGGCCGCATATTAAAGGGGAAGTTGCGGTATAACTTTTTAATAAGAATTTGTATTTTTGTGTATGACGGCTTTAGAATTAAGAACAGAAATATACAAAGCGATAGAAAATGCGCCTGAAAGTGTATTACCTGAAATTCTTGATTATTTACATAATTTAGAAAAGCCGACGTTTGACAAGGAAAAACTTGACCAGTTTATAGATAAGGTTTTTAAAGAAGACGACAATCTTTTAAGACGATTGGCGCAATGATTGATTTAAATACGGCGTTAGCCATTCATGAAAAGTCGATCAAATTTTATGGTGGCGGAAATGGATTAAGAGATAAGGGCGCGCTACTGGCTGCTTTAGCAAGACCTTATCAAACTTTTGGGCAGCAAGAGTTGTATCTGTTACCTACAGAAAAAGCAGCGGCAATATTTGAAAGTCTTATTATAAATCATCCTTTTATTGATGGCAACAAACGCACAGCTTATATATTACTGCGGGCAACACTATCCATTTACAATTTGGACATAGTAGCCTTCGAAGACGAAAAATACAAAATGACTATTGCCGCAAGCAGCGGCGAAATAAGATTCGAAGAGATCAAACTTTGGATCGAAAATCATTTAGTTTCCATTACCACATGACTGTATCTATAGTAGTAGCCATCGCACAAAACAACGCCATTGGTAAAAACAACCAGTTATTATGGCATTTGCCTAAAGACCTTAAACATTTTAAGGAAATAACCAGCGGGCATACCATAATAATGGGGCGCAAAACCTATTATTCGGTTGGCAAGCCATTACCCAATCGCAGAAACATTATTATTACCCGTCAGGATATTACGATTGAGGGTTGTGAGGTGGTAAATTCGCTGCCGGATGCTTTAAAACTGGCAGAGGGTGTGGACGAAGTTTTTATTGTAGGTGGTGCCGAAATTTACAAACAGGCCCTGACATTAACAGATCGCATTTATTTGACCATAGTTCACCAAAATTTTGACGGTGATACCTATTTCCCTGAAATAAAGGAAGATATATGGAAAGAAACAGAGAGAACAGATCATCAAGCAGATGAAAAACATGCGTTTTCTTATTCTTTTATCACCTTAGAGCGGCGCTGACATTTAAAAGGTTTTTTTTGTTTCAATATAAATTTTATGCTTGTAAAATTTTATTAGATTTGCCGTCTTGTTTAAAACGCTTATAAACTAATTAATTAAATATTTTAATTCACGATGCAAGGTAAAGGGGTTATTAAATTTTTCGCTATACTGCTGGCTATTGTATGTATATACCAGCTTTCTTTTACATGGGTAGCGCATAAAGTTGAAAACGACGCGAAGATATATGCCAAGGGCGATACAGCGAAAGAAAAGGGTTATTTAGACTCTATTGCAACACAGCCGGTATATCCTGTTTTAGATCATACCTATCAATATTGCGTAGATAGAGAATTGGCTTTGGGTCTTGACCTTAAAGGCGGCATGAACGTTACCATGCAACTTTCGTTGGTTGAACTGGTAAAAACATTGTCAAACAATAATACCGATCCGATTTTCAACCAGGCTTTAGCAAACGCAAACCTTGCTGTTAAAAATGGCACGCAGTCTGACTATATTACTTTGTTTGTTAATGAATACGAAAAGCTAAATCCAAACGGAAAATTAGCTACCATATTTTCAACTAAAGACAATCAGGCGCATTTAAAATTTAATGCTTCGAACAGCGAAGTTGAAAGTTATTTGAAGGAAGAAGCGGACGCCGCTGTACAACAGTCATACACGGTATTAAATACACGTATTGACCAGTTTGGCGTAACGCAGCCAAATATACAGCAGGAAAAAAATTCAAACCGTATTTTGATAGAACTACCTGGCGTAAAGGACCATGAACGTGTGCGTAAGCTGTTATCAGGTACTGCAAAGCTGGAGTTTTACCAAACTTTTGATAACCTGGAAGTATATCCTTTGCTATCATCTGTTGATAAACTTTTAGCAGCAAAAAACAAACTAGCCGATTCGGCTAAAACCAAAAATGTAGCTGCTAACAGCAAGGATACTACATCGGCAGCTAAAGGCGCTCTTTCTTTATTAAACAAAGTAAAAAGCAATAAAAAAGACACTTCGGCTTTGGCTAGCCATGCAGCGTTAGCCGCAGAGCATCCGTTAGCTTCTTTATTGCAAACACCTTCTTACCAGGATCAAACCGGCCAGCAACAATTACGCCCGGGGCCGGTTGTAGGTTGGGCAGCTCAAAAAGATACGGCCAAAGTAAATACTTACCTGCGTAGCACTGATGTTAAATCTATCATCCCGCAGAATATGAAATTCCTTTGGGGTGTAAAGCCATTGGAGAAAACCAAAATATTTGAACTATACGGTATAAAATTAGCAGGTGCTGATAACGGCCCTGTTTTAACCGGCGATGTTATTAACGATGCACGGGCTGATAATAGCCAAAAAGGCGATCCTGAAGTAATCATGACCATGAACTCGGAAGGCGCCCAAAAATGGCGTACCATCACCGCCGAGGCATCATCAGGCACCGATAAAAAAGCCATAGCCATTGTTTTGGATGATAATGTTTACTCTGCACCAAACGTACAGGGCGAGATAGCTGGTGGTGTATCATCTATATCCGGCAATTTCACTATTGACGATACCAAGGATTTAGCCAACGTATTAAAAGCCGGACGTTTACTTACCCCCGCGCATATTGTGAGCGAGGATGTGGTAGGCCCTTCATTGGGTCAGGAATCTATAAACGATGGTTTACTATCATGTATAATGGGTTTGGTAGTAGTATTGGTATTCATGATAGCTTATTACAACCGTGCAGGTACTGTTGCGGTAGTAGCGGTAATTATTAACGTATTCTTCCTGATGGGTGTATTAACCAGCTTGCGCGCGGTATTAACCTTACCTGGTATAGCTGGTATAGTATTAACCCTGGGTATTGCGGTTGATGCCAACGTGTTGATATACGAACGGGTACGTGAAGAATTGGCTTTGGGTAAATCATTACGTCTGGCAGTGTCTGACGGGTTTAAACATGCGTTATCATCCATATTAGACTCAAACATCAGTACATTCTTAACAGGTTTAATATTATTCATATTTGGTAGCGGCCCTATTCAAGGTTTTGCCACTACTTTAATGATAGGTATTATTACTTCGTTATTCTGCTCGTTATTAATTTCAAGATTAATATTTGAGTGGATGCTTGAAAAAGGCTGGGATATTAAATTCTCAAACCCATGGAGTTCACATACCTTTAAAAATGCAAATTACGGTTTCGTAAAAAATCGTTTCAAGTTTTATATATTCTCGGGATTGTTTATTACAGCCGGCGTTATATCTATGTTTACCCAAAACTTTAATTATGGTGTAGATTTCCAGGGTGGCCGTTCGTATGTTATCAAGTTCCAAAATAAAAATGCAACCCCGCAGGATGTTAGGGATGTTATTGACCCGGTGTTTGGTCATGGTAACGAGGTAAAAACACTTGGTGATAAAATTAACATCACTACCAATTATCTGATTGATGACAACACTATCAATGCCGATAATAAAGTTGAGGCCGCTTTAATAAAAACACTAAATACAAAAGCGGTAACCCAAATGTCTAAAAAAGACATTTTGAGTTCGCAAAAAGTGGAAGCAACTATCGCCGAAGGCTTAAAAAGATCAGCCGTATGGACTGTATTGTTTGCTATCCTTATTATATCGGCTTATATATTGGTCAGGTTCCGTAAATGGCAGTTCAGCTTGGGTGCCATGGTTGCTACCGCGCACGATGCTTTAATGGTATTGTCTTTCTTCTCCTTGTTTAGAAATGTGCCGGGCTTCGGTTTCTTAGAAATTGACCAGGCCTTTATTGCGGCTATATTAACAGTAATAGGTTATTCAATTAATGATACCGTGGTGGTGTTTGACCGTATCCGCGAATTCCTGGAAGCACATCATTCAAAATCAGATAACCCTAAAGAGGTTATTAATAACGCCATTAACAACACGTTAAGCCGTACTATTATTACTGCTTTAACCGTATTATTCGTGTTAATAGTATTATTCATATTCGGTGGTGACGTTATTCGTGGGTTCTCATTCGCCTTGTTAATTGGGGTATGTTTTGGTACCTACTCGTCAATTTGCGTGGCAACTCCGGTAATTATTGACTTTGGAAAAAAAGATCTGAACTAGACTAAGATTTATAAGATTTTTAGAATTAAAGGATTAAAACCCGGTTCAATTGAACCGGGTTTTTTTGTGAGAACTAAATTTATACCTATTTTCATGTTATAATCCTTAAATCCTATTAATCTTAGTTCAAACAACCATGCAGCATGAAGACCTTACCCACAAAATTATTGGATGTGCTATGAAGGTACATACAGTAC
>NZ_JBDTJZ010000057.1:0-35631 GCF_039935595.1 Mucilaginibacter sp. | reverse complement strand
CCGTCATACATCATGTTATTTACAAACCTGGTTACCAAAATATCATTGAATTTTGGATCAGGAAGAAGGATTCTTTTTTTTGGTTTTGATTTTCTCATTGCTATCTATCCTCCTTTAATTATTTCTTTTTACCTTTTGCAGGGGCTGCAGCAGCCTGACCTGGTTTAGGGCGTTTAGTACCATATTTACTACGACGTTGGTTACGACCAGCAACACCTGATGTATCTAACGCACCACGGATGATGTGGTAACGTACACCCGGTAAGTCTTTAACACGACCACCGCGGATCAATACAATTGAGTGTTCCTGCAAGTTGTGACCTTCACCAGGGATATAAGCGTTAACTTCTTTACCGTTGGTTAAGCGCACACGTGCAACTTTACGCATTGCTGAGTTTGGTTTCTTAGGGGTAGTGGTATACACGCGTGTGCATACGCCTCTTCGCTGTGGACAGCTGTCCAACGCTGGTGACTTACTCTTGTCAACCATAGCTACTCTACCTTTTCTAACTAATTGCTGAATAGTAGGCATTTTTCCTTTTTTGTATTTACAGTTTTATCCTTATTTTAAGGACTGCAAAGGTAGGTACTTATTTTTTGATTTTCAAGCGGTTGAATAAAAAAGTTTTACAGGGCCAATAATAGGGCAGTCGGTTTATAACGAGTACGTATAGATTTAACATTTAATTAACGTTTCTTTTATTAAATTTGAAGAAGTTAACTATGCCTGAAACAACACCTTCTTTTTTAACGAAACTCCGGTTACAGGTAATTGGCAGCGATGATGATTTTTCGCTGGAGAGCCGGATATTTCATTCATTTTCGGCATTGGTTTTTGTTGTACTGCCCTTACAAATAGCTTTTAATTTGGCTATCGGTTTATACGCGCCGGCAATTATTACTACCGTAGTTTTAGCAATACAAATTTTTTTATACTCGTTAAGTCGGTTTAAGCACCAATTAAACCTGGCTGTCATATTATCAGCCATTGAGGTAAATATATTTACAGCTGCCAATTATTTTTTTAACGCGGGTATAGCGGGTAGCACTTTATTATTGTTTTCCATCTCGCTTTTCATGATCATATCGGTATCGCAAAAAAAGCATTGGCTAATTTGGTTTACCATTAACCTGGCTATTGTGATAGGTATTACATGTATAGAGTATTACTACCCATCAAGCATTAAAATAAGCTATGCCAGCCGTAAGGAGCTGTTTATAGATAATGTGGGAACGTATATAATCATCATCGTTATTTTATATATAGGCACCTCATCCATCCGCAGAAATTATAGCGCCCAAAAACAATTGGCCGACGAGAAAACAAATGCCCTTGAAATGTTAAATGCCGAAAAGGATAAACTATTCTCCATCATTTCGCATGATCTGCGCAGTCCGTTGGCGCTTACCCAGCAGTATTTTAGCGCCCTTAAAGAGGTTGAAATGGATAATGAGGAGCGTTTAGCTTTGGAAAAAGACCTGGTTAGCAACCTTGCCAATGCGGAGTACCTGGTAAATAATTTGCTTAACTGGGCAAAAAACCAGATGAAAGGTGTAGCCCCTAACCTAAAAAACATCAACCTTAATCAGGTTTTTGCAAGAAAGGCCGAGGTGTTTACCCCTATCGCCTTAAATAAAGACATACAGCTAACCACCATTATTAACGAAAGCATTGTTGTAAAAGCGGATATTGATATGTTGCAGCTCATCATTCGCAACCTGTTAAATAATGCTATTAAGTTTACGCCATCAGGCGGAAAAATAGAATTGAAAGCCATTAAACAAAACAACGAGTGCATTATATCAGTAAGCGATAATGGCATAGGCATCCCATTAGAAAAGCAGGGAGATATATTTTCATTAAAAGCCAACTCCACCTACGGTACCGAAAATGAAAAAGGCACTGGCCTGGGTTTAGTACTTTGCAGGGATTATACCTTATTGCAAGGCGGTAAAATATGGTTTACCAGTGCCGAGAATGCGGGCACTACGTTTTTTGTGAGTTTGCCTGCTGTCTGAACCTTGATTTTTAAGATTTGAGGATTGCCTTGATTTTTAATAGTCCATCAAACTTTTCGCGAAAAGGTTACCTTATTTATTAATGGGTATTAAGGTTACCAATTATGAAATCAGCCATAAACATTTTTAGTACACATAGAACAGCAATAATCGTATACATATGTTATGCTTTATTCAGTGTGTTAATTTTATTTTCAGGATGGCGTCATACACACACTGCGTATTTAGACCGTGGATCCAAATTAGTAATTGGAGAAGGTATTATTTACGGCTATTTATACTTGACCTTGATAGGCATAGTTTTAACGCTTATTACTTTGTTTAAATTAGCTGTAAGCAGAAAAGGACGATTATTTTATCTGCTGTTGTTAATTGGAATTATAACGCCCTTGGTAATTTTATTTACAATTTAATACTCCAAATACCTACCAATCTTTAAATGCAACCTGTCACCCTCATTATATTTACCGGGCTGGTCATTTAACAGGCGCAATACTACCTCCTTATATTCTAATAACAGATCTTCATAGTTGCCTTTAAAAAGCACTTGCTTAACTGTCCAGTTTTTGCGGGTCCAGCTGCTGGTGGTGACGGCCCATTCGGGGTATATAACTACGCAGTCTTTTTGGGTTTTAATACCGCAAAGTTTGGCTTCGTCCTGCGTAAGCACATTGCAGTTGGTAAGCAGTCGCGCGGTATACAGGTTTTGCGGGTGTTGGTATAATTCTTTGGGGTGACCCGCTTCCAGAATTTCACCATCCTGTAATACCAGCAGTTCATCTGCCATTGATAATACCTCGGCCGGGTCATGCGATACCATAATAACGGTTAACCCGGTATCCTGCACAATCTGCCTGATGTCCTGCTGCAAGCCTTCACGAAACGAAGTATCCACCTGGTTAAAGGGTTCATCCAGCAATAAAACTTCGGGACGGGTTATCAGGGCGCGGGCTATGGCTACGCGCTGCTTTTCGCCACCGCTTAGGTCGGCTACCCGTTTATTGGCCAGTTTAAATATGTTGAGTTGTTTTAAAACTTGTTCAGTCCTTTCTTCTTTCGCGGCCACATCAGTATTAGGCATCAGCACGGCTATATTATCCCAAACTTTAGCGAAAATATTTAAGCCATCGGTGTCCTGGGTTACCATTTTCATGGCATCGTGGCCGGGTATCAGTTTTTCTTCAGGCCCCCAAATGCGTTCGCCTTTAAACTGCACCTCGCCTTCATCCGGCGACAGCAAGCCGTACAACATACGTAGTAAGGTACTTTTCCCGCTACCGCTCTCGCCTATTATAGCTGTAATTTTTCCCTCCTGAATTTGTAGACTGATGTTTTTAACCCCCGACTGGCGTTCGCCCGGATATATTTTGCTGATGGATAAAGCTTGAAGAAAGGGAGTTGATGACATGTTGCAAAGATATGCAAAACGGCAAAAGGCTGTCGATTAAAACAGCCTTGCTATGTATTTATATCAACGCTATTTAAAAGTTGAGGGTAAAGCCTACCGCGAAGTTTTTTAAACCCGCCTGCGCCGGACTGTTCTCAAACATATCGTTCATATAGTATTTAGCATAAATACCTGTCGAACCATAACTTAGGCGGGTAAACGCGCCATAGCGTAATTTGGTAAAGTGATAATCATCATCTATTTTCTGCTTGCCTTTTTCTTCGCTTATTTGCTTAACACGGCCGCCTAACAACAGCCCGGCTTCCGGACCAACTATCCAGGTTAAATGTTTGCCCCGGTTGTTTTCGTTGGTTCTGAACTCGAACCCCAAAGGCACCCTCAGGTAAGTTGATGAAAAACGGTTTTTGCTATAGTTAATGTTATCTACCACATAAGTTAATGTTGGCGTGCTTTTTTGTATGGTGATATTTTCGCGCAAGCGCAGTAGCGTCCAATCGAAACCACCGGCTAATGACATTTTAAAATTCTTGTTAAAGCGGTATCCAAACTGCACAAGCTCAAAACCCACGTTGCTTGATTTCCATGAGCGATAGCTTAAAAAATCATTTTTGGGCGATAAAGTAAAGCTGCCGTTATCAATCAGCGTGGTTAATCCCAGGTCGAACCTGAAAATTATATTAAAATTAACCTTATCTCTTCTTTCGGCGGCGGCTTTTATGCTGTCGCGGTTAATTTGTCTATCATGAAAGCTAACCTTGTACCTTTTTGTGTTTCTTACAACGGTAGTATCTTTTCTGACTATGGTTGTATCTTTTTTTATTATGGTAGTTGTGGTAACTGTAGTAGTTGTGGTGGTTCTTTGTGCAAAGCTTAGTGTTGATACAGCGCAAATTAGGGCAGTAAGTAATAGGCGTTTCATATTAGTGCGTATTTAAATGGTGTATACTATTATAATTAGATCATTGTTTTTTAATTTTTATCAGCCCCAGGTTTAAACCTGTAATGGCTGATCCATCTTCATCATCCTCGGTAAATTCTATCAGTTTGTCCTCGCGTTTATCAACCTTGGCTATAATGGCGTTTATTAAACCGCCAACGCTGTGTATGCCGCGTTTTTTAACGGGTGTGTTTATTGTTTCGGTGGTGGTTATTACCACTTCCGGTACTTGTTGGTCATCAGCAGGCGTAGTTGTAAAAGATGTTGCTTTACTCGGCACAACCATAGCAGGCTGTTTTTGCTGAGGCTCGGTTACTACTGCCAGTAAAGGTTTGTTGGTTGGTAACGGCCCGGTTATTCCCGGTGAATTGATTGGTACAGGGATTTCTGTTGCCGTTTTGTTAACACCTTCCTCAGGCATATTTACTGCTTGTTTTGATACGTTCGTAACACTATTTACTGGGGCATCAACCATTCTCTGTGTTGTTAGTGTACCACTTTTAACCCGATCACCAACCGGTAAAAGTTTATCAATTTTTACCGCAACTTTATTTTGCTTAACCGGCTTTACAAAAGTATTTTGCGTATGGTTAAAAAACAGCAAGCCTGCCGATACCAATATAATAACGCTTGCCGCAACACTCAGATAATATATTACCACACGTTTTCCTTTTTTACCGTGCAACTCATCAGCTATACCGTTCCAAACTTTTGGTGAGGGCTCCATTTCAAAATCGTCAAGTTTTGAATTGAACAAACTGTCAAGTTCTTTATCCTGCATATCCATATATTTTACCTTCCATTTTAATAACCTGTTCCTTTAAAATTGCGCGCGCCCTTGATAATTGCGATTTTGACGCGCCCTCTGTTATACCAACTATTTCGGCTATCTCTTTATGCGAGTAGCCATCAATAGCAAATAAGTTAAAAACCATGCGATACCCTGGCGACAACTGGTTTATCAAACTCATAAGGTCCTTTGCATCCATATTGGCTATTACCACCGGGTTTACTGATGGTTCATTACCTTTCTCATCTACATCGGCCACCGGCATCATTTTATGGTGCTTACGATAGTGTTCAATGCTACAGTGTACCATAATACGCCTTATCCAACCTTCAAAAGAACCCTTGCCCCGGTAACTATCCAGGTTTTTAAAAACATTAATGAAGCCGTTTTGTAAAACATCCTCAGCCTCCATTTTATCTATTGCGTAACGCATGCAAACCCCCAACATTTTTGATGCAAATTGCTTGTACAGCAGCTCTTGCGCTTTGCGCTCACCGGCTTTGCACCTGTTTAATAATTCATCAATTGTGTAAGTGGGTTTTAGTAACATCATTATTGGTAAGATGTACGCCAGTGGCAAATGGTTGCATGGGGTATTAAATATTCTTTTATCACCTTAAAGATAAATAGTTAAACATATATTAAAAGAAGAGCGTCCATCAGTTGGGTTACACCGACAGAGCAATTAGTTGATTAAATGAATAATGGGTAAGAATCGCCGAATTTTCATAATTTTATCCTGTTAATTATAACACTTATGCCAAAAATATTTGAGTATTTGGGTATCATACTTTTCTTTTATTCAAACGAACATGAACCAATTCATATTCATGCCAGTTATGGTAATTTAGAAAGCAAAGCCGAGTTTTATATTATTGATGGCAAAATATCAGAAATAAGAATTAAATTAGTAGAAGGTAAGAAACCATTGAAAGGGGCTAAACTTAAAGACTTTGAAAAGTTTTTAGAAGTTTATGCTGATAAAATAGTTAACAAATGGGTTGACTATTTTGTATACCATAAAACAATAGAGTTTGAACGAATTACTCATAAATTAAAATGAAAATCATTCAGGAATATAATGACCATTTATCAACTGATGTAATAGAAGTTAAATCGGCTAAATACATTGGTGATTATGCTATAAGGATTTTCTTTAACGATGGGAATGAAAAGCTGGTTGATTTTAAGCCTTTCCTTATTAAATCACAACACCCCGCAATTTCAAAATATTTAGATGAGTCGTTATTTACTCAGTTTCAAATAAGCAATGGGAACTTAAATTGGGGAGATTATGATTTGATATTTCCGGTTCATGATCTTTATGAAGGATCGGTGATTTAACTATTTAGCTCTGTAATGTTTATATATTTTAACGGCTAGCATTAACACCACGGACAATCCCACAATACCCACCACCCCATATATCCAGTTAACCGCGCTTTTAAGCACTACCAAAAACACGATGGCAAATAGCAGCAAGGTTGCCAGTTCATTCCATAAACGCAATTGGGTGGAGGTCCATTTATAAATGCCCTTACGCATTTGCTTCATTTTATTTTGGCAGATAAAATGGTAAACAATCAAGACCAATACAAAAGCAAGTTTTACATGCATCCAGGGTTGCTGCAACCAAAATGGCGAAAGGTATAACATACTAATACCCGCGGCTATAACAATGTACATGGACGGCGCAGTAATTATCCACCATAGCTTGCTTTCCATTATCTCAAACTGTTTGGACAGGATGGTACGGTCAGGTTCGGGTTTGGCTTGTGCTTCGGTATGGTAAATAAAAAGGCGCACCATATAAAACAGCCCCGCCATCCAGCAGACTACAAAAATGATATGTATGGCTAAAATATAATAGTACATTTCTTTTGTGCGTTGTCATGCTGAGGCTCTCGAAGCACGTGGGCAAAGGCCTTTACGCTCACCCTTCGACGGGCTCAGGGTGACACCCTCTTTTTTTTAGTACTTAAATTCTTTTATCACCTCAACCGCGTACTTCACATTATCAAAAGGGATATCAGGCATAATGCCGTGGCCCAAATTAAATATAAAGCCGTTCTCACCTTTCATGCGGTCAAACAGGCGGTAAATGCGTTCTTTAATTACTTTTTTATCGGCATACAAAATATGCGGATCTAAATTACCCTGCACCGCCACACCTTGCGGCAACCGCTTTTTAATATCCAGCAGATCAACATTCCAGTCGATAGAAATTACATCCGGTTTAGCCTCGGCCATTAACGGCGCGAAAACTGAGCTGCCTTTACAGAATGATATCACCGGAATATCTTTCCGGTTTAACTTACTGATGATCTCGGCAATATAACGGTGCGAAAATTCTTTATAATCATCCCACGCTAAAGCCTGCGCCCAGCTATCAAATATTTGTACGGCATTTACACCGGCTGCAATTTGCAGGTTCAGGTAATCTGCTGTTACTGTGGCAATTTTTGATAATAATGCATGTGCCATCTCAGGCTCATTATGCAGCATTAACTTGGTTAGCTTAAAATCTTTTGATGATCCGCCCTCAACCAAATAACTCATTACGGTAAACGGCGCCCCTGCAAAACCAATCAGCGGGATGCTACCATTTAAACGCTGTTGTATCACCTTTATCGCATCAGCAACATATTGTAGCTTATCTATACAATTTACCTCAAGATTATCAATATCCTTTTGCGTACGTACGGGGTTGGCAAACTTAGGACCGATATTTTGAGTAAAGCTCAGATCGCCGCCCATGGCCTCGCCGGTAACCAGTATATCCGAAAATAAGATGGCGGCATCAATACCCAGCAGATCAACCGGCAACATGGTAACATCGGCAGCAATCTCGGGGGTTTTGCACATCTCCAAAAACGAGTACTTGTTTTTTATTTCCCAGTACTGGGGCATAAAACGTCCGGCCTGGCGCATCATCCACACAGGCGGGCGTTCGGTTTTTTCTGAAAATGCAGCTTTTATTAGTAATGAATCTCTCATATCTCAATTAATCGGTTGTCATGCTGTCCCGATACCTATCGGGACGAAGCATGTGGGCAAAAGCCTACGCTCACCCTTCGACAGGCTCAGGGTGACACCCATTTATTATTATTTTTTATCCAGTTCCTCATGAAGACGTTTAATTACATCCTTCATTTTAGCGGTTGTTTTTCCTTCGTATTTATCGGTCAGTTGCAAATAGGCTTTTGCCTTTTCAAAATTGCTTTTCCTGATGTTTATATTGGCTACATGTACCAGCGCCGCCACATGGTCATTTGCCGACCGCAGCGGAAACTGCGCCGCCAGTTCATAATGTTTTTCGGCTTCATCAAAATCCTGCTTTTGCAAGCTTACCCCGCCGGCAATAAACTCGTAAAAACCGCGGCGCTTTTTACTTAACCAGTTGGGGTTAGGTATTTGCTCCAGCAGTCGTTCGGTTTTAGCATAGTCCTTATTATGAAAAGCCTTTGCTGCCAATATTATCGTTCCCTCTTTAAAATAACCCCATGCTAAAAAAATTGCAAACATGGCTGTTACCGCTGTTATCTGGTAAACTTTCATGTTGGCCGATACAACCAGCATGATCAAAAAAGCACCGATAACTAATATCCTTGCCCGGTTGGTAAACATTAATTAATGCTGATTATCTGTAAACTTATAACCTACCCCGCGTATAGAGTGAAAATAAACCGGGTTTTTAGGATCGGGTTCAAAATACTTACGGAACGTTAAAATAAAATTATCAATGGTACGGGTTGACGGGTAAACATCATAGTTCCATACGGTCTCTAATATCTGCTCGCGAGATACGGCATCATTCCTACGCTCTATCAGCAGCTTTAAAAGCATGGTTTCCTTTTTTGTTAACGGGGTGATAGACCCATCCTCATTAACCAACTCAAACGAGTTGAAATGGATGGTTTTTTCGCCAATTTTATAGCTGTTAAACTCTTTAAGGTCATCACCTTTAAGGCTACGTTTTACCAGGTTGTTTACCCGTAAAATCAGCTCTTCCAGGTTAAATGGCTTAGTTAAATAATCATCAGCACCTTTTTTTAAACCGGCTATTTTATCCTCGTTGGTATTTTTAGCGGTCAGGAACATAATGGGTACTTCCGAATTTTCTAAACGGATAGTTTCGGCAACTACAAAACCGTCTATCTCGGGCATCATAACATCCAGTATCACCAGATTAAAACGCTCCTCTTTAAATATTTGCAAAGCCTTTTTGCCATTGTTGGCGGTTGATACCTTGTAACCTTCCAATTCAAGGTTAAGCTTAATAGCCTCTAAAAGATGCTCTTCATCCTCGGCCAATAAAATTCTTTTTTTGGGTTGTATTGTCATATAATTTTTAGGTTAATGCAAAAACAACCTCAAATATACTTCCTTCCGGACGGTTGTCTTTAACTTTAATACTGGCCTGGTGCTTATCTAATACTTGTTTAACAATATACAAGCCTAAGCCCGTGCCTTTGGTATTGCGGGTATCTTCACTACCTACGCGATAAAATTTATTAAATATGAGGTTTTTTTCTTCATCGGCTATACCAATGCCATGATCGGCAACTTCAAAATGTACCTGGCCGTTCCTCGAAAATAATTTCACATCCACTGTTTGGCAGGGTTTTGAATATTTAACCGCGTTCTCTATTAAATTGGTAACTACTGATGTCAACGCAAATTTATCGCCGGTTATTTCAATTTTAGGCTCAATCTCCGCATTAATTATCATTTGGTTGCAATCGCATTTGGTTAGCTGTAAACGGTTTACAATACTATCAACCAATACCGATAAATTAAAGCTGGCTTTAGGAAAACTGTACGACTGGTTATCGATCTTCGAAGCCAGCAGCATATTTTCAACCATATCATCCAGGCGGTCAATATCCAGTAATGATTTGTCTATAAAATCAAGTATCTGGACCTTGGTCAGATCACGCTTTTGTATGGTTTGTAATAATAGCTTGATTGATGCCAGCGGCGATTTTAGCTCGTGCGTTACCGACAGCAGGAAGTTCTTTTTTTGTTCCTGTAAGGTGCGTTCTTTATTAATTGACCGGTGCAAATAAAAAGCCCCGAACGTAAATACACTGATAAACATAAAGCCCTCGCCCGATATCATGCCCAGGCGTTCGGGCTGTAATTTAACCAGCATATATCCCCACCAAATTAATTCGGCAAGTGCATAAATGATAAGCGCATAAAATATTACCAGTGGCTTTCTCATGATTGCTTATTTGTTATTGAATACCAGGTCAAGACTCTCAAATATAATGCTTTTTGCTTTTTCCAGATCAGCTTTAGTATGGGCCGATGATATAAAACCAACCTCATAGCCCGATGGCCCCATATATACGCCCCGGTTAAGTAATTCGCGGTGTAAAATTTTAAAGTTATCCATGCTGGTCGGATCAATTTCATCGGCTTTGCTGATGGTAGCCTGATCGGTAAACGCGAACCAGAATATAGACCCGATACTAAATATTTTGAATTTATTATTACGCTCAGCAGCATATCGCTGTATAGCCGCTACAAATTCATCCGTTTTACTTTTTAACTCGTCATAAAATCCGGGTCGCAATAGTTCGGTCAATTGGGCAATACCCGCGGCCATGGCTACCGGGTTTCCGGATAAAGTACCGGCCTGGTATACCCCGCCATCCGGCGAAATATGGCCCATAATTTCTGCCGAAGCACCATAACAACCCACAGGCAAACCGCCGCCTATAATTTTACCATAGGTAATAATGTCGGGCTGTATTTGATAATAACCCGCTGCCCCTTCAAAACCTATACGGAAACCGGATATCACCTCATCAAATATCAATAAAGTACCGTTTTGGTTACAGGTATCGCGTAATAGTTGCAAATATTCTTTAGTCTGTAATAGCAAACCATTATTAGCCGGTATTGGTTCAATAATTACCGCGGCTATCTGGTCTTTAAATTCGGCGAATGCTTTTTGTAAAGCTTCGGCATCATTCAGGGCTATAACAATAGTTTCATCGGCAAATGATTTAGGAACCCCTGCTGATGAGGTTTCGCCAAAAGTAACCAGGCCCGAACCTGCTTTTACCAGCAATGAATCTGAGTGACCATGGTAACAGCCTTCAAACTTTAATATCTTATCGCGTTTGGTATACCCGCGCGCCAGCCTTATGGCCGACATCACCGCCTCGGTACCCGAGCTTACAAAACGCAGTTTTTTGATAAATTTATTGTTAGTCAGGATCAGCTCGGCCAACTCATTTTCTAATGCTGTAGGTGCGCCGAACGACATGCCGTTTTGCATTACCTCAATAACCTTCTCTTTTACCTTTGGATGATTATGTCCTAAGATAAGCGGCCCCCATGAGCAGCAAAAGTCAATAAATTCGTTATCGTCCGCATCCCATATATGGCAGCCATCGCCTTTTTTTATAAAAAGCGGTGTACCGTAAACCGATTTAAACGCACGCACCGGCGAGTTTACCCCACCTGGAAAATACGTTTTAGCCTTTGCATACAATTCGGCCGATTTTTCGCGGCTGATATCTTTTGTTTGAACCATTGTTTTAAGCATAAGGCTGAAAGCATAAAGCTAAAAGCCTGTTATTACATCGAATTAAAAGCTTTCTGCTTTTACCTTTCAGCTTTCACCTTAATCTACAACCATTTATTCACCAACACCTCTTTAGCATGATACGTTAATATCGCGCTTGCGCCTGCCCTCCTGATACCCATCAGCGTTTCGGTAGTGGCGCGTTGCTCATTTAACCAGCCTTTTTGCACGGCTGCTTTGATCATGGCATACTCGCCGCTTACGTTGTAGGCCGCTATGGGCAGTTCGGTATTATCCTTCATTAATTTTATTACATCCAGGTAAGCAAGGGCCGGTTTTACCATTAAAAAGTCGGCACCTTCCGCTTCATCCAGCTTGGCTTCTATCAAAGCTTCGCGCTGGTTGGCGGGGTTCATCTGGTAAGTTTTTTTATCGCCAAATTTTGGGGCCGAATTTAGCGCGTCCCTAAACGGACCATAAAACGCGCTGGCATATTTTGCACAGTACGACATGATAGAAACCCCGGTAAAACCATTCTCGTCCAATACAGACCGAATATACCCTACTCTGCCATCCATCATATCGCTTGGGGCAATAATATCTGCACCGGCAATAGCATGGGCCAGGGCCATTTTGCCTAACACTACCAGCGTTTCGTCATTCAATATTTCACCATTTTCAACAATACCGTCGTGGCCATCGCTGCTGTAGGGGTCCATCGCTACATCGGTTATCACAACTGCCTCAGGGAAGTTCTTTTTTACTTCGGCAATAGCACGCAGGTATAGGCTTTCCTCGCGGTGGCTTTCGGTAGCATATTTATCTTTTAAAGCCTCCTCAATATTAGGGAACAAGTCAAACGACATTAAGCCCAGTTTTAAACAGCTTTCCACCTCGCGCAGCAAATTATCTATCGAGTACCTATAGATACCCGGCATTGAGGCCACCTCGGTTTTTTGGTTGCTGCCATCCACAATAAACAGCGGGAATATCAGGTTAGCCGCACTTAAATGCGTTTCCTGTACCATCTGCCTTATTACCTCGCTTTTGCGGTTTCTTCTTGGTCGTTGCAACATTAGTTCATAGTTTATGGTTCATAGATCATAGTTGAAGGTGCTTATTACTATGAACCATCAACCATGAACCATCAACTCTATAGTCCAAACACCGCTTCGGCCAGCCCAACTTCGTCGGGGGCAAAAGGCAGTGTGTATTTTACGCCCATTTCATCAAATTTTTTGCCGGTTGCTTTACCTATGGCAATCACTTTTTGATAGGGATCTAATAAATTATCAGTAAAGTAAGCGTCTACGTTTGACGGGCTGGTAAATATCAGCACATCAGCGCCCGATGCTTCTATGTTATCTTCCAGCACGGTTTCGTAAATAGGCAGGTCAATCACTTTAGTTTGGGCCGATAAGCCTTTTTGTACCGTACGCAATGATTCCTCAGCACCCGGGAACAATATAGTTGCCCCATTGGCCAGTTTGGCAAATTCAGCCGCCACATCATCCGTATCGCCGCCATCTCCCGTAAAATCACTGAAGTAACCTTTTTGGCGCAGCATTTCTTCTGACCCAGCACCCATTACCCCAAACTTAACATCTGTAGGTAATAATGGCTCCAGTTGAAAAAAATACTCCACCGCATTTTTACTGGAGAAAAATATCCAGTTAATATCTTTTAGTATATACGAATCGAGCTTGGTAATAACCGGCACGGTGCGTATAAGCGAGCGCGCTTCAATTTGTATATTATGTTTTGCTAATGCTCTTCTAAAATAACTCTCCTCAGATATCTCGCGCGATATAAATACGCTTGACGGCATTTTACGGCCAGCTTCAAAATAGGTAACTACTTTATGCGATAAACCCTCTGCCGTATCCGCCTCCAAAAACAACCTGTCGGGGAAATCCTCGCCGGTTTCGGCTTTTGAGGTAAACACCTGGAACTTGCCATCCTCGCGGCGGCAATAGCAGCCCAGGGGCAGGTGGCAGCCACCACCAAATAAAGTTAATACTTTACGCTCAACCGCCAGTTCTTCGGCCACATCGGGGTGGTTAAGTATTTGCAGGATGCTAAATAATTCGGTATCACTTTCGCGTATTTGTATGGCCAGCACGCCTTGCGCGGGTGCGGGTATCAATTCGTTAGGGGTTAGCACTTCTACATGAAATTCGCTCAAATCAATACCTAAACGGCTCACACCTGCTTTGGCTATCATAATGGCATCATAAGCTTCGCTGCGCAGTTTACCTATGCGGGTGGGCACGTTGCCGCGCAGTTCTTCAATTTCCAGATCGGGGCGGTAGGCCAGCAGCTGGGCTTTGCGGCGGTTGGATGACGTACCCACCGTAGCGCCAAACTTTACCGATAGCTTTTGCTTTACATCCACGCAATCCTTCAATATCAACAGCAATTCAGACGGGTCCTCCCGTTCTGAAACTGCTGCGATGATGAGTCCCGGAGGGTTTTCGGTAGGCAGGTCCTTATGCGAGTGTACCGCCAGGTCAATGCTTCCTGCCAAAAGTTCTTCTTCCAGCTCCTTAGTAAAAAAGCCTTTGCCTTCTAATTTATCAAAACTTAAGTTTAGAATACGGTCGCCCTGCGTTTTTATAATTTTCAGGTCGGCTTTAATACCGGCTGCCGCCAGGCTATCCTTTACAAAATTGGCCTGCCATAAAGCTAAATCGCTGCCGCGTGTACCTATTATTAATGTTCTTTCCAAAAGAGATGTGTTTTATGCAACCGCAAATTTAATTTTTTATAAATAGGATTGCATTATTAATTGAGGATATGAAACTACGGTGATAATTATTGAATTAGTGACTGAGTGAATTAGTGATTTGAATATACAAAAGCGTTTAACATCGTTTAACACATTTTAGGTTATTTTTTTATCTAATACATTAATAATCAATTATTTAAGTGCAAAATGGCACGAAAATGTGTTAACCATGATTTACGACCGCTTTTTACGGTGAAAAACTATTTTCAAAAAAATTTGCGCAATTGATTGGTTGCATTTATATTTGCGCAACCAAACAGTTGCAAGTTATATGAAACGAGACATTTTTAACGCCATTGCCGATCCTACCCGCCGCGCCATTATTACCCTGCTGGCCCTGCAGGCCATGACACCCAACGCCCTTGCCGAGCATTTTAACACCAGCCGCCAGGCCGTATCCAAACATATACAAATACTGGCCGAGTGCGATGTGGTAACACAACAACAAACCGGTCGCGAAATTTATTATCACTTTAACGCTAAAAAAATGAAAGAAGTAGACGAATGGATTGAACGTTTCCGCCAGTTGTGGGACGACCGCTTTAACCAATTAGACAATTTATTAAATGACTTATAACACTCAAAATCAAACATCATGAACAGTACAGTAATTAACAAAGATCTGCCTAACAAAAAATTAAAAGTTACCCGCCACTTTAACGCGCCTATAGCCAAAATATGGGAAGCGTGGACCAACCCTGCTTTATTAGAAAAATGGTGGGGACCAAAACCCTGGACAGCCGTAACCAAAACCATGGATTTTAAAGCGGGCGGTTTATGGCTATACAAAATGACCGGACCCGATGGCGAGGGCCAATGGTGCCGTGTAGATATCCATACCGTAGACGCGCCAAACGGATTTACCTCAACCGCGACCTTTAGTGATGAGGATGGCGTTAAAACCGGCACTTTCCCTGACGGGCATTGGAACACGCAGTTTTTTGCCGATGGCGACGGTACCCGCGTAGAGGCCACCCTAACATTTGATACACTGGCCGATATGGAACAATTGGTTGCTATGGGCTTTGAACAAGGCTTTACTATGGGACTAAACCAATTGGAAGAATTATTGGCACAATAATAAACTATTATTCAAATGGGGTTGTGCGATTCCCTCCCCCGGGAGGGTGTAGGGAGGGGTTTATACATACAAAATCCACTAACCCCTCCCTGCCACTTCACAAACAGCCGCACCCCTCCCCAGGGAGGGAATTTATTTTTATTCTTTTAAATTATTAAGTATACAATGGAAATCAGAAAAATAACACCGTTCCTTTGGTTTGATAAACCGGCGGACGAAGCAGCCAAATTTTACTGCGCTGTTTTTAAAAATTCAAAGATCATTACCGCTAACGCTTCGATGGCGATATTTGAACTGGAGGGACAGGAATTTAAAGCAGGCAACTTTGGCCCTCAATTTAAATTTAACGAAGCGGTATCATTTTATGTGGACTGTGATACGCAGGACGAAGTTGACTATTTTTGGGATAAACTAACTGCCGATGGTGGCGAAGAAGGTCGCTGTGGCTGGCTTAAAGATAAGTTTGGCTTATCATGGCAAATTATCCCGGTTGCTTTTAGCCAAATGATGACCAGTGGCGACCCGGTTAAAACGCAACGCGTAATAACTGCCATGATGCAAATGAATAAAATGGATATTGCCAAATTACAACAAGCTTATGATGGCGAATAATTAGTTACAAACCACTGCACACGCGCGCGCCAGCGGTGGTTAAATCAAATTATAAGCATCTTAAAGACATTATTTAGATTGGGGCATTGATAGGAAAAAATGACTTAATGACCCGATGACTTAATGAACCATAAACGTGTTGGTCCGGATTTATAATCCCGGACCGGCATGTTTGGGGATTTGCAATCCCCTGAATAGCTTTACGTGATGCGGATTGCAAATCCGCCGTTGGTTAAGTCCGGGATTGCAAATCCGGACTAACAGGGCGCTTTTTTATGCAATGTTTTAAAAAAGATGTAATAATGGCATCTATCATTTGGTATATTTATAATTTTACATCATTATTAAATTAATTAAATATCCAAAACCACTAAACCAGGAGATATTGTTGGGAATAACTTATACCTATATAATTAACAGACAAATACTTTTAATTACATTAGGTTCGGTGTTATTGTTTTTGCTTTCGCACAACGCTGTACAAGGCCAGTCAAACCAAACGGTGGTAAACGGGGTGAACACACCTGTTATTAATTTCCCTGTTACAGGGTGCACTTACAATTGGGTTAATAGCAATCCGGCTATTGGTTTAGCAGCGAGCGGCACGGGAGATATAGCTTCCTTTATTCCGATCAATACCGGCAATGCACCAATTATTACTACAATCACAGCTACCCCTGTTGCTACAGAGTATGCTTATATCTCAAATGTGCATTCAAATAATGTTTCGGTTATTAACCTCACAACAAATACTGTTATAGCTACTATTCCCGTTGGTAGCGAACCGGCCGGTGTGTCTGTTAGTCCGGATGGCACACGTGTATATGTTGGCAATACACTTTCAAATACAGTATCCGTAATCAATACTATTACAAATACAGTAGTAGCAACTATTCCAGTCGGCAATTACCCTTATAGTTTGTTAGTGAGTAAAGATGGCAGCAAAGTATATGTGGTAAATACCAGCAGTAATTTTATGTCAATAATTAATACCGCGACCAATACAGTTAGCGGTACTATACCGTTAAATAATTATTTTGCCACCTGTGTAGCGTCAAACTCTGATGGCAGCAAATTATATGTGTCAAACTGGAGTGCACGCGTGGTATATGTAATAAATACTGCAAATAATACGGTAGTATCAACCATTTCATTTCCGATCACAGCGTATCCATGGAGTTTGGCTGTTACCCCTGATGACAGTAAGGTTTATGTGGGTAATGAAAATAATAACCAAACATTTTATGTGATCAATACAACCAATAATAATTTATCTGTTATCAATTCAAGTTCAAGTATAAGTCCTGACGGTTTAGTAATAAGTCCTGATGGGACGCGGTTGTATATAGCCAACAGCCAATCAAATAATATATCAGTAATTAATACGGCAACAAATACGTTAGTAACAACTATACCCGTAAATATATTGCCTTTAGGGGTATCATTAAATAAAAGCGGCGGTTTGCTGTATGTTACCAATAACGGCTCAAATAATGTATCGGTAATTAATACAGCTACTAATACGGTAATAAATACTATTGCTGTTGGCAATATACCTCTGGCGTTGGGCAATTTTATCGCGAGCGGTCCGGGTTGCGGTGCTCCTGTAACATTTACTATCACGGTTAATCCGCCACAGCCAACTATATCAGCCACAGCAGTATCACCGCTAAGCACGGTTTATGGAACTCCGTCTTTTTCAAACAGTTTTAACGTCTCAGGCGCTTATATGTCAGGTGCTATCACAATTACTGCCCCCCCGGGCTTTGAAATAAGCAAAGATGATGTGACCTTTAGCAATATTATTACTATTGGCTCCTCAGGTACCATAGCATCAACACCTGTGCATATAAGATTAGCCTCCGCAACGTACGCCGGTAATCATAACGGAAATATTGTTTTATCAAGTACCGGCGCAACCGATGTTAACCAATCAGTTACCGGAACCGTAAGTCCTGCCCCCCTTACCATAACTGCAACAGATGTACAAAAAAAATATGGGGAAGTGCTGACTGATATTAATGCGTCAACTGCATTTACTTTTTTCGGGTTAAAAAATGGGGAAACAATCGGTAATGTGAACATACACTATGATGCCGGTGAGGCAGCCAATGCAATAGTAAATTTATATAGCGGGGGCATAATTCCATCTTTGGCAGCGGGTGGCACTTTTAAGGCTGCTAATTACGATATAACTTATATACCCGGGAATATTACTGTGCTTCCGGCTCCTTTAACTATCAAAGCTGACGATAAATTTAAAGTATACGGGGCAGTCAATCCTGTTTTAACCTTTACCTATAATGGCTTTGTAAATAATGAAAATGAAACTCAGCTTATAACATGGCCCAATGTTAGCACTATAGCCGGCACAGTATCACCTATTGGTCAATATCCTATTATAGTTAGCGGAGGTTCAGCTGCAAATTATGCCATTACTTATATAGCCGGGACACTTACCATTGCCGCTGCCCCAAAAGAAATTTCGGTACCTAATGCATTTACACCAAATGGCGATGGCATAAACGACACATGGGTAATAAAAAACCTGCAGGATTATCAAAACAGCATGATAATGGTATACAACCGATATGGGCAGGAAGTATTTAAGTCGCGAGGTTATAGCATTCCCTGGGATGGAACAAAAAATGGCAGCTATGTACCGGGCGGCACTTATTATTATAAGATCACCTTAGATAACAACAGCCAAATTTTGGCAGGTTATATAAGTGTAATAAGATAACTCCCCTGTTACTTTCAGCGAGACCCTGATAAGAACATGAAAAACCCGCGTTGGTCCGGATTTATAATCCGTGACCGGCATTTTGGGAATTTGCAATCCCTGATCAGTGCCTACTTTATGCAGATTGCAAAGCGGACTAACCAAGGGTGTTATTTAGTTGATGGTTCATAGTTCATAGCCAAACTCACCATGAACTATGAACCATTAACCATGAACCTCTTCCACCACTCACTATTATACGCCCCGTTAACTTCGGTAGGTTTACCGGGTTCGGGTACAAATAGGTCGATGTTTTTTTGTTTGGCAAATTTTTCCAGGTCCTCAATAGGCTCAAACCAGTCATGCAGAGCCAAATTGAATGTGCCCCAATGTATAGGCATCATGAGTTTACCTTGCAGGGCAATGTGCGCGTTGGAGGCATTATCGGGCCCCATGTGTATATCGGGCCAGTTTTTACCGTAGGCACCAATTTCTAATATGGTCAGATCAAAAGGCCCATAAATAGAACCGATAGATTGAAACCCGTCAAACCAGCCCGAATCGGCACCAAAAAATATTTTATGTTTTGGCCCTTTTATCACGAACGACGACCAAAGCGTTTCATTACGGTTAAACATCCCCCGGCCCGAAAAATGGCGTGCGGGGGTAGCGCTTACTACGCAGTCATCGCCAATCATCGCGCTATCGCCCCAGTCCAGTTGGGTAATAAAGCTTCCGTCAACACCCCACTTTTTAAGGTATTGCGCTACGCCCAACGAACAAAAAAACGGTATGGTTTTACCCACGAAAAACTTAATGGTATCAGTATCTAAATGGTCATAATGATCGTGCGATACTATAACCGCATCCAGCGGGGGCAAATCGGCCAATGCTATAGGCGGCTGGAAAAATCTTTTGGGTCCAAAACTTTGCGAAAACGATACCCGGTCGCTCCAAACCGGATCGGTCAGTATGCGTTTACCATCTATCTCAATCAATAAGCTGGAGTGGCCCACCCACGTAATTCTTAAACCACTTGCAGGCGGGGTATTATATATGTTAATATCGGTTTTAAATGGGCCAAGTGTATTTTTAGGTACTACTTCAGCCTTATTGGCCATATATTCCTTAAGTATCGGGACCATCTTACCAAAGCCCCCCGCATCAGTGGGTACGGGATTTATATATTTTTTTCCTTTTTTCTGCGATCCTGATAAGCTCATAATAATTACTTAGTCCTTTAAAAAATCAACAACTTTTTCGCAAACCTGCAATAGCGCAGCGGGTAATGCGGTATCGGCATAAGGGTGCGAAGCGCCAAAAACATGGTCGGTGTTTTTAATAATAACTAATTCGGCTTTTGGCTGCGCTTTTTTTAGTTCTTTGGCATGGCCTACAGGTACGGTTGGGTCCTCATCGCCATGCACAATTAGCCAGGGTTGTGTTATAGCCGCCGCTTTAGCCGGTATATCAAACCGCGCCGGGTTGCGGTCCAAATCGTCAAGTAAAGCTGCTTTTACAGGCATTTGCTGCCCGGTGCGCTTGTTAGGGAAATACATTATACCCTGCAAGTGCCACTGCTCTTCAATCTGTTTTGGCCAAAGGTTTCTGAAACCTGATATAGAAGCCAGAGTAACCAATTTTTTAACCCGGTCATCCTCAGTAGTTTTTATAATGCTGATACCACCCCCCATACTATGCCCCATAAGGTAAACATACGGCGCTCGTGGTATTGCCGAGCCGTTACAGGCAAAATCAATTACCGCGGTCAAGTCGTCCAGCTCCATCGTAATTGTATTATCGCTAAAAGCTATCAGGTCGGTAAAGTCAACTGGGTTATCGGGCGTGGTGCCGTTATGCGAAAAATTGAATTTTAAAAATCTGAAGCCGTTTTGTACAAAGTTGTTGGCCATCAGGTTATAGGTGCCCCAATCTTTAAACCCTTTAAAGCCATGCACAAAAATTACCAGCGGCGCGTCTTTAAGCTGGTCATTGTATGTAAGGTCCATCAGCATACCCCTGCCTTTAGCGCCGGATAAGGTGAAAATGTCTTTTTTGATCATCCTGATGGTAATAATAGCTTAAACGAGGCTACAATCCAAATTTAATAAATTTATTAACTTAAACGTTAGTAGGTTTGGATAAAAACATAAGCATATTGACCCGTAGGGTCTACCTGTTTGTAGAATAAATTGTCCCCCGTTACCTAATTGCCCCGTCAGGGGCTACCCAAATTCGCGAAGGGTAGCCTTACGGGTCATAACAGTTTTTTATAATAAGCTATTATCTAATTCACGTTAACTTAATGATATTCATTCTTTGCGCGTATACCACCACGCCCATAACATTAATACAGGTTGTAACAATAACCGCAGCCAGGCCAGCGTAGGCGTAACGGTTAGGGTGCCTAATTGTAATGGCGCGTTAATTAACATATCAATATGTACCGGTAAAAAAGCAACCAACAACAATATGATGCCGTAGGCACTATAGGTGCGGGTTTTAGTGGGTATAAGCAGTAATGCCAATGTAATTTCTAATATTCCGGATATTATATTTACTACAGATGGATAGGGTATATACGGCGGTATTATACGCAAGTAAGATGCCTGATTACGAAAGTGATTGGTACCTGCAACCAAATACCCTATTATTTGTACTATTAAACCCGCTTTTTTTATAAAATTCATTATTTATGTACGTTTTTTAATAAGTATACAATTGATTTTACAATAAAAGGGCCTTAATTTATAAACATTCTAAATACAACTGTATGACAAAGGTTTGACAGAGCTTCTTGTTAAGGATGTTATTTTTGTGGGGTCAAATTTAAAAATACCTTGAAGTATTTAAAAGTAATAGCTTTTACACACAAGCAGATAGAACTGAAGGAATTGGGTAAGCTGGTTATATGCCAGGAGAATCTGACGCAAAAGCTTCATGACGTTAAAGCCGAATTTGGCATTGACGAGATATTTTATTTGGCCACCTGTAACCGTGTGGAGTTTATTATGATTACCCAACAGGTAGTTGATAAACCATTTGCCAAAAAATTTATTGAAAAATTAAACTCCGGCATGTGCCCGCAGCACATGGGTGCTTTTGTTGATGCTGCCTGTATTTATGAAGGTAAAGAGGCATTGAACCATTTATTACGCACATCATGCTCGTTAGAGAGTTTGATAGTTGGCGAAAAAGAAATTTTGGCGCAATTGCGAAAGGCTTACGAAGATTGTAAGGAAGCAGGGCTAACCGGCGATGGCTTACGAATGTTTATGGAGTGTACCGTAAAAACAGCCAAAGAGGTTTATACCCATACCAACATCTCCCGCAACCCCATATCGGTAGTATCATTAGCCTACCGTAAGTTAAATGACCTTAAGCTTTGCTGCAATGCCCGTATCCTCATCATAGGTGCCGGCGAAACCAATCGAAACATCTCCAAATATCTTCAAAAACATAAATTTTCAAACTTCGCGGTATTTAACCGCACCGTAGCCAAGGCACAGCAACTGGCTGCCGACCTTAACGGCGAAGCCTACGATCTGGAAGCGTTGAAATCTTATAATAAAGGTTTTGATGTTATTATTACCTGCACATCAGCAGTTGAGCCTATTATTACCCCCGAAATTTATGCAACCTTATTAAACGGCTGCAAGCATCGTAAAACTATTGTTGACCTTGCCATACCCAATGATACCGCGCCCGAGGTGTTAGAGCAATTCCCGGTTAATTTTATTGAGGTACATTCATTAAACGAGGTAGCCAAACGCAACCTGCAGGAGCGTTACCAGGAACTTACCCACGCCGAAGAAATTATTGAACAAAACATCTGCGAGTTTTTAATTCAGCAAAAGCAGCGCCGCGTTGAGCTGGCCATGCGCCAGGTGCCTGAAAAAATAAAAGAAATACGCAACACCGCCATTAATACCGTTTTTGCCGACGAAGTACAGGGCATGGACGAGCAATCTCGCCAGGTATTGGAACGCGTGATGAACTACATGGAGAAAAAATACATTAGCGTACCTATGGTAATGGCTAAAGATATACTCATCAATAACAACTAATCTGTCTCCCTTCTGGCTCGCTTATTATACTTTTAAGCAAGTATTTTAAATCTTGAATTTTTTTGTTAAAATTTTGGTTGCTAATCTTTAAAGATAGTTGCCAACTCATTTTTTATTTTTACTTTAGTTCAAGTATGGCCTAATCCCCTTGCCAGTAATGATAAAAACAAAAAGACTTGACTTTTTAGATAGCCTTCGCGGGTTCGCGGCTATTTTTGTAATGTTAAACCATTTTTATGCTGCCTATGATATGGGCAGGCGCCCCCTGTTTAGCTGGATATATTATACCCCACTGCACTTTTTTTATATTGCCCCCGCGGCTGTATCGCTTTTTTTTGTGTTAAGTGGCTATGTGCTGGCGTTGTCGTTAAACAAGAGCCCCAATATTGATGTGATCCCATTTTATGTAAAACGGGTTGTTAGGATATGGCCCACTTACCTTGCCGCGTTTGCCCTAAGTTATATTTTATACCGAAACTATACCATAATACAAACCAGCCTTGCCAGCACCGCGTGGATACGTACTTTTTGGCGAACCCATGTTGATGGACTGCATATATTTAAACAACTATTTCTTTTAGATGATGACCAAAAAGTGCTGGTACCGCAAAGCTGGTCGTTACGCGCAATTATGCAATTTTCGTTATTAATACCGTTTTTATATTTTATATGTAAAAAAACAAATAACCTAACCTTTTTAATACTTAATCTGGTATTGTATTTTGCATTTAGGGGCCCGTATTTAATATTTCATTTTTCGCTGGGGGTATATTTAGCTGTTAACCAACAGCAGGTACTCGAGTATTTTGCCATGCTTAAAAAACGGTTCAATGTTTTATTGATACTGGCCACCATAGTTTTATATACTTACAATTATAATATACCGGTTTATTACCGTTATATTTTGGGTAAAGACCTCCCCCTTTTTAGCACTGAGGCCGTTATGCGCCTTGCCACTGGCTTGGGCTCGTTTTTTATTTTGTTGTATTGCCTATCATCGCCACGATTGCAAAAAGCGCTTAGTTACAAGCCTTTTGTACAGTTTGGCAAATTAACATACGGTATATACGTAACTCATTTTATGGTGCTTTTATATGCGGTACCTTTAATTATACGAGATTTAAACAGGGCGGGTATAACTAACCGGCATGAAGTAATACCGGCCGCCGTGGTGGGTTTATTAGTAATTACTACGCTGATTTCCTACCTGATCAAGGTACTTGTTGAACAGCCCTTTTTAAAACTCGAAAAGAGAATACTTAATAAAAAAGCTAAACAACAGCAGGGAACAACAAATACCGGGCAACAGCCGGAAGCTATTGTATTAACTTAATTGCTTCTTCATCAACATCCTGGTATCATGGCAATCCTGCAATCCTAAAAATCAAGGTCCAGATATATAAAGAGGCTGCCGCAAAAGTCCCAAATTAAAAAGGCACTCCAAATAATATTTTGTCTTTGTGCATTCTTTGCGACCTCTGTAGTTTATTTTTTTACCACTGAGGCCGCAAAGAATGCACTGAGAGGCACGGAGATTTAATATGCAATTATATTCGGTTCGGCTTTTTTGGTGGTTAGGGAGATGATAAAACTAAGAAACAGTTGAATTAACTCCTTAAACGCTTTGCCTTTTTGTTTTTTAACACAAAAGTTTTGCCGTTAAATTTATAAATGCAAGTAATATCGCCTGTTCTGTTATCTTCCTCTTCACTATCTTCACTTATACTTCCATGTTTGCCGCAATTGCAGGTGGGCGTTTGATCATCCGTTATATATCGTATCTTAATAATGTGTTGTTTTGAATCATAAGTTATAAAATCAGATGACATTTCATCTGGACCTTCAAAATTACGGGAACCTAAATTATAGCTAAAATCCTTTATAAATCTCCCTTTATCGAAACTTACCAAATCTATATAAAACCCAAAGCATTGATCACAACCTTGAACGTTACCCTTCAGTAAATATTTAACACCATCATTAGTATTTATGGTGTCAATACTATAATATCCGTCGGCATTAAAAATGGTATTATCCTGATCATTAATAGTGATAGATTTATTGTTATCAGATTTGTAATGGATGTAACTAATTATACTTTTATAGCTTCCGCCGGTTTTTTCTTCAAATCCAAAGGAATATAACTTCCCGTCGGGTGATCTTACCGTACTTAAATGGTTTTTAAGTAAAAGCCTTAGATCATATTGATCAATGTTTGTCCAGCCTAATATTTTTTCAAGGTCATTACATATCATTCCTGACAAGATCCCAGTTGCTTCGAAGCCCAGTATTTTCGGTGAATGAGGAATAGAGTCGTCGGAATTGTACTTATATAAAGTATCAATGTCATATTTGTTAAGTTTGAATTTTTTGATGTAATATTCACCAAAAGGGCTTATTGTATCGAATACACTGAAGAGCTTTTCTGTATGAGACACTAATGTAGCCAACCCGGCATCTTTAAAAATAAGTGTATCTGCAACGCCCACCTTTTTTACTGCATTTATCATTTGAGGGTTCGATTTTTTTACCTCAGCTTTATCACGTTTATTTTCACGACATGAGAAAAGAATAGTAGGAATAAAAAAGATTAGAATTATTTGGATTTTCGTCATGTTATTATTTTCATAATAAAGATATAATTTTAAATAAAAGAAGGCCGACTTTTTCAGTCGGCCTTGCTATTATAATAGGGTTAAAGTAGGGTTTATTTAAACAACTTAGGTAATGTAGTTGATAGGTATAGTTTACAATTCATCCAGGTATGCCCGCCTGATACTATCTGCGGGGTTACATTAATGCCTTTCTCTTTAAACATTGCCAGGTTTTTTACAACACTATCATGTAAAAAGTCTTCGGTACCTACGCTGATGCTGAATAGTTTTAACTGTTTATTTACCTGGGCTGCGTTAGGTTTAAAGTCGGCTCCAAATATTGATCTAAACTCCTCGGTTTCAGGATACGGTGCGTAAGCTGCTACGTAAGCGAATTTATTCAAATTGGTAAAGGCAATATCCAGCGTTTGTCCGCCACCTACCGAGAAGCCCGCAATGGCACGGTGACGGCTGTCTGTATAAGTTGGATAGTTAGCCTGGGTAAAAGGGATAACATCATTCATCATTTCATGTATAACAGCATCCTTGCGGAAACCAACAGCGGCATAAGGCATCACAATGATCATGGGTACCATTTTATGCTGCGCTATCAGGTTATCGGCAATCAGGTTGGCACGGCCAACCTTGGTCCAGGTCTCTTCCGTGTCCGATCCGCCGTGGATAAGGTACAGCACCGGGTATTTCTTCTTGCCATTAGCTACAAAGCCCGGCGGAGTATACACCAATAACTGGCGGGTAGTACCCAGCGTAGCCGATTTATACAGGCGGTAACTTATTTTACCATGCGGCACATTTTGCAACGAATGTATCAACGGTTTATCACCCGGAATATCAACCAGGCTAAATTTAAAACGTTCGTTAGCAAAAATATAGGTGTTGTTTGGGTCGGCTATGTTGTTGCCGTCAACTACAAAGCAATACGGGTAAATATCGGGTTTAATATAGGGTACGGTAATGCTCCATACGCCGTTAGCATCTTTTGCCAGTGGTTGTGGTTTATCAAAAAACTGCCCGTCAAGCATTACCTCTTTGGCATTGGGGGCGTTAAAGTTAAAAGTTACGCTATGGTCGGGATGCACATCCGGCGATATCACATAAGGCGCACGCTGCTGTGCCATAACGCTAAAGCAGGTGTAAGCCAATAGTAGGTATGTATAAAATGTCTTTTTCATCTTCTGTCAATTATTTAAAAAGCAGTGGAGCAGTTGTTGCCAAATAGTTTTTTACGTTCATCCATGTATGTGCACCGCCGCTTATCATGCTTTTATAGTTTACCTGGTGTGCTTTTAGGTAGTCTAAAAACTCCGAGGTTGGTTTATACATAAAATCTTCGCTGCCCACGCTTACCCATAGCAGCTTTAACAGCTTATTGGTTTGCTGTGGTTTGCCCGCAACAAAGCTGTAGCTTTTATCCATCTCCGCAGGCGATAAATACGCGCTGTAGCTGCAGATGTAGCTAAACTTATCCAGGTTACCTAAGCCGGTGCGCAGGGTTTCGCCGCCGCCACGAGAGAAGCCGCCAATAGCACGATTATCCCTGCCCGGCAGTACGCGGTAGGTTTTGTCAATATATGGTATCATGTGTTGGGTAACATCTTTACTAAAGGCAAGCGCACGGGTTACGGCCTCATCACTTTCGCGCCCAGCCGGGTCGGCAGGTTTTTTGCCGCCTTTTTGCTCGGCTATGCGGCCTTCTACATTACCATAAGGCATCACCAATATCATGGGTTTTGCTTTGCCTTGGGCAATCAGGTTATCCAGTATCAGGTTGGCTTTGCCTACTTTAAAAAAGGTCTCTTCGGTATCGGTAGTGCCGCTTATTAAATAAAACACAGGGTATTTTTTGGTTGAGTTTTTATCATAACCCGGCGGGGTATAAACCACCAATGTACCGGTGGTGCCGCCTGCTGCCGGGTAATACTCGTAAGTAACCGTGCCGTGCGGAACATCCTGCAGGGCATGTATCAACGGCGGGTTATCCTGCACATCTAATAAACTGCCTTTAAAACGCTCGTTGGTAAAAAAATACTCGTTGGCCGGGTCCATTACTGATATGCCGTCCACCACAAAATTGTATGGGTAAATATCAGGCGCAACTGGGCCTACGGTTACGGTCCAGTTATGCTGTGCGCCCTTGGTCATGGTGGCCGGGGCCTTTAAAAACTGACCGCTTAACTTCACATCCTTAGCCGTTGCCGAAATGTAGTTGAACGTAACCGTTTTATCGGCATTTACAATGGGCGACCGGGCCAATGGGCCACGCGGAGGCTGCCCCATAACCAATACCGGCAGGTACAGCATACAGCATAACAGCGCTGTTTTAATGAGTTTGTTTTTTAACATAGTTTGCTTTTTTAATATAACCCGGCAAGCAGTTATTAAATAACTGTCGGAGGCATAGCTAATAAATAATTAATTTTTGGTTTATAATATGCAGCCCATTGGTTATTGGGCTGATATGTAAAGGTATAAATGTTTTATAATAAGCAAATAATATTTGCAATTTGTTGTGGGTCACATCAGCCGCATCCAAAAATTATTAGTCCGTAACCTTATATATTAATTATAATAACTTTTTAATGATCTTATCGTACAAGCTTAGTATACATTATAAAATATGCCCATAAATATCAGTAAAGCATATATTATAGTGCCTATATTATTAAAATACAATTGCTCCCGAAAGCAATTGTGAACAAGCTTACCAGTAAGATAGCCCTTAACCTGGTGTCAACCCGTTAAATATTATAAACAAGTCGTTCTAATTATGTATAATTGATATATGCTTAGTATTTGCGTAAGCCAAGGCCTGTTCTTTGCAGGCATCATTGTACTTTTATTGCTATTCGGTATGGCCTTTTGGATCAGCTGGAGGCAATGTAAAAGGTATGCGCTTAAGGCAGACAAGATTGAAAAATGGCATAATACGCTTATTGAGAATACCGGCGATGCAATTGTTGTTTTAACTCCGCAAGGGAAACCTATATACGCCTCTCCGTCTATACAAAAAGTATTGGGCTACACGGTTGAAGAGATGTTAGGTATTGATCTGTTCTCGATAGCCTGGCCAGAGGATGCGATAGAAATGCAAAAGATAATGCAACAGGTGCTTGCCAACCCGGGTGTACCCATAAAGGGGCATACCGGCCGGATGCTGCATAAAGATGGTACCTGGCACTGGTATGAAGCAGTAGCAACCAATATGCTGCATGACCCCGATATAGGAGGCATAGTAGATAATTTTAGAGATGTTACAGACCAAATACGGGCTGAAGAGAAATTAAAAAGTGCCAACCGTTTATACGCTTTTATAAGCCAGATAAACCAGGCACTTATACATGCGGATAGTGAGTCGGCCGTTTTTAAAGAGGCTTGCAGCATTGCTGTTGATTCCGGAAAATTCCAGATGGCCTGGATAGGGTTTATAAATCAGGACGACAAAACCATAGCGTTAGCAGAAAGTGCCGGTATGCCGGCAGAGGACCAACTTAAGTTTACCAAAGCTGCCTACCATGATCATGGTGGTATAGGCTATCTTTTACGTACAGAAACTCCGTTTATTTGTAATGACATTGAACGCGACTATGGTGATTTTCCGATGTGGCAAGCCTACGCCGCGTTGCGCAGCCTGCAGTCATTTGTCATGCTACCTATAACAAGAGCAGGCAAAATAGTAGGCGCCCTTAGCTTATATTCAGGCCAAAAAAATTTGTTTGACCGCCAGGAAATACAGCTACTGGAAGAAGTAGCAGGAAATATATCCTTTGCTATAGATGTCTTAGAAAAAGAGGCCCTGCGCGAAAGGGCAGAAAGTAAAATGCGCCATAGCGAGCTGCGGCTTAAAGAGGCCCAGGCTGTAGCCCACGTAGGGAGTTGGGAAGTTGATTTTGCTACAAGCCTGGCAATCTGGTCGGAAGAGGCTCTGCGGATTTATGGACTGTCAACCGATGATTACCAACAATCGTACGCTTCATGGCTTGCATTTGTTCACCCGGATGATATGGAGTTTGTATTGGCACAAATCAAGAAGTCACAAGAGTCATTATGCAGTTCAGCTTTCTATCACCGTATTATTACCAGAGACGGTATGGTGAGGTATATATATTCAAAAACCGAGTTTGATTTTAAGGATGGAAAACCGGTAGGTTTACATGGCGTATGTCATGATGTTACGGATATCCATAAATCTGAACAGGCCCGTGAGCAATCTGATTCAAATCTGCTGTTTATTATTGACCTTATCCCGCAGGCTATTTTTGTAAGAAATGCCGAAGGTAAATACCAGTTTGTTAATAATAGTTTCGCGGCATCATATGGGCTTACCCCCCGCCAATTGATGCATAAAGCAAATAATAATGAAATTAAAACAGCCGATAGGTTTTTAGCGTATGATAAGGAAGTTATAGCTACCGGCCTTACTAAAACTATCCCCGAACTGATATTTACCGACACTAACGGCAACGTTCGTGTTTTTTACGAGGTTAGGGTTCCGTACACCATACCCGGAACAAATGAAAAAGCAGTGTTGGGCATAGCCCTTGATATTACCGAACAGCGCGCGATTAATGCCAACCTGCGGCAGCGAAATAAGGATCTGGAACAATTCTCCTATATCATTTCGCATAACCTACGGGCGCCGGTAGCCAATATACTGGGCCTGGCCGAAGTGTTGCACAATACCGACGTAACTAAAGAAGATGAACAAGCATTAATAAAAAACATCAAATTATCGGTAAACAAGCTGGACCATGTTATCAATGACCTTAACTATATACTGGAGTTTAAAAACCAGGATAATCAGCAAAAAGAATGGGTAAATTTTTCTGGTTTATTGGCCGATATTCAATTAAGCCTGGCTGGTGATCCCGAAAATGCGGATGTGCAGATTATTGGCGAGTTTGACGGAGCCGCAGGTATGCATACTGTAAAAAGCTATTTATACAGCATTTTTTATAACCTTATATCCAACAGCATTAAGTACCGAAAGCCAGGTGTTACCGCTGTAATAAACGTAAACAGCAGCAGTATTGATAACAAAGTACAACTTAACTTTATAGACAACGGCATTGGTATAGATCTGCACACAAAGGGCCACCAGATATTTGGCCTGTATAAGCGGTTTCATTTTCATGTAGATGGTAAAGGCATGGGCCTGTATATGGTAAAAAACCAGGTAGAGGCCCTGAATGGTAAAATAACTGTAAATAGCGAAGTAGATAAAGGAACGGAGTTTAAAATAGAATTTGAAGCGTAGGGAAAAGCAGTATAAAATACAAACAGGTGTTACACTGCGTTAAACTTGCGGGGGCTTAAGATATAAGTTTTGAATACAATAAGATGTATTGCTTATCTTGATAAAATTAACAATAAAAGTAATGAAAGAAATTCCTGTAACTGTTAAACGTTCGCTCGAATTATTGGGGATATTTATACTAGGGTACCTATTTGTTATTGGCAATACTATTATTATGCCCCTGCTGATGGCTTTTTTCTTTAGCTTGATGTTGATGCCTGTATTCCGTTTTTTTAGAAAAATAAAAGTACCCGAAGGTATAGCTATATTTTTACCTATACTGCTGTTAACTGTTATGGTGGCACTGGTTATTTGGTTGTTTTCAAGCCAGGTTGCCGCCCTTTTAGATGATTTTCCGCTAATAGAGCGCACCGTTACCAAACATCTGGATAATTTGAGTATCTGGATCAGTAATTCGTTCGGGTTTTCGCCGGCACAGCAATTAAAGTTTATTAATGTACAAAGTGCCAAGGTATTTAATTCAATAGGCAGTGTGTTGCAGGGTGCTGCTGGTTCGTTAACGGGGGTGTTAATATTTATTGGATTGTTGCCTATTTATATCTACTTGATCATACTATACCGTAACCTGTTTTTGAAGTTTATATTAATGTGGTTTAAACCCGGCGAACACAAAAATGTTGAACATGGCATAAGGCAAACAGAAAAAATGGTAAAGAGTTATTTGATAGGGCTGCTTATTCAAATTACTTACATCATTGTTTTATTAGGCGGATCATTACTATTGTTTGGTATTAAAAACGCGTTGCTTATAGGTATTATTTTTGCGTTTTTGAACCTTATACCATACCTGGGTGCCTTAATAGGTAACATTTTGGGCGTATTGCTCACGCTGGCCTCGTCCGAAAGCTTGTCAGATATTATTATTGTACTGGCTGCAATTACCTTTGTGCAATTTCTGGATAATAATATTTTAATGCCGCGTATTGTAGGCTCGCAGGTAAAGGTGAATCCGCTGGCGGCTATAGTTGGCATTATTGCAGCCGGATCAATGGCCGGGCTTTCGGGTATGTTTCTGGCCCTGCCGGTGCTTTCTATTTTAAAAATTATATTCGACAGCTCAGAAGGGTATAAACAATGGGGCGTATTGCTGGGCGACGAAAGGCCTTCAAAAAGTCCTATCCACGTTAACCAGGGTTAAACAGCCGGGTTCTTTTTACTTAGCAGTTTATAAGCTTGTATAACTATTAGCGGGAATGAACTGCCTATAATTGCAATTAGCCATAGTTTCCACGGTAAGGCCGATAGCCCCAATATGTAACGTAGTTGGGGTACTGCAAAAACCAAAACTACAGCACCGGTACAAATAGCCATAGCCACCCATATAAACTTATTGCGGGTAATTTCATTTACCAATACCGCCTCGTTGGTTGACGACATATTAAACACATGAAAAAGTTGGGCAAAGGTAAGCGTTACAAATACCACGCTGTTAATTATCCCGGCATTGTGCGTTATAAATTGGGTGCAATAAATGCCCGTTGCAACCACTGTGAACGTAATTGTAGCAGCGTATAAGGCAATATTGAGCCAGATTTTATGGGTAATAATAGCCTTTTTAGGGTCACGCGGTGGCTGGTGCATAACTGTTTTATCGCCGGTGCCCAAACCCAGCGCCAGGGCCGGGAATATATCAGTAACCATGTTTAAAAAAAGTATCTGTAAAGGCAAGAGAGTAGATGCCGGGGTAATTATACCTAATAGCGTTACAATAAATATCTCGCTCAAATTGCATGATACCAGGTAAATTACAAACTTTTGTATGTTTTGAAATATTTCTCGTCCGCGTGCTACAGCCTCAACAATCGAGGTAAACGAATCATCCTTTAATATAATGCTTGCCGTTTCTTTTGCTACGGCTGTGCCGCGAATGCCCATGGCTATGCTAACGTCTGCTTTTTTCAAGGCGGGTGCATCATTTACACCATCGCCCGTCATGGCTACTATATTGCCGGCCTGCTGGTAAATGGTTGCTATATCCAGTTTTTGTTTGGGCGATATACGGGCAAATACGCGCGTGTTCAATACCTTTTTTATCCAGCCCGGCGATGGTTTTTCATTGGCCAGCAATTCTTTGCCCGTTATTACGTCTTTGTCGTCATCCTCTATCAGTCCTACTTTGCGGGCTATATTAAGCGCCGTTTGCGGATGGTCGCCGGTTATCATTACTACTTTTATACCGGCACTTTTACACGAAAAAATAGCGCCTTTAATATCCAGCCGCGGCGGGTCAATAAAACCGGCCATGCCAATGTAAATCAACTGGTCCAGGTAATTACGTTCGTTCAGCTCGCCCCCTTCATTATAGGCAAAGGCAAGCACCCTAAGGCCGGTAGCAGCCATTTTTTCGGCTTTTGCCAGTATGTCGGCCCTGCTTTGCTCATCCATAATTTTAATTGTTGGGCCAAGTTGTATTTTTTGGCAACGTTCCAGC
Source organism: Mucilaginibacter sp. (assembly GCF_039935595.1). Lineage (GTDB taxonomy): Bacteria > Bacteroidota > Bacteroidia > Sphingobacteriales > Sphingobacteriaceae > Mucilaginibacter. Next base: position 2,306 of record NZ_JBDTJZ010000057.1, on the reverse strand, counting down.
AACCGCTCAACCGAACCCTTCGCGGCAGCAAAAAGCCCCGACTGTGTTTTATGCAGGGTTGCCATCATCATTATGTCCGAGTTAAAGGGCAGTTCGGCTACGCGCGTATATTGTTGGTTTAGCGCGGTTACGTTGGGAATGGCCGCGTTGCACAGGTTAATAAGCGCAACCTCTACCGGATCGCCTGAGAGGGTGGCCTGGCTTTTTTTATTGGCAGCAACAATACCCGCGTTATTACATAAATAGCCCGCTAATAATAATTTATCAAAATTGGGCGCGCTTAATTTAATAGGGCCGTGGGTAAATTTTAAAACATTGTTTTCAATATGCACCCTTATGCTTTCTTCAGGGAAGCTAAAGCTATTTACATTGATCTTGTTTTCGGTTAACGTGCCGGTCTTATCGGTTAAAATTATCCCGGTGCTGCCAAGAGTTTCTACAGCGGTTAGTTTTTTAACAATAACGTTGCGGCGGGCCATCAATAGCATTCCGTATGATAAGGCTACCGTTGCTACAATGGGCAGCCCTTCGGGTATGGCAGCTACCGCCAACGCAATAGAAGTTTCAATAATAAGCAGTGCTTTTTTGCCTTCAATAATTCCGCTTATGGCAAATATAGCCGTCATGGCAAGTGTTACCCATATCAGCCGTTTGCTTAAGTTGTTTAGCTTTTTATCAAGTGGCGTAGCCGTTTCGGCCGAGCTTTCTACCAGCGATGTGATAATGCCCAGCTGTGTATGGCCCGCAATGCCGGTTATAATAGCTTTGCCATTGCCGTTTATAACGGCCGTGCCTTTAAAAATCATATTATGCTGATCGCCGGTAGCCGCTTGACCGCTAATTTTTTCGGTAAATTTATTAGTGGGGAACGATTCGCCGGTGAGGGATGATTCATCGCATTGCAGGCGGTGTACTTCTACCAGGCGGCCATCAGCCGGAACAATATCCCCCGCCTCCAGCGGAACAAGATCGCCGGGTACCAATTGTTCGGCAGCAATTTCGGTTGTGGCCCCATCGCGTATTACTTTGGCCAGTATCACATCCATCTTTTTCAAGGCGTTCATGGATGTGCGTGCCTGCAGCTCCATCAAAAAACCTATCAGCGCGTTAATTACAATAACGGCGGCAATGGCTGCCGCATCTAAAATATCCTTAAAATAAACCGATACCACCGACCCCGCCGCCAGCAAACCTACAATGGGACTTTTAAACTGCTGCAGCATTACATACCATAGGCTTTTTTGCTGCCGGGTTTTATATGTATTGGCTCCCCAGGTTAAACCGCGCTTTTTGGCTTCCGGCTGGGTTATGCCCTGGGTTATACTTGTTTTATGCGCTACGGTAACTTCATCTACCGTTAAAGCAAACGCGTTTTTTACCGGATAGTTGATAGACATAGTTTATTTATTATGCGCAATAAACAGGGGTATGTTAAGCTCTTTCATTAACAAATCGGCCATGCTTGATTTGAACCACCTGGATACCTGACCGCGCTTGTACGCGCCGGTTACTACCAAAACATTTTTTTTTATGGTTTTTAAATAGGTTACAATTTCGTCCTCGGCGTCGCCTTTTAACATACTATAAACCGCGTCGGGGTAGTGGCAGGTAATAAACTCCTTTATCAAGCTTTCATCAGGCAGTTCCTGCGTTTCTTTAGGGTCGGTTACTGATATTATTTCGGTCTCTTTACTACGCAGCCAGGGCATCATGTAATTAAACATTTTAATGGCATAAACAGATGATGGTTTGCCATCATACAGCAATACAACTTTTTCAATTTCTTTATAGATGCGGGGTACTATCAACACGGGGCTTTGCGTTTCGGCCAACAAATCGCGGATAAATTGGGTAGGGCGTTCCTCTTCAAAATGACTGATGGTTTCGTCGGCGCCAATTAATACCAGATCGCTGTATACGCTTTCTTTAAGCAGTTCCTGTAAGGCAAAGCTTTTGTCGCGGTGGGTGGTATAGCTTATATGGGCATTTTTACAGGCCTCGTCAAAAATAGCCACCGAGTGTTGCCTGCGCTGCTCATCACCGGCCAGCAAATGGTTCATTTTGGCTTGCGATATGCCCTGACTGCCCACCATATCAATTATTTTATAGCTATGGTATAAAAATGATTCTAAAAAAACGCCCGACAACATGGCTTTGCTACTCTCGGCTACTTTAATGGCATAGGCCAAAGTACCTTCAGAAAATTTTAAGCCATCAAAGGCGGCGGATATTTTTTTCATGATAGTTTATTTAAGCCAAAACAACTGTATTTTAATACCCATTGCAATGATTGTTGCCGTAAAATA
>NZ_JBDTJZ010000056.1:0-6845 GCF_039935595.1 Mucilaginibacter sp. | reverse complement strand
ATCAAAGGCCGGGTCGGGTATAGCCGCCGATACACTTTTTTTAGGCTGATCAACCGCAAATGTACCACGCAGGTATATGATATTACTGTTTGGGGCAGGCAGATAGGGGTAGGCATTGTCCCCGGTACCTGCCGGGGCATTGGTCAACTCGCTTTTATAAGTAAGGTAAGGGGTATGCGGTGTGCTGCCCGCAATGTCAATGGGAGTACCTACTCGCCCGGTTTTTAAATTAACATCAAACTGGTTCTCGCGCCAGCAAAGGGCATTGGCGCCTGCACCATAATAGGTGCCAATGTCCTGCCATATCCAGCCATCGGGTATGGCTTGTGTGCCGTAAGCGGTATCATCGCCAATAATGCGGCCGTTTATTTTTTTTATGCCCGCTTTTTTTAAAGCGGCTACCATTTGATTAAGTATGTTGTTCTCTTTGGTGGCTTCCCAGCGTGGGCTGCCCAGGGTAGGGTCGCCGCCGCCCTTAATAATGATATCGCCATTTAGGGTGCCATCAGCAATGGTGCCGCTATAACCAAACTGGGTTTGGTATTTAAAATCGGCCCCTAAAACATTAAAAGCGGTAATGGTGGTAACGGTTTTTAAGGTAGAGCCCGGCGACAGGCCCACCTTTGGGTTCCCCGCAAATACCTGCTCGCCGGTTTTGGCATCCAGTACCGTTAATGATACGGTTGCATAACCGCACTGACTGTCGGCCTGCAAACGGTTAAAAGCTGTTGTTAACTTTTGCTGCAACGATTGTGCATCCGCGAAAGCGCAAACAAATACGAATAAACTAAGTAATGGTAATCTCTTCATCCTTTATATAACGTTTAGCTACGTAATAAATGGGTACACCCAATAAAACTATTACTAAACCGCCTGTTGAGTATTGTGGTTTGTATAATAACAGCAAAATACAAAACGCTAATCCTAATAAAATATATATGGCCGGTAAAACCGGATAACCAAATGCTTTATAAGGGCGTTCGGCATTTGGCCGCTTTACGCGTAAAATGTAAATACCTGCTATAGTTAATATATAAAATATTACAACCACCAGTGATATCATATCCAGCAGATCGCCATACTTACCGCTTAAACACAGTATACCGGCTACCACACATTGTATCCATAAGCCAAACTGAGGAACAGCGTTTTTGTTTAGCGTACCTGTGCGTTTAAAAAACAAGCCATCCTTGGCCATGGTATAATATACCCGCGCGCCCGACATGATTAGCCCGTTATTACAGCCAAAAGTTGAAATCATAATCATTAAAGCGATAACGATAGTACCCACATTACCAAATATCACCTGCGATGCGGCCACGGCCACACGGTCCTTATTGGCATTGGCAATATCATGTAAGGGTAATACGCCCGTATAAACCAAGTTAATGCTTACGTAAATTATAGTTACTATCAATGTGCCAAAAAATAAACTTAAACCAATATTACGCTGCGGATTTTTCATTTCGCCGGCTATAAAGGTTACGTTGTTCCAGGCATCGCTGCTAAAAATACTGCCTACCATCGCGGCAGCTATAGCGCCTAAAGCGGCCCCTATACCGTACTGTACAACGCTACCATCCTTATTTAGCTGGTGAATATTCCAGGCGTTGGTCCAGTTGGCATGCCATACATCGCCCTTTATCATGATGAACCCAAATATGATGAGTCCGAACAGGCTGGCCAGTTTGGTTATAGTAAACGTATTTTGGATGATCTTACCACTTTTTATGCCACGGGTGTTGATGTAGGTAAGTAATACTATCAAAGCTATCGACACACATTGCGCCGAACTAATTATAATATGCCATGACCCAATCGTCCTATCAAAAGCCCTATGATCTTCACTTACATAGGGAACCAAAGCATCAGGCACTACATACGCGGTAAATTTTGAAAATGCCACCCCAACTGCCGCTATTGTCCCCGTTTGTATCACCGCGAAAAAACTCCAGCCGTATAAAAAAGCTATGAGTTTATTGTATGATTCTTTTAAATAAACATATTGCCCGCCTGCTTTGGGGAACATAGCGCTTAACTCGCCATAACTTACAGCGGCGGTAAGTGTCATGAACCCGGTAATAATCCATACGGCAATTAACCACCCCGATGAGCCTACATTACGGATAATATCCGCACTCACAATAAAAATACCCGAACCTATCATAGAGCCGGCCACCAACATTGTGCCGTCAAGCAGGCCCAGTTCGTGTTTTAATATTGTTTTTTTTGCCATTGAAATACGGGGTTTAAACGCTTAAACTTATTCAAAAAACTTTATAAAAAGGATGATGTTGTAAAGAAATTAATTTTCTTAATTTGCGAACCCAAATTAGGGCATTGAATTGAACTCAAAACAATAAAAAATAACAATCACTAATTAATATATATGGAGTTTTTGAACACTTACTTAATTTATTTAATCCCTGTTTTTGGTTTGATCGGGGTTTTATTTATGGTCATTAAATCGGCCTGGGTAACCAAACAACCAACCGGCGATGAGTCAATGACCGAGCTTGCCGGTTACATTGCCGACGGTGCAATGGCATTTTTGCGTGCCGAATGGAAAGTATTAGGATATTTTGTGGCTGTTGCGGGTGTTTTACTTGCCTGGAGCGGTACAACCGTAGCTACATCAAGCCCGGTTATTGCCATATCATTTATTATTGGAGCTTTCTTATCTGCTTTTGCAGGTTACTTGGGTATGCGCATTGCAACCAAATCAAACGTGCGTACTACACAAGCGGCTAAAACAAGTTTAGCACAGGCGCTTAAAGTGTCATTTACGGGTGGTACCGTTATGGGTTTAGGTGTTGCAGGTTTGGCTATTATAGGATTAGGCTCATTATTTATTGTGTTTTATACCATGTATGTGGTAAATACAGGTGGTAATGTTAACGGAGAGGCTATGGCCAAAGCGTTAGATGTATTAGCAGGTTTCTCATTAGGTGCCGAGTCTATCGCGTTGTTTGCGCGTGTAGGTGGTGGTATTTACACTAAGGCTGCCGACGTAGGTGCGGATCTTGTAGGTAAAGTTGAAGCAGGTATCCCCGAGGATGACGTACGTAACCCGGCTACCATTGCCGATAACGTAGGTGATAACGTTGGTGACGTTGCAGGTATGGGCGCGGATTTGTTCGGATCATACGTGGCAACTATGCTGGCTACCATGGTGTTGGGACGCGAGATAGTATCTCACGATAATATGGGTGGTATTGCCCCGGTTTTATTGCCAATGGTGATTGCCGGTTTAGGGTTAATATTCTCTATAGTGGGTGCCGCTTTGGTTAGAATTAAAAACGAGACCGACAGCGTACAAAACGCCTTGAACATGGGCAACTGGGCATCAATAGTATTAACAGCTATTGCTACTTATTTTGTGGTACAATGGATGTTACCAAATGATGCTATGCACTTAACCCGTGATTTGGATGCTAATGGTGTTATTAAAGAAGGCTCGTTAGTGTTCACTAAAAACGGTGTGTTTGGTTCTATCCTGGTAGGTTTAGTGGTAGGTACTTTAATGTCTATCATCACCGAGTATTATACCGCTATGGGTAAACGCCCGGTGTTGAGTATTATCAAACAATCATCAACCGGCCATGCAACCAATATTATAGGTGGTTTGGCTATCGGTATGGAATCAACTGTATTGCCAATATTAGTATTAGCATCAGGTATTTACGGATCATATTACTTTGCAGGTTTATACGGTGTGGCTATCGCCGCGGCTGGTATGATGGCAACAACAGCTATGCAATTAGCTATTGACGCGTTTGGTCCAATTGCTGATAACGCAGGTGGTATTGCCGAAATGAGCCAGTTGCCACCAGAAGTTCGTCACCGTACAGATAACCTGGATGCCGTAGGTAATACTACTGCAGCAACAGGTAAAGGATTTGCCATAGCGTCAGCAGCGTTAACCTCATTAGCCTTATTTGCGGCTTTTGTGGGTGTTGCAGGTATTGAGCATATTGATATTTATAAAGCCAACGTATTGGCAGGTTTATTTGTGGGAGGCATGATACCTTTCATCTTCTCGGCATTATGTATATCGGCAGTGGGCCGTGCAGCAATGGCGATGGTTGAGGAAGTTCGCCGCCAGTTCCGTGAGATACCGGGCATTATGGAGTACAAGGCACGCCCTGAGTATGAAAAATGTGTGGAGATATCAACAAAAGCATCTATTCGCGAGATGGTTGCCCCGGGTTTGATCGCTTTAATAACGCCTATCGTTATCGGTTTTGCCTTTGGTCCCGAAGTATTGGGTGGTTTATTGGCAGGTGTAACCGTATCAGGTGTGTTAATGGGTATTTTCCAAAGCAACGCGGGTGGTGCATGGGATAACGCTAAAAAATCATTCGAAAAAGGGGTGGAGATAAACGGCGAAATGTTCTACAAAAAATCAGAACCACACAAAGCATCAGTAACCGGCGATACCGTAGGCGATCCATTTAAAGATACCTCAGGCCCGTCAATGAATATTTTGATCAAATTGATGTCAATTGTATCATTGGTTATTGCGCCGCACTTAAATAGCGAGGTTAATCACAGCCAGCGTTTGCAAAACGAATTAAAGCTGCGCTCAATGCACACGCAAACCATTCATGTAGATAAGAAGGTTTAAATATCTTATATCATATTTAAAAAGAGGCAGCCTTATGGTATGCCTCTTTTTTTATGATATTAAATTTAATGCCGGCTATTTAACACAAAAAAATATTAGCTGATTTTTTAATTTATTCAGACAATATTGCTGTATTTGAGTGTAACAGGCATTTATTTTTCAAATTAAATAAGTAAGTTTGGGAAGATGATTAACTGATAAAATAAATAATTAACAATTTATGAGATACAAAAAACCTCTCGACACACTATTAAAGGAAGCCGCCGAAACCGGTTCAGGAACTTTAAAGCGCACGTTAAGTAGCTTTAACCTTGTAACAATGGGAATAGGTGCTATTATTGGTGCTGGCCTATTCTCCTTAACGGGATTGGCTGCTGCTAATAACGCAGGACCGGCTGTTACTATATCATTTATTATTGGTGCTATAGGTTGCGCATTTGCAGGGTTATGTTATGCTGAATTTGCGAGTATGATACCAATTGCAGGTTCTGCGTATACTTATTCCTATGCTACTATGGGGGAATTTGTAGCATGGATAATTGGCTGGGATCTTGTTTTGGAATATGCATTGGGTGCAGCTACAGTATCGATCAGTTGGTCACAATACTTAATTAAGTTTCTTCATTATTTTAATCTGCAAATACCACCCCAAATAACCATGTCACCATGGGAACACGTAACGATGGCTGATGGTTCTATTGTACATGGTTATTTCAATTTACCTGCGGTTTTTATAATTGTTTGTCTTTCATTATTATTAATAAGAGGTTCAAAAGAATCTGCTTTTGTAAATAACACACTTGTAATTTTAAAAGTAGCTGTAGTATTAGTTTTTATCGGTGTGGGATGGCAGTATATTAACCCGGCAAATCACATACCATATATTCCTAAAAACACAGGAACTTTTGGTGAGTTTGGCTGGTCTGGTATATTTCGTGGTGCAGGCGTTGTGTTTTTTGCCTTTATTGGTTTTGATGCCGTATCAACTGCGGCCCAGGAAGCTAAAGACCCTAAACGTGGTATGCCAATAGGTATAATAGGATCTTTAGTAATATGCACAATACTTTATGTGTTATTTTCACATGTAATGACGGGAATAGCTAATTATAAAGAATTTAAAGATAGCGCGGCACCCGTTGCTATCGCTATTGCTAAAACGCCTTATGCTTGGTTACAAGAAAGTATAATTATAGCCATACTTGCCGGATATACTTCAGTAATATTAGTAATGTTAATGGGGCAATCACGTATTTTCTTTACAATGTCTAAAGATGGATTATTGCCAAAAGTATTTTCAAAAGTGCATCCTAAATTTCAAACGCCCTATAAATCGAATTTGTTCTTTGCAGTATTTGTAAGCTTATTTGCCGCTTTCGTTCCTGTAAAGGTAGTTGGAGAGATGGTTTCTATAGGTACTTTGTTTGCTTTTGTCCTGGTATGTATAGGAGTAATGGTAATGCGTAAAAGCGATCCCAATACTCCACGCCCTTTTAGAGCCCCTTGGGTGCCTTTTGTTCCTATTGCAGGTATTTTAATATGTTTATCTATGATGGTTTCATTACCGGGTGATACATGGATACGTTTAGCAGTTTGGATGGCGATAGGACTGATCATATATTTTGCCTATAGCAAACATCATTCATTGATAAGGAAAGGTATAGTTAGTATTCCGACAGACACGCCACCACCGATGGCATAACATTAAACAAAAAAGGTTCTGGTTTGTCAGAACCTTTTTTGTTTCTATCACTTTTACCAGTAGCTTTATATCAATCGTATTTAAAAAGAATAAATTATGCACCCATTTATTTTCAAAGAGATACTATCCATTACCATGATCCTCTTCGCGATCATTGATATATTGGGGGCTATTCCTGTTATTATCGAAATGCGTCATCGCGCCGGTCATATCGAATCAGAAAAAGCAAGCGTAGTAGTGTTAGTGCTGATGATCGTGTTTTTATTGGTAGGCGATAAACTACTGGATATTATCGGCCTGGATGTGGCATCATTCGCCATAGCAGGCTCGCTTGTGATATTTATCATCGCCATGGAAATGATATTAGGCATTAACCTGTTTAAAGCCGATGATATGCCGCAAACGGCTTCTATTGTACCACTTGCCTTCCCGCTCATAGCCGGTGCAGGAACCATGACCACGCTACTATCTCTCAAATCACAATATCAAACACAGGATATCATGGTGGGTATAGTGATA